>DNGI01000037.1:7020-27369 GCA_003486645.1 Cyanobacteria bacterium UBA11370 | reverse complement strand
GAGACAAGGGGGACAAGGGGGAGCAAGGGGGACTAAGGGGAAAGAAAGTACTACATATGAACGCAACTTGGTATTAGACTTTCATCATTTTATAATCGATAAGCTTTTGATGAATTCTTCTCAGATTACATAGTACCCTCAAGGGTACTTCCACTTTTGGAAAATATCGCTAAAGTACCATTAGAGCCGTATTGCCAGTTGTAAAAATTGCTATTCAACACCTAACAACAAACAACAAACAACAAACAACCAAAAACAAAAGGACACCGCCATGTTTACAATTCCCTGGTATAAGTTATTTACTCCCCTTGCCCTTCTAAAACTTATTCAATTTCGCAATAAGTTACGCGAAAAAAACCTGCACGATACATCCCAACTCCCCAACAAAGACGAACTACCTAAACCTGTTCCAAGTGCCGATAATCGCCATTTAGTAAGCCGTACTGCTGATGGCAGTTTCAACGACTTGGAACATCCAGAAATGGGTATGGTTGGTACTCGGTTAGGGCGAAATGTACCGCTGAAAGATGCTAAATTTGATGAAACAAATCTACTCAAACCCAATCCGAGAGTTGTTAGTCAAGTCTTATTAGCACGAGATACATTTCATCCGGCAACTATTTTAAATCTCCATGCAGCTTCATGGATTCAATTCCAAACTCATGATTGGTTTAGTCATGGTGATAGTAAACCCCCCGATCAACCTAATAATAAATACGAAATACCTCTTCCCGAAGGCGATCCTTGGCCTCAAGAACACCGACCTTTAGCTGTTAGAAAAACCTTAGACGATCCAACACGCCAGGAAAATCAACAAAATCCACCAACATTTATTAATAAAGTAACCCATTGGTGGGATGCGTCTCAAATTTATGGTAGTGACCAAGCAACTATTGATAGACTCCGCTCCCATGTTGATGGGAAAATGGTGATTAGTGAGGATGGATTCTTACCTCTCAATGAAAAAGATGGGATTGATGATGTAGGATTTCCCGGTACTTGGTGGGTTGGTTTAAGTCTGTTGCATACCCTGTTTGTTAAAGAACATAATGCAATTTGCGATGCCCTCAAACATGATTATCCTGATTGGAAAGACGAGAAACTTTTCGACCATGCTCGTTTGATTAACGCTGCTTTGCTGGCTAAAATTCATACCGTTGAATGGACTCCAGCAATTTTGCCCCATCCCGCTACAACCATTGCTATGAATACCAATTGGTGGGGATTATTGGGACGAGATTTCAAAAAAATGATCGGGCGGATTGGTGAGGGTGAAGTTCTGAGCGGAATTATTGGTTCTTCAACTGATCATCATACAGCTCCCTATTCCCTTACAGAAGAGTTTGTATCGGTCTATCGGATGCACCCTCTAATTCCAGACGAGTTGGAATTTTATTCGCACTCAAAAGGCAAATTTGTAGTTAAGAAAGAGTTCCGTGAAGTATTTGGGAAAAAGACTCGTGATTTCATGAAGGAAGTAGCAATGCCGGATTTATTATATTCGTTTGGCATCAGCTACCCTGGAGCAATTACACTCCATAATTATCCCCATTTCCTGCGCCAGCTTGTTAAAGATGATGGTGAAGTGTTTGATTTAGCAGCGGTTGATATTCTGCGCGATCGCGAACGAGGCGTTCCTCGCTACAATCGTTTTCGAGAAATTATTGGTCGGGGTCGAGTCAAGTCGTTTGAAGAAATTACCAGTAATAAACAATGGGCAAAGGAACTGCGGGAAGTTTATAACAATGATATTGATAGTGTTGATTTAATGGTGGGTTTGTTTGCCGAAGATTTACCAGATGGCTTTGGTTTTAGTGATACGGCTTTTCGAGTTTTTATTCTGATGGCATCTCGACGACTGAAAAGCGATCGCTTCTTCACCAAAGACTACAGGGCAGAAATTTACACTCAATTGGGTTTAGATTGGATTGAGAATAACTCCTTTATCACAGTTCTTCGTCGTCATCATCCTGAACTCGCACCCGCTTTTATTGGTGTGGAAAATGGGTTCCAACCCTGGCATAAGTTGTGAAGATCTATCACTTAGTCTTTAGGTTTCCACTGTGCCAATCATGAGTATCTCTCCCGAAGCGATGGTGATGGAGAACCTCGTTCTGAGGTAAGACTATACCCAAATCAACTTAGATGGTTTTATTAGTAAACCTTATCACCTGAACTCCGGGAGAGTCTTTATTTGTAGTCAAGGCGGGTCTATTGGTTAATAATTTTGAGTTAAACTTGTCACGATTTTATTTATCACCGATAGGGTAAGATTTATGATATTATATACTATTTATAAACAGCAAGTAGGCGCTCATAATTAAAATAACAATACCAGAAGCCATAAGCCCCTTACAGCAAGGAAATCAGCTTTTCAGGTTTTACGTTTATTTATGCACACCTACTTAATAATTTGTAAAACATTATATAGCGAGGGGAAATAAGCTGTGAAACCCTACCCCCCTTGTCCCCCTTTTTTCACGAATCAAATCCACCCGCTATAGATACCTTAATTGGCGGAATGTGCGAAAAGAAAAACTAAAGCGTTGTAGTCGAGTAAAGTCTTGAGGTAGCTTTATGTGTTTAGGCGCAATTTACTTGATGAGTCTGCTCCTAATTTTGGGAGGTGTATGCAAGCCCAAATTTTTTTGGAATAGCAGACAGGTATTAGTTTTGAGGCGGCGATTTGGAGATAGAGGAACTCAGATTTTTTATGGCGGTATTGGTATCTCACTCCTCCTAATCGCTTGTATTTACTATAGCCCGATGGTGGTTGGGGTTAATCTGGTAAGATTTCTAATAGCCGTTGCTGCTGCTGCCCTTCTAATTTATTGTTTAAAATCAACCTCAAAATGTAAACGACTAGCTCGGCAGAGTAACCAAACCTTTATCAAACTGGGGCTGGCAGGGAAATTTCAAAAAAGGCTTGAAGAGTGGAACTCTGCGTCCTTAAAAAGAGAACTTCAACAACGAGTAAAAACGGATACAGCCGAAAGGTTAATGTCTTCAGCTAGGATTAAAAATCCTGGTAAATCAGAACGCTGGTATTTGGAGAAAGTTCTCTATGATCTGAAGCGGGGTCGTTGATAATTAGGTGAGCTTGAACCGAAGACTTTCAAAATATGTACCCACTAAGGAAGCAACAATGGCTAGAATTCTCTCTCTATAACGATTCCGTTATTTAGTTTTGGGGAAACTTCCGCTATATTCGTAACATTGCAAATCCTAGTTTCAGCAACGCAGAAGCCTGGTTGAACCCTGTAAACCAAAATTTTCTCTTAAATCTGGGGAATCTTTCAGGAATCGACCGGATTGGTGATGTAGATTAATAGAGCCTTTGACTAAGGTCACTATTCCCCAATGGTGTATCGCTTATACTGTGTGCTATGAGGAGAAGCCCAGTCATCATACCCACGACAGATTTTAGGCTCAACGCCAATTTTGATGTCGCGGTTGAGACTGAAGCAACACGTATAGCAGTAGACATCCACAACGGCTACTCGTTTAAATCGATGCCCTTGGATGTCAAAAAAAAAGTATCAGCGCTGTTATCCGATCATCAAGGGTGGGAATTCTAATAACTAGGTAATAAATGGTGACGCACTCTTCATCAGGTGTTGTCATCTGTCGTAATAAAGAGATCACTATGCCAGCCACTCCTTTCTATGCCGACACGGAATTCGACCACGATCTGCCTGCCTACAGCCTAGAGCTGAACGGTACAAGCGACGATCTGGAAAGCTCAGTGGATGATTTAATTGACGCAGACATTGATGAGACAGACACAACGACCTTGGCTAAAAGTGCTAGCCGCCGCACCACCGATCTCGTGCGGTTATACCTTCAAGAAATTGGTCGGGTTCGTTTACTGAGGCGAGATGAGGAAGTCTCAGAAGCCCAAAAAGTTCAGCGCTATATGCGCCTGTTGGACTTGCGAGCAAAGTCTGCTACACCAGACGAAGAAATAATTCAGCGGTTCGTTCATCTCATTGATGTCCATGATCGTTTAGCCTCCCAATTGGGGCATCGTCCATCCTTAGAACGGTGGGCTACAACGGCGGGGATCGACGTTTCTGACCTTAAGCCCAGTATGTCAGCCGGGAAACGGCGCTGGGCTGAGTTAGCTGGACTAACTGTGAAAGAGTTAGACCATATTCAAGCTCAAGGTATCCGCGCCAAGGAACACATGATCAAGGCGAACCTGCGGCTGGTGGTATCGGTAGCGAAAAAATATCAAAATCGCGGTTTAGAACTGCTGGATTTAATTCAGGAAGGTACTCTAGGATTGGAGCGGGCAGTAGAGAAGTTTGACCCCACCAAAGGATACCGTTTTAGCACCTATGCGTATTGGTGGATTCGTCAGGGGATCACCCGTGCGATCGCCACTCAAAGCCGTACCATTCGCCTCCCTGTTCACATTACTGAAAAGCTCAACAAAATCAAGAAAGCCCAGCGTAAAATTTCCCAAGAACGGGGTCGGACGGCAACGGTTGAGGATATTGCCAAAGAGTTAGAAATGGATGCGCCCCAGGTGCGGGAAGTTTTACTGCGAGTTCCGCGCTCAGTTTCCTTAGAAATTAAGGTGGGTAAGGAAAAAGATACCGAACTCGGTGACTTACTGGAAACTGAAGAAACATCTCCCGAAGAAGTCTTGATGCGAGAAGCCCTACATCGGGATTTACAGCAACTCCTAGCCGATCTAACGACCCGCGAACGGGATGTTATTTGTATGCGGTTTGGGTTAGGTGATGGTCATCCTTACTCCTTAGCGGAAATTGGTCGCGCTTTAGAACTCTCTCGTGAACGAGTACGTCAAATTGAAGCAAAAGCCCTGCAAAAACTGCGCCAACCCAAGCGTCGCAACCGAGTCCGGGATTACCTGGAAGCGTTGACCTAAGTCTGTGAGACTTCGCCTGATGGGGAAGGGGGAAAGGTTAAGGGGCAAAGGGAACGAATAATAGTTCTTTTCCTCTTAACCCTTTTCCATCTTGAAATGCTGAAATTCCCCTGCCACTAAGCTTTGCTATAGTGGCAGGGGAATTTCAGCCAGCCTAAAAAGCGTAGCAACATTATTCTTCTGGAGCTTCCTGGTTGTGAACATAGGCTTTGAGCTGGTCTAATGTCACGCCACCGCAACTAGCGACATGCATAAGCTCCAGTCCAGAAGACTGGCTTGTAGTAAAACTTGCCCACCTGTTCAGGAAATTCTTTTCTAATCAGCCGACTGCTAACTGTTTTTAAATTATTTACGATGTAAAATATAGCTCATGAAACTAACCCACATCTATAGAATCAAGCCATCTACCGAACAAGTCGCCATTATGGATACTTGGTTGGAGATGCTACGACGACACTTCAATTACGCACTAGGTCAACGATTTGACTGGCTGCGGAGAACGAGGTGCCAGATTGATAGATGTAGCTTAATTTCAGAGCCGATTGGTGATATTCCAAACTTGTTTCCTAGCTATAATTTCCAAGCCGGAGAACTAAAAACTACCAAGGAACTGTTTCCTATCTATAAGGAGATTCATGCTGAAGTTCAGCAACAGAATCTTAAGCGCTTAGATAAAGCTTGGCAGAGGTGTATAAAACCCGATAAATCAGGTAAAAGAGCAGGCAGACCTAGGTTTAAGAAACAAGGGGAAATGCGCTCCTTCACTTTTCCTAGGATTAACGGCCCGAAAGCAGGGGTCAACAAAATAGAAGCTGGTGTTCTCACCCTATCGAAGATAGGTTCAATGCCAGTTATCATGCACCGTCCTTTCAGTCATGGGTTTGAGTTAAAGACGGCGACTATCGTTAAGAAAGCCGATGGATGGTACATCGCTATTTCCCTAGAAGATGATTCAGTTCCAAGCCCAAAACCTATTGATGAAATCAAAACTGTTATAGGCATTGACTTGGGACTCAAAGCTTTTTTAGTGACTTCAGTTGGGGAATCTGTAGAGGTTCAACAACACTATAGAAAAACCCAAAAACATCTTGCCCGTCAGCAAAAGCGCCTAGCCAGAAAGACGTCTGGTTCTAGAAACGCACAAAAGCAAAAAGAAAAAGTCTGCCGCATCCATCAACGTATTGGCAGAAAACGGGAGAATTTTCATTACAATATTGCTCATCAACTGGTAAAACAATATGACTTAATAGCTGTTGAAGATTTAAACATCAAAGGCTTGCGTCGAACACGTTTAGCTAAATCAATTTACGATGTGGCTTGGGGTAAGTTCCTAACAATATTGGAAGCAGTGGCTCTAAGAAGCGGCGTACATCTTGTTAAGGTGAGTCCTCACAATACCACAGTAGATTGCTCCAGATGTGGCACCAAAGTTCCCAAAACATTAGCTGTTCGACTTCATGAATGTACGAAGTGCAGCCTGGAAATGGACAGGGACGAGAATGCCGCCATTAACATTTTGCATAAAGCATTAAATGCTGTGGGACTCACAGTGTCTGCCTACAGACGGTTAAGTGGTTGCACTCCGGATGAAGTAGGAATACCCAATTGTGAATTTGGGAAGCTGACGCTAATCCTTACGGATATAGCGTCAGAGGATGTCACTTCACTTTAGTAATAAAACTTAAACATTAGATTCACTCCAATCGCCCTCATCGAGTAGTACGCTGTAAAACTATAAACGCAAGGAAAAAGTCTATATGGTTCAACGTGGCTCTAAAGTTCGGGTTCTCCGCAAGGAATCCTTTTGGTATCAAGATGTAGGAACAGTCGCTTCCGTAGACCAAAGTGGTATCAAATACCCCGTAATCGTCCGTTTTGAGAAAGTCAACTACACCGGTTTTAGTGGCAATGCCTCTGGCGTGAACACGAATAACTTTGCTTTGGATGAACTCCTAGAAGTGGAAGCACCGAAGGCAAAGGCAAAGGCAAAGTCTAAGGAATAGCCTGCAATTGTGCCGGAACTACCTGAAGTTGAAACAGTACGTCAAGGACTCAATGAAGTAACCTTGAGACAAGAGATTCGGGGTGGGGATGTGTTGCTTTCTCGCAGCATTGCCCACCCTCTTTCTGCGGCTGCATTTTTGGCGGGACTGCAACGTACAATCATTACAAACTGGTATCGACGCGGCAAATACTTACTGGCTGAACTAACTAAACTAAACATCCCCACTCCCCACTCCCCCCACTCTCAAGCAGGATGGTTAGGCGTTCACCTACGCATGAGTGGACAGCTATTATGGGTTAATCAAGAGGAACCCTTACACAAACACACGCGAGTACGATTATTTTTGGCAGGCGATCGGGAATTACGTTTTGTTGATCAGCGCACCTTTGGTCGGATGTGGTGGGTTCCGCCATTAGAGAAACCTGAAACTATTATTACAGGTCTTAAAAAACTAGGGCCAGAACCCTTTGATGCTGAGTTTTCGATAGAATATCTAGCTAAAAAGTTGCAGAAGTGTCAGCGTTCGATTAAAACCATACTTCTGGATCAGTCCTTGGTTGCTGGGGTGGGTAATATCTATGCCGATGAAGCTTTATTTGTGAGTGGTATTCAACCAGCAACACCAGGTTCGGCGTTGAATGTAGAGCAGATTGAGCGACTTCGTACTGCTATTATCCAAGTGTTACAAGTGGGTATTGAGACGGGTGGTACAACCTTTAGTAGCTTTCTAAATGTGCAGGGCGTTAATGGTAAGTATAGCGGTGTCGCCTGGGTCTATGGTCGCACAGGAAAACCTTGTCGTGTTTGTGGCACTTCGATTAAACGTCTCAAGTTAACAGGACGTTCTTCTCATTTTTGCCCAAACTGTCAAGCGGAAGTTTCCTTTTGACCGACGGTATCAGGTAATTTCAAAACATTTGGGGAAGTTCCGATAAAACGGACTCATTCCCTATGATCATATTTTGGTAACTGCAAAACTAGCGATTTTCCAAGGGGCAATTCTCAAGGTTTTTTGATCGGGTAATTCTTCAGAGAAACTTACTGGTTGTTCTAATAAATTGACCGGATGAACTACACTCAAACCTAAGTCACTTTTTAACGATAAATCTGTTGATTCGCCGTGGCATTCGTAGCACCGCAAAATCCATTCGGATGTGGGGAGTGGAGGAAGAACGTTTTCAGCTTTTTTGAAGGCAATTAAAATTAAATTTTCGGCTTGTAACTCTAATAATTGCCCAACGGGTGGTAGACGTTTGGAACAATTGGTATGTATTGGCAAAAATCGGAGTACTTGAAGTGATAAATTTAACTCATAACCTCGGTGAACCGTCCTTGCTGACTGCCAACTATTGCTGTGAGGATAAATAGCATAGGTGAAGTGGTGAATGCCTCGATCAGCATCTGGATCAGGCCAAGTGGAACTTCTGAGTAATGTTAAGCGTAATTGAGACGGTTGGGCATCATAGCCATATTTACAATCGTTGAGTAAACTAACTCCATACCCATTTTGGATTTTGGATTTTGGATTTTGAATTTTAGAGTTATTGGTTGAGTTCGATTGCGTTTTACTTTCACTAGTAGGGTGTAATTCAAAATTTAAAATCGGCAATGTAAAATCAGTTAAGTCTGCCCAACGTAAGCTAGGAACTTCCCATTTTGCTTGTTCTTCTGGGGTTTGAGGTTGAGTTGTACGTTGGATAGCACCACAGGGAATTTCATAGGTCGCATAGTCAGTATTTAGGTTTAAGGGAAATGCTACTTTGAGTAATACATGACGTTCTTGCCAGTCGGCGACTGTGGCAATTTTAAGAATAGGTGATTCGCTATCGAGAATGTAATCTTGATAGAACTTCGATTCTCCTAACTGGCGCACAACCCGAATACGCGATCGCAACATTCCATATTCTACCCGTTGAATCCCTAGTAATTGACTTGGAGGTAAGGGGTGTTGAGTATAGTTTGGATCGATATTCCACGCATCCCAGTATTGACCACTATCTTGAAATGCTTGTAGTTGATTTCCTGCACCGCTTAACACTTCTCGCTGTTGTATTTTATCAAAGATACTGCTCAAATCTCCAGTTTCTAGATTAACAATAACGCGCAGAAATTCATTTTCTAGAATGAAGTCTTGATTCGATTTTGGATTTTGGATTTTGGATTTTGGATTGAAGGTATTTTCGGTCAATGTTTCATCAGTTTCACACAACCAAAAGAGATGATATCCAATGGAGGGGATATCTTTAGCTAGAAATAGTAATGTGGATGGTTCTGTGCGTTGGGAGGGAAGTTTTTCTCCTGAAACATTGTAGATTTCCCAAGCGGTTTCGGTTGCTTCTGGTAAGCAAATACTAACGACTTCTGAACGTTTCCAGTTTAGAGGGTTAAAAATAATAATAGGTTGGGCATTGGGTTGGGGAGGGGGAGGGAGGGTAATTTGGGATGCGATCGCGTTTAATGATGTTTCTAATAGTTTACTACTAACTTCCTCGACTTCTTGCCAAGCTTGATTCGCTTCCACAAACACTTCGGGTATTGATGTTCCGGGTAAAATATCGTGAAATTGGTTAAATAATACTTTCTTCCAGGCATCCTCTAACTGAGTTTTAGGATAGGGAATATTGGTGATTATTGTTGCCAGAGATGCAAAAAGTTCTGCTTGGTATAATAGTTTTTCACAATGGCGATTTAATCGTTTTTGGTCAGCGTGATTTGTATAGGAACCTCGATGAAATTCTAGATAGAGTTCATCGTTCCAAATGGGAATTATTGGTGAGTTTGAGGGTGAATTAGTGCTCCTATCCTCTGCTTTTTCGATAGTTTGCAAATAATTTAAAGCCGTAGTAAATTTTAATTCTGGAAAAAATGGAGATTGCTGCCAACGCTTTGCGACTTCTAACATATCGCGCGTAGGACCACCCCCATGATCGCCAACTCCCGGAAGCCAAAATACATCGTTTAGTTGAGTCTGAATTTTCCAATTAATAGCATAAGATGTCATGGTAATCGGATTAGTATCCATCACACCAGCAACGTTAGGAGGAGAGAGCAAACTCAGGACTTGGCTACCATCGGGTGACTGCCACCAAAATACACCATAAGGAAATTTAGTCGTATCGTTCCAGTGCAGTTTCTGGGTAAGAAAATAGTCAATTCCTCCTTGTTTTAAAATTTGCGGTAATTGCCAGGTAAAACCAAAGCTATCAGGAATCCAGGCAACTTTTGTTAACTGACCGAATTTTTTCTGGACGTAATATTGAGCATATAAAATTTGTCGAATAATGGATTCACCATCAATTAAGTTTAATTCGGGTTCGACCCACATTCCACCAACAATTTCCCAACGACCTGCATTAATGTGTTGTTTGATAGTCGTAAATAAATCAGGACGATGCTGTTCGATCCACGAATAAAGGGCGGGTGTGCTATGGCAAAATGTTAAGTCTGGAAACTCTTGTTGTAGACTTAATACTGATTCAAAGGTACGTTGAGCAACGTCCCAAGTTTCACTCACTGTCCATAACCAAGCCATATCAAGATGAGCATGACCTAGCATTTTGATAGAGTTTTGAGTTTTTAATTTTGAGTTTTGAGTTGAAGAGATAATATCTGAAGACTGAGTATTGAAGAGAAGAGTTTGGCGTAATTGGAAGAGCGATCGCGTAAATTCGTTTGGGTCTGATACAGCGTTCCAATTAATGTCAGATATGACTGTTGCTATTAGGTTTAATTTTTCGGGTTCAAAGGCTTCTACATAGTTTTTCAATATCGTTAATTCATCAGCCACGAAACCCGGATCGATAGAGTCTGTTGATTCATAAATACACTGCGATCGCATTAATGCACCAATATCATGACCCGGACTTACCAATCGCAACATTACCTTAATTTCTTCTCCAGGAACTACGGCGGAACTGAGTAATACTCTAGCTGAAGAATCAAACAAATCTCCCTGTTGTACTAACTCACCATTAACAAAAATTTTGGCATCTTCTGCCCACCACATTAACCCTAACCGTAATGCTAATCCAGCTAAAGGATAGCCCTGTAAATTGTGGGGAACGACGAATCGTTGACCCAACCACATCACTTGATGACCTGCTGACCAAGTAATATAATTTTTATCATTAAGTTCAACAATTGACCCGTTTAAAAAGATAGAATCGGCTAGCAAGTCCATAGAGAGGTCTGACGTGCAGGAATACCAATTTTGTTGAACGTCAATCTGAGTTAAAGCACGTAATTTATCAATAGATTCAGTTAGCGAGATAGATTGAGGATGAGATAAAGCCATAAGACAATGAATCAGATTTCAGATTATGGTATTCTTGATTAAGAACAAAAGGCAATAGCAAGTGCAGTAGACAAAAAACAATCAACAACCAACAACCAACAACCAACAACCAACAACCAAACCCATGTCCCGCCCTCTTAACAGTCGCTACCGCAGCAGATTCTTTAACTTGATTAATCGGCAATCTCGCCGCTGGATTGTTAAAGGCGATCGCGCCATACGCCATCTGAAAGTTGCTGCCATTTGGGGAGTACAAATTTTACTTTATCCGGTCTATTTATTCGTACAAGCTACTCTATATGCAGGGCATCAAATTTTATCAGAAGCTGAATCAGGATGGGCTAGATTAAAAGCATTTACTCAGTCCCAGTCCCAACCCCAAAAACCTCCCCCAACTTCTGATACTCCCATTCAGCGGGTACTCAAAGAAGTCAAAATTTTACCCCTTCCGAATCTCTCTGGGTCAGTTCGTTCCCAACCCAGTTTTGTGGTAGTGGTGAGTGGTGAGTGGTCACTGGATAAAACTGAAGTTAACCAGAAAAACCTTCATCACCAATTATCCACTAATGAACAGAATACTCTATTTTGTCCACACCCTAGTAATCTGGATACCAGTAAACAAGATAAGAGCCAACGTTGGATTATTCAAGGAGTGGCAAGCCTGTTAGTAGAACGGACTTTGGTATTAGTGACAATTGAAAATGAAATCCTCGATATTTTAACACCCCAACAACAGCAAAAAATATCCGCTCGAATTACGTGGGAAATAGCTAATTTATTACGTCAGCAACGTCTAGTACAAACTTCAAAATTTAACAAATTTAAACGTCGTCTTAGTCGCCTTGATCATCCTACTCTAGTTCTACCACTGCGATTGTTCTGGCGTTTAATGGCGTGGATACAAACGAGTCCTGTGGCGATCGCCATTAATCTTTTCGGAGAATCTACTCTAGTCCGTAGTTCTGTTGAGAAGCCGAATCTATTTCAACCCTTAGAAACACAAAAGAACCTCTCCTTACAACTGATACCCCTAGAAACTTTAGCATTTGTAGAGCGCACGATTACCCAGATAGAATCTCAGTCGTTGGTACAGAAATCTCCCGTTGCGATCGCCTTCTTAGAACGTAGTCACAAATTTATACAAACCCTAAAACGTCCATTTATAACCCCCCATAACTCCACCTCACTTACTCAAGAGTCTGAACCTCCTAAATTTTGGCTGTATGCCTTAATTTATGCTGCTATCGACTACTTTTTTGGTAAACCTAGCTCAAACTTACCTGAAAAAAATTACCAAAATCAAGAATTAATTTTACATAAACTTATAAATACACCCTCTCAATTACCCAAAAACAAATCAACTTTAACGCCTCGAATTGCACTTCCTCATGCAGAAGAATTAGCAGATAGTCATGAACCCGATCCATGGCTAACCTGGGACGATTTATTCGGTAACTCAGAAACACAAACTCAAAAGCAAAATTACACCTTATTACAGCAAGAAAGTCTGCAATCTGTCACCCTATTACCTGAAGGCGTTAATAGTCAAACACCTGTAATTCCAGAACAATCAGTTTGGGGAACTCTCAAGCGTCATTTGAACGCTACACAGTCTCCTGGAAAATTAACTTCACCGATTACCCAAACACAAAATCTTCAACCTCCTCAACCAATAATTCAGGATTCTAACCTCAAAGCTGTACCCTTGAGTGTTAGCGATCGCACCCAAACAACTCGCTTAACCAATCCAAACAAAACCCAGAACTTATCCAAGACTCAAAAGACTCACTCAGCTAAGACAAATTTACCGCCATCGCGTCAAGAAACTCCACTAGTCCCTCAACTTCATCCTACACCTCAAAACTCAAACTTCAATCTTGAACAACAACCTGACTGGATTGAAACTCAAGCCACTCCGACAGGATATGTCAAACATCCTTTAGAACAACTATTAGAATGGTTAGATATTGGAATGCTTTGGATAGAAGAACTTGTGATCAAAATTTGGCGGTGGATACGGAAATTTTGGTAAAGGAACTCTGTCCCCAATCAACATTTACCTGAAATTTAACCGAAAGATTAATAAACTTTAACATTGCTCCTGTAGCTTTACTTTCAAAGGTGTGAGGAGTTTTTCGTGGAAGTTCTTAAGGCGACTTTAGTGGCATTACTTTTGCTACTATTAGGAGATTTTATCTCTACATTTCTGTATCATGTTCCCGAACACGTTTTTGGGAAATTTCATTCAGTTGTTCATCACAGCAAGAATCGCAGCTTTATCCATTACGCGGTATTAACGAAAAATCCGCTAGTGCTAATTGATGGATTTTTGGGGGTTCTCCCCTATTTTATCTTTATTCCTTGGTTCTGGAAAATATCAGCAGTTGGTACGCTTCTAGGGCTTTTGTTCGGTGAATTACACGTAATTTGGAGGCACGTTTCTATTCTTAAGTGGAAAACACCTAAACCGATTCAATTCATCTGCAATGTATTGTGTATAACCACTCCTGAACGACATTGGCTTCATCATCAAGATGCTAATCTTGCTTATGGGGACATTTTTACATTTTACGATCAACCAGCACAAGCTTGGTTAAGGTTTTTAGTCGTTTTCAAGAAGCAATTGAAACAACGTACTCGTATTAACAATCAATAACGCGTTAATGGTAAGCTGTTTCAGATTTAATTTGTAGTATTAGTATTGTTAAAACTAGCTGTGAGATAGGTATCTTGCCCGTCCAAACTTTTAATCCTCCTGTAGGATGGGTATCTTGTCCGCCCAAACTTTTAATCTACCGTCGCAAACGTTTCAGTTGTTGCACTACCTTAGCCGAACGACTCGCCATTTCCGGGCGCGTCAAAATTCCTTGAGAGGGGCTAAACAGCAATGCGACTACAAATAATCCAGAAACAACTAACACAATCGCTGCACCAGAAGGGACATTTAAGTAATAGCTAATATACATTCCACTCACACTACTTACAACTCCAATCACTGCCCCAACTCCCATCATTTGATGCAATTCTTTCACTAATAAGTATGCGGTAATTCCTGGACCGATTAACAGGGATACGACTAAGACCACACCGACGGTTTGCATACTCACAATGATCGTTAAAGTAATGGCAGAAATTAACCCAAAATGAATTAAATTCACAGGTAATCCCATTGCCTGTGCGCCCAAAGGATTAAAGGTATAAAATAATAACTCTTTGTAGAAAATTTTAACCCCAATTAAAACAAACAGAGTGATCGCAAGGGTTCGTCCCAAATCTCCACCTGTTACCCCTAAAATGTCTCCAAAGAGAAAATGATGCAGGTCTAGCTTACTTTTAAGCAGGGTAATTAACATAATTCCCAAAGCCAAAAACCCAGAGAAAACTAACGCCATTGCCACATCTACTTTCACACGGGACTGAGACTGAATCCAAGCGATAATCAGAGTGCTGATCGTGCCCGATATGAATGCGCCCAGAAAAATATCAATACCTAAATAAAACGCGATCGCCAGTCCTGGCAAAACAGCATGAGCAATCACATCTCCCAGTAACCCCATGCGTTGTACAATCAAATAACTCCCCACCACCGAACAGAGAATTCCCAATAAAATTGCCGTCACAACGGCATAACGCATAAACTCAAATGTCAAAGGTTCAATTAACGCATTCATAGTTAATAACTCAGTTTACTCGTTATAAAAAACTATATTCGTTTTTTTTGTAAAATATCAGCTACCTTTGCAGTAAAATAACATTATCTCCATAAGCCCGTTGCAGATTCTTAGCCGTAATCACTTCTGACCTTGAACCCTCAGCAATTAACTGTTTATTGATTAATAAAAATCGGTCATAGTTTCGAGACACCTCTCCCAATTCGTGACCGATAACCAGTAAAATCTTTCCTTGGTGTTTGAGTTCGTCAAAGACTTCAAAAAGGACAGCTTCTGTTTTTTTATCAACTCCGACAAAAGGCTCATCAAAGAAAAATAACTCTGCTTCTTGTGCTAGTGCTTGTGCCAAAAATACTCGCTGCTGCTGTCCCCCAGATAACTCCCCAATCTGACGTTCTCTTAACTCCCACATCCCCACTCTCTCCAAAGCAGCTTTCACAATTTCTCTCGATTGACGAGAAGGAGAACGAAACCAACCCGTGTGGCGAGTACGTGCCATCATTACCACATTTTTAACTGTTATAGGGTAATCCCAGTCAATTTGCGTCCGCTGCGGCATATAAGCGACTTGTGCCAGTTGCGCCTTGAGAGAACGCTGACGATACCTGACAACCCCTTCAGACGATGGAATTAAACCCAAAATTGCCTTCACCATCGTACTTTTCCCGGCACCGTTGGGACCAATAATCCCCACAATTTGCCCCGGTTCCAGACTAAAGCTGACATCTTCGACAGCTAATACTCCTCGATAGTTGACAGCGAGATGCCGAACCTCTAACATAACAAGTCTTAGATTAAAATGATAATCATTATCATAAGCGAGGGAGGGATGACTAATGCTACAAAACCTGAACATCAGACACCTTGCGGGTTTTACCCTACTGATGGGGGTAGTTGGGTGCAGTTCTCCGCCACCTCAAGCACCTGCTACAAGTTCAGTAGTACCAGACGCTGGGAGTCAGAGTCGTCCCTCAGTCGTAGCAACGACAAGCATACTGTGTGACCTGACCAAACAAGTTGCTGGTGAGACAATTAACCTCAAGTGTTTAGTGGGTCCAGGTGTCGATCCTCACCTTTATCAGCCTAAACCAGAAGACCGCAAAGCAATGGATAGCGCGAATCTAATTTTCTATGCAGGCTATGATTTTGATCCGAGTTTGGTCAAGTTAGTCAAAGCCACCAGTAATCCAGTACCTAAAATAGCCGTGCATGAGGTAGCTGTACCTCAACCCATTCTAGGAGAAACTCACGACCATGGAGACGAAAAACACGCCCACGCTGAGGGAGAAACTGCACCTGATCCCCATATTTGGCATGATGCTCAAAATGGTATCCGCATGGTAGAAACTATCTCTAACTCTTTAGAAAAGCTGACACCAAATCATACCTCATTATATGAGAATAATGCTCAGAAAATAACATTAGAACTGCAACAAATTGATACTTGGATTAAATCGCAAATTGCAACAATTCCACCCGCACAACGTAAGTTAGTAACGACTCATGATGCACTCGGTTACTATGTCAAAGCTTACGGTCTTTCATTTGAAGGTGCTTTGGGTGGGTTCAGTACGGAAGAAGCACCCACAGCCGCACGAGTCAGCGAACTGGTTAAAGAAATTAAAAGTGCAGGTGTTCCTACTATTTTTGCTGAAACCACAATTAATCCCAAATTAATTGAACGGGTAGCTAAAGAAGCAAAGGTGAAAGTTTCAGATCGAGAATTGTTTGCCGATGGTTTGGGAGAACCCGGGAAAGATGGTGAAAGTTATCAGGAGATGTTGCTCGCTAATACTCGCACAGTTGTAGAAGGGTTAGGAGGTCAATATACGCCATTTGCAGTTAAATAAGTTTCCAATAATACAGAAAATTAGGCAATTTTAAAATAGTTTAATTGATTCAGAATGTTTGGGCAAAAATAGTGTAAAAGGTGTTCGATTAAACTTGACGTTATGACTCAGACTCTTGATTCTATATCTTCTGAATACTTCAGCAAAATTCTCTGTTGCTATGTTAATACAACTGACAAAACTCAGATTGTTCGGATTGCAAATATTCCAAATTGGTACTTTGAGCGTGTTGTTTTTCCCAGACAACGCCTCTTGTTTGAATCACTACCACAAGCACAATTAGAAATTCATACAGGTGCATTTGTCAATGCCATTCTTTCCGATAAAATTTCCTGCCTTCGCCTGCTAGTTAATGGCAGCAGTTCTATCTTGACCCAACTCAAGTAAACTTAACCGAGAAAGTAACTATGACCTATACCACCCAACGAATAGAACCAGAGACGATAGCGTTGCCAAAGCGAGGAATGCCCGTTACCATTATTACCGGATTTCTGGGTAGTGGTAAAACTACGTTACTCAATCAAATTCTCCAAAATAAACAGAACCTAAAAGTTGCTGTTTTAGTGAATGAATTTGGAGATATCAACATTGATTCTCAACTCCTCGTCTCCCTAGATCAAGATATGGTAGAGTTGAGCAATGGTTGCATTTGTTGTACCATTAATGATGGGTTATTAGAGGCTGTTTATCGGGTTATAGAACGTGAAGACCCTGTTGATTATTTAGTGATTGAAACAACCGGAATTGCCGATCCTTTGCCCATCGCTCTGACCTTTTTAGGGGCAGAATTGCGAGACTTAACCCGCCTGGATTCTATCCTCACTGTCATAGATGCTGAGATATTTACTCCCGATCATTTTGACAGTGAAGCCGCTTTCAAGCAGGTTGCTTATGGCGATATTGTTCTGCTCAATAAAACTGACCGAACTGATTCTAAAAAACTCCAAGAATTAGAAGATTATATTCAGACCGTCAAATACGGAGCCAGAATCTTACACTGTCAATATGGTCAAGTGCCGTTACCCTTAATTTTGGATGTGGGGTTGACACCCATAGATGATTATATCAAGGACTATAACCCACACGATACTCATGAGCATCATGACCATGACCATGACCATGACCATCATCATCATTCTCATCACTTACAAAATGATGGATTTGTTTCAATGTCTTTCCAGAGCGATCGCCCCTTTGATGTGAATAAATTTGAGATTTTTTTAACTCAACAGATGCCGACTAATGTATTCCGGGCAAAGGGTATCCTCTGGTTTAGTGATAGTGAGTTTCGCCATATCTTTCAACTGAGTGGCCCTCGTTATGAATTAAATCCTGATGAATGGCGCAGTTGTCCGCACAATCAAGTGGTATTTATTGGTCGTCACCTAAATACCGATGAAATCACAGAGCAACTCAATCACTGTCTCGCTTCATAGACCATCAATCTTTAAAAGCTTGATAGCGATTATCATAATAAAAAAGAGAGACGCAAGATCAAGACTATGGCTACAACCCAAACATCAAATACAGTGCCCGTTACCGTTCTTACAGGCTATCTGGGAGCTGGAAAAACAACCCTTCTCAACCACATCCTTACCTATGAACATGGGAAGAAAGTGGCTGTCATTGTTAACGAATTCGGGGAAGTAGGGATTGACAACCAACTTGTGATCGATGCCGATGAAGAAATCTTTGAGATGAACAACGGCTGCATTTGTTGTACCGTGCGGGGAGACTTAATCCGAATTATTGGCAACCTGATGAAACGCCGCAATAAGTTCGACCATTTGGTGATTGAAACCACAGGACTCGCTGACCCTGCCCCCGTCATTCAAACCTTCTTTGTCGATGAAGATATGCGGGACAAGTTACAGCTTGACGCGGTAGTAACGGTGGTGGATGCACTTCATATCTGGCAACACTGGGAGGCTGATGAAGCCCAGGAACAAATCGCTTTTGCCGATGTAATTTTGATTAACAAAATTGATCTAGTAACGCCAGAACAGCTTACTGAACTAGAGAAGCGAATTCGAGGGATGAATGTTCTAGCTAAAATCTACCATACCCGCAACGCTGAATTAGAAATGGACGCGCTTTTAGGGGTACAAGCCTTTGATTTAAACCGGGCACTGGAGATTGACCCAGAATTTTTAAATGAAAACGCCCACGAACATGACGCAACAGTAGGGTCAGTTTCTTTAGTTGAGTCAGGACAATTGGATGGGGAAAAATTGCAGAGTTGGCTATCTAATTTGTTACGAACTCAAGGTCCCGATATTTTCCGAATGAAAGGCATTCTGACTATTAAGGGAGAAGACCATCGCTTTGTTTTTCAGGGAGTGCATATGTTATTTGATGGCACACGCGATCGCCTTTGGAAACCTGGAGAAACTCGCAAAAATGAATTGGTATTTATTGGTCGTAATTTAGATCAAGCCAAACTCAGAGAAGACTTTTTAGCGTGTATGGCTTAGGAATGAATGGTAAAAAAACGATTTGACCCGTTCTTTTCCGGAAGGCTGTCTGACTATGTTACCGCGATCGCTTGGTCTGGTAATGGTCAGACTCTAGCTGCTACTTCTGGCGCGGGGGAAGTCATGCTGTGGCGGGATTTGTCCAGTCAGGGTAAGGTACCTTCCCCTCTAATTCCTTTACAACTGGATCAGGGTCAATCCGTAGACTGTGTTTCTTTCTCAACGGATGGACAATTTCTCGCTACTGGCGGACAAGATGGACGGGTGATGATTTGGCGTTTGCATCCAGATATAGAACTTTTGCATATCCTAGAAAATGCCCCAGCTTGGGTGGATCATTTGGCTTGGAGTCCAATTCGTAACCAACTCGCTTTTAGTATTGGGCGTTATGTGCAAATTTGGGATGGGGATCACGGTGAAGTCGTTGCTACTCTCAATTTTGAGGTGTCTTCTGTTCTGGGACTGTCCTGGTGTCCTCACGGTCAGTACCTAGCGATCGCAGGGAATCAGGGTGCTAAGATTTGGGAGGCTAGGGATTGGGATGATGACCCTTATGTGGTAGATATGCCTGCTGCCAGTATAGCGATCGCCTGGTCCGCTGATGGCAAGTACTTCGCCTCCGGGAATCTGGATTTCACCATTACCGTTTTAGAGTGGGAGAAACTCCACCTTCCTTGGGTAATGCGCGGCTTTCCGGGTAAAATTCGTAACCTGGCGTGGTCAGAAAAAATCACACCCTTGGGGGTACCCCTGCTAGCAGCATCCAGTGTGGAAGGGATCGTGGTTTGGGAAAAGCACAGGGATGAGTCAGTGGGTTGGGAAAGTCGGTTGCTGAATCTTCATGATGGAGTAGTCCAGGCTTTAGCCTTTCAACCCGGTAGTTTCCTCTTAGCCTCAGCAGGAGATGATGGCCAAATTGGTCTGTGGCAAAATGCTAAAGAAATTGGACAAGTTCTCGTTGGCGTACAGGACGGATTTTCCTGTCTAGCTTGGCATCCGAGGGGAGATCAACTGGCGGCTGGAGGTCAAAATGGTCAAGTACTGGTTTGGTCTCGATCCATGCGTGGTAAGGGATTTGGTTGAATGATGAATAGACTTCTTGCTCTTATTGGAGAACTCTTAACTGAGTTTTGACGTTTGATACCAAGTTGCGTTCAT
>DNGI01000037.1:4466-6761 GCA_003486645.1 Cyanobacteria bacterium UBA11370 | reverse complement strand
CCTTGTCCCCCTTGTCCTCCAAGTCTTTCCTATCTACTATCTTTGACTGCAACTGCGTATGAGTATGAAGTTTAGGGCTTACGCACACCTCTATCTGTGTTCTAATGGCAACGCTTGCTGAAACGAGTATTCATATTGAAGCTAATAAAAATAATATTTTATAAATTGTACAACTTGCTCCCTTAGTTAATGATGTTGTAGCGGCTTGGATTCAAGCAGTCTTGCATATCCAAGAACTAACATTTGATCCAAACTCTCAGGCACTGGAATTATTTTTAAATGCTGTACAGGGACATTTAGGTCATGCTTCCCCATTAGCGAAGCGTTTACAAAAGGTGCAGGTTCCTGATGGATGAATTAGCAATTCGCATATAGAACAATCCATTCAAGATCGGCTAGCAGATTTATCAATTACCTTTGAATCTTTTTTAAATTGGTATTCAAAATCAAGCCTATTCACTTCTAAATCGTGACATAATTTTAAGTTCTCTGTGCTAAAGTGCCATACTGTAGGTATAAAAATGCCACCTTAACAAACCTCAATCATGTCCGTCGCATTTCCTAGTGGTCCAGTATCGCTCAACTCTAGCTTATACATCACTCGTCCCCAAATTGAAGAGCTTGCGTACCAAGAAATTAACAAACCAGGGAGTCTCATCCGTATTAAAGCCCCAAAGCAGATGGGTAAAACGTCGTTAGTGCTACGCCTCCTTGATCGAACTCAACAAGCAGGATTTCACACGGTATATTTAGACTTTCTGCAAGCAGACGAGACGGTTTTTAATTCCTTGGATAAATTTTTGCGCTGGTTTTGTGCCAATGTTAGCTATCAATTGCAGCTAAAACCCATGCTAGATGACTATTGGGATGAGGATATTGGCAGTAAAGTGAGTTGCACGATTTATTTCCAAGGGTATCTTCTCGAACAAATTGATCGTCCTTTAGTTTTGGCATTAAATGAAGTTAATCGAATTTTTGAATATCCTAAAATTGCCCAAGATTTCCTAGCTTTATTACGCTCCTGGTACGAGGAAGCTAAACAAATTGAAAATCTGGAAAAACTGCGAATTCTTGTTGTCTACTCTACGGACGTTTATATTACATTAAATATTAATCAATCTCCTTTTAATATCGGACTACCGATTAAGTTACCCGAATTAAGCTTAGATCAGGTTCAGGAATTAGCACAGTGTTATGGGCTAGATTGGACAGATGGCTCTCAAGCTAAGACGTTAATGGCAATGGTAGGAGGACATCCTTATTTAGTACAACTCGCACTTTATCACCTGACGAACTCTCCCCAGAAAAGTCTAAATCAACTCTTAGGCGAAGCAGCTACAATCACCGGAATTTACCATACTCATTTGCAGGAACTCTTGGCAACACTCCAACGCTATCCCGAACTGGTGAGTGCAATTAAAGAGGTGGTTAATGCGGAAGGAAGTGTACAATTAAATCCCCTACTCGCTTACAAATTAGAAAGTTTGGGATTGGTGAAACTGGAGGGGAATCAGTGTAGTTTGTCCTACCCACTGTATCGTCTGTATTTTACTTCTCAAACCCTGGAAGGGGACACTTGGCGAAAACAAATTGAAGAATTACAGAAACAGAATCAAGAATTATATCGTTTGCGTTATCTAGATGATCTCACCCAACTTGCTAAACGAGAATACTTTAACCTATACTTGGAACAATACTGGCAAAAGTTAGTGGATGAACAAGCTCCCTTATCACTGATTTTGTGTGACATTGATTATTTGAAAATTTATAATAACACTTATGGCTATGAAGCTGGAAATGATTGTTTGCGTCTTGTGGCTAGGGCTATCTGTCAGTTAGTGACTTATCCGGATGAATTAGTCGCTCGTTATGAAGATGATAAATTTGCTCTACTGTTGCCCAGATTAAATGCGTTGAGTGCTTTCTCCATCGCCGAAAAAAATCGAGATAAAGTTAAACAATTAGCAATTGTACATGGCAATAAGTTTACGGGATTTCCCTCTTCGGTTGTTTCTTTAAGTTTAGGCGTAGCTTGCACTATTCCTCAGCGGGAAAATTCTCCCACTATATTAATACAAGCGGCGGAAAAAGCACTTACTGAGTCCAAAATACACGGACGCGATCGCACTTCAGTCAGCACCACTTTAAATTATGGATATTCCTTAAATAGCTGATAGTAAAATTCAGATATTATCCAATCTATAGCGAGTCTATTTGATTCGTGAACAAGGATAGATAAGGGAGACAAGGAGGACAAGGAAGACAAGGGGGACAAGGGAGAGGTATTTTACAAAT
>DNGI01000037.1:4105-4236 GCA_003486645.1 Cyanobacteria bacterium UBA11370 | reverse complement strand
ATCATTTAGACTGGCTATATAACTCTCATAGTTACAGAAAATAACTGATCTAAATTTATATGAGATTTGGCGGTAATTTAGTCAAATTCATTTGAATTGATACCCAACACCAACAACCAACAAACAACCAA
>DNGI01000037.1:0-3804 GCA_003486645.1 Cyanobacteria bacterium UBA11370 | reverse complement strand
ACCAACAACCAACAACCAACCAATGACTAATTATCATTACCAAGTCGGTGGAAGTCTCACAACAAATGCTCCGACTTATGTGAGGCGAACCGCTGATGAGGAACTCTATCAAACCTTAAAAGCTGGAGAATTTTGTTATATTTTAAACTCCAGGCAAATGGGAAAGTCATCAATTTTAGTACACAGTAGACATCGACTACAACAAGAAGGATATCGGTGTACCACGCTTGACATGACGCGCATTGGCAGTGAAAATATTACCGCCGAGCAGTGGTATAAAGGAATTGTTACTGAATTATGGCGAGGGTTTAATCTTTTAGGAAAACTGAATTTAAAATCCTGGTGGCGTGAGGAAGAAAATATCTCTGTTCTTCAACGATTAGGTAACTTTCTTGAAGATGTCTTGTTAGTAAAATTCCCTAACGAACAACTCATTATATTTATCGATGAAATAGATAGTATTCTGAGTTTAGATTTCCCCATTGATGATTTTTTTGCCCTGATTCGGTTTTGCTATAACCAACGAGCTATTAATCCCGAATACCATCGTCTTACCTTTGCTATTTTTGGAGTCGCTACCCCTAGTGATTTAATTGCTGACAAAAATCGAACTCCCTTTAATATTGGTAAAGCGATAGAACTTCATGGGTTTCAACTCGATGAAGCCCAACCCTTAGCGGTAGGATTAGAAGGCTTGGTGAGTAATTCTCAGGCTGTGTTAAAAGCCATATTAACGTGGACAGGGGGACAACCCTTTCTCACCCAAAAGCTTTGTCAATTAGTGTTAGGGCTATTGGAAACCAAGGTCAGTGAGTCGGATAAAATTAACGACATTTTTACGATTCCTCCAGGGACTGATGCCTTTTGGGTAGAGTCAATCGTGCATAAGCACATCATTGATAAGTGGGAATCCCAGGATGAACCCGAACATTTAAGAACGATCCGCGATCGCCTCCTCCGCAACGAACAACGTGCTGGCAGATTGCTCGGAATTTATCAACAAATTCTGCGATCGCAAAATCTCAAATCCGATGACAGTCGAGAGCAAATTGAACTAATATTATCGGGCTTAGTTGAGAAACAAGATGGCTTACTGAAAGTAAAAAACAAAATTTATCAAGAAGTTTTTAACCTCAAATGGGTAGAAAAACAATTAGGTTCACTCCGTCCCTATTCCCAAACCTTTGATGCCTGGATCGTTTCCAAGCAAACCGATTTTTCCCGACTGTTGCGCGGACAAGCTTTAAAAGATGCTCAAAAATGGGCACAAGGCAAAAGTTTGAGTGATTTAGATTATCAGTTTTTAGCCTATAGCGAAGAACGCGATCGCCAAGAAATGCAACTCGCCCTAGAAGCCCAACATACCAAAGCCGTTAAAGAAAAACTAGTAGCAGCGCAAAAAGCAGCCCAATTACAACGATATTTTCTGGGTGCAGTGACAATCGGATTACTCATCTCCGTTGCTTTAGGAATCACCACCTTGTTACAGTATCATCACGCCGTTGAAAACGAACGCCAAGCCAGAATCAGCGAAATCAAAGCACTTGCCTCATCGTCCCAAGGATTATTTGCGTCCAACCAACAACTAGACGCGATGGTCGCTGCAATTAAAGCCAAACGCGGACTGCAAACTCTTCAAGGCGTGGATACCCAAACCATAGCTGAAGTCGAAACTGCCTTGCGGCAAGCGGTTTATGGTACTAATGAATTTAATCGCCTGATTGGGCATCAAGGCGGAGTTTTGGGTATTGATATTAGCCCTGACGGAGAGTTATTTGCCACCGGGAGTAACGACAAAACGGTTAGAATTTGGAAACGAGACGGCACCTTACTCCAAACCTTGCCCCAGAAAGCAACCCCGTTTCGCGTTGCCTTTAGTCCTGACCGTCGTTTTCTAGCTGCTGGCGGGAATGATGGTACAATTCATCTGTGGCATCTGGATGAAACAGGTACAGCAGTAAGCCTACAATCCAAGATTCAAGCCCACAAAGCACCCATATGGGGAATTGCCTTCAGTCCCAACGGCAAACTGATTGCCTCCGCCAGTGCAGACACAACGGTAAAATTGTGGCGGATTGACGGAAGGTTGCAAACCACGTTTACAGGACATGAACAAGCCATTTGGGGTGTTGCTTTTAGTCCCGACAGTCAGATCATCGCTTCCGCCGGACTCGATAATACTATTAAGTTATGGAATAGTAAGGGTACGTTGCTCAAAACCCTCATCGGTCATCAAGCACCCATTTGGGATATAGCATTTTGCCCAAAGATTAATCTACTGGTATCTGGGAGTAGTGATCGCACCGCTAAACTGTGGACTCTAAACGGCACTTTAGTCAAAACACTCCAAGGAAACAGTCCTATTCTAGGAGTAAGCTGTAGCGCCAATGGTCAATACATTGCCACGGGAGGACAGGATAGATTTGTCAACGTGTGGAAGCCAGACGGAACCTTAATCCGCACCTTAAAGCAGCATAATGCCGTGATTCGGGATCTAGCCTTAAGTGCTGATGGTCTCTTGGTTGCTTCGGCTAGTGAGGATGGTACAGTCAAACTCTGGCAGCGTAACAAACAACTCTTAAAACCACTCCACGGTCATCAGGATACCGTTTGGGAAGTGGCTACTAGCCCAGATAGTCAGTGGATTGCGTCCGTTGGAGGTGATACGCTCAAATTATGGCGCATGGATGGAACACTGTGGAAAACAATCCAAGATACAGAATCTGGATTTCGGAGTGTGGCTTTTACTCCAAATAGTCGGATGATGGTAACGGGCAGTGATGACCGAACTGTGAAGATTTGGCAGTTAGATGATGTTCAGATCATTAGCCACAATAAAACGTCTCCCCCTCAATCTTTTTTTAGGGTTATTCAGCCGGACATGATATTAGATAATCTGAGAATAACCCTTGCCAAATCCAAACTCCAAACTCCAACATCCAACATTGAACCTGAGATCCGACTCCTGCATACATTGACAGAACATCAGGCAGGCATTTTTGCCGTAGCGATTAGTCCAGATGGCAAAGCGATCGCCTCAGCCGGAGATGACAGAAGCATTAAATTGTGGACAATAGACGGGAAACTCCTACACAGCATCATCGCCCACGAAGGCAGAATTTTTAAATTAGCCTTCAGTCCCCAAGGTGATACCCTTGCCTCAGCAAGTGTAGATGGTACAGTAAAACTGTGGAAAATTAACCCAGAGAAATTTCAACCCTCCAGATTCATTCCTGGGAACAATCCAAAATCCATTAGCGCAATTCAAAATCCAAAATCCCTTGACGGTAGGGCAATAGCAACACTTCCCGTACAAGGTGGAGTGTGGGGAGTTGCCTTTAGTCCCCAAGGGACGATCATCGCATCCACCAGTCGAGACAATAGCCTTAAACTCTGGCAGTTAGACGGCAGCTTACTCAAAACGATTCCGGGGCAGAGTCGGGGATTAACGCGAGTCGCATTTAGTCCCGATGGCAGTAAAATTGCTACCGCTGGTGTAGATAATACGGTAAAGTTATGGAGTCCAACGGGTGAGTTACTGACCACTTTACCGGGACATCGCGGCATGGTGATTAGCCTTGCGTTTAGCCCGGATGGCAATTATTTAGTATCCGGTGGCGATGAGAGTTTGGTCATTTTGTGGGATTTAAAGCAAATTCGCACCCTCAATCCCCTGAAGTATGCCTGCGATTGGGTGCAAGATTATCTGCGAACTAATGTTGAGGTAGAAAAGGGCGACAGAAGTTTGTGCGGTGACATCCTCTGATATCATGTCCGGTTGAATATAGTCATTCCAAATAAGAA
>DNGI01000174.1 GCA_003486645.1 Cyanobacteria bacterium UBA11370 | reverse complement strand
TTAATTAGATCCCTCTACTTAAATCTTTAGTCCTCTTCAGAGGACTTTAGCTATTAGACAGGGGTTTTAACCCTTGGCGGATTGTTGCTCTTGAATTGATCAATAAGATAATCAAACCACCTTATCATACCGACGAATATCCGGCGCAGCACCAACTAAACCCTCTAATTGTTGAATTGCCTCTTGAATATGCGTACTCTGTAAATGCGCGTCTAAAGCAGCGGAACTTGCCCACTCTTCCACAAAGGTAAAATCAGTAGGATCAGCCTGATTTTGATATAATTCATACTGAATACAACCATCTTCAACTCGTGTCGGTTCAATCAATCCACTCAAAACCGCTTTCAGTTCCTCTACCTTTTCCGGAAGCGCAACCAGACGCGCCACAACACGAACCGTTGGGTTAGACATATTCCAAATAGCCTCAACTTTCTACTGCATTCTATCGATAGTACGATATTGAATCGCCTCAGCAACATGATGGGTTTTCAAATCTTCATCTCCCGCCAAATCTGCTATAGTTCGCGCTACCTTAAGAATGCGATCGCTTGCCCGTGCCGAAAGTCCTAATTTCCGAATCGCCCCTTCTAATAAACTCCGACTCGCATCATCTAACTGACACCATTTTCCCAAATGACGACTCTGAATTTGAGCATTACAACGCACAGTAGGTTCTGATTTGAAACGGAGACGGGCGCGATCGCGTGCCGTCTTTACTCTCTCCCGCACCAATGTAGATTCTTCTCCCATCGGTTGGCGGGTAATTTCCTCTGCTTTCAGACGATTAACCGCAACTTGCAAATCAATCCGATCCATCAATGGCCCCGAAAGTTTTGCCCAATATTGTTCTCGATGGCGAGGTGAACAACTACACGCTTGAATTGTATCACCAAAGTAACCGCAAGGGCAAGGATTTGTACTCGCAACTAAGGTAAATTGTGCCGGAAACATAACCGATTGTTTAGTTCGAGAAATCGTCACACAACCATCTTCTAACGGTTGACGCAAAAACTCCAAAACATCCCGTTTAAATTCCGTTAATTCATCTAAAAATAACACGCCATGATGGGCTAAAGAAATTTCACCCGGACGTGGAAAACTCCCACCTCCAACCAATGAAGGGCCAGAAGCCGAATGATGAGGACTCCGATAAGGGCGATCGCTTATTATTGTTCCTTTATCCTTCAGTAACCCAGCCACAGAATGAATTTGTGTGACTTCCAATGCCTCCTCAAAACTCAACGGGGGTAAAATTCCCGGTAGTCGTCGCGCCAACATTGTTTTCCCACTTCCCGGAGGGCCAACAAAAATTAAATTATGTCCTCCCGCCGCCGCAATTTCTAACGCCCTACGTGCATGAGCCTGACCTTTAACTTCTTTTAAATCTGGTCCATTAAACTTAGAGTGGGATAACTCGTGCAATCCATTAATTTGTACTGGCAAATAACGTTCGGGTTCATTTAAAAAGTCAGCAACATCGGCTAAATGTTTGAATCCATAAACCGATAATCCTTGCACAACTGCTGCCTCTCTCGCATTATCCGCCGGAACTACTAACCCCACAATCCCTAATTTTTGAGCCGCTGCTGCAATGGGTAATACTCCAGCAACGGGGCGTAAATTTCCATCTAACGAAACTTCTCCTAAAAATAAATAATCCCCCAATAAATCAGGACTAACTTGTTCAGACGCTGCCAGAATTCCTACACTAATGGGTAAATCGAAACTTGGCCCTTCTTTGCGTAAATCAGCGGGGGTTAAATTAACTACAATTTTACGTAAGGGAAAGGCAAAACCAGCATTTTTTAGGGCAGCTTTTACTCGTTCTCTTGATTCCTGAACGGCGGTATCTGGTAAACCCACAACCACAATTCCCGGTAGCCCTCCGGAAACATCCACTTCAACCCCGACTTTTACCGCATCAATTCCAACGATAGAAGCACTCCAAACCCTGGCAAGCATATCTATAATTTTGATAGTTTAAATGTGAGTATAGGGCTTGGGATTCCGGGAGTTTAACCGGGAAATTACTGAAGGTTGCACTAAAGTCTTTATCGGGATTGCTAATTTTACTAGCTTCATCGGTAATAATGGAGATGAGTTATTAATTAGGGAAGCTACAACAGTTGAATTTGGGATAAAACTATGATCCGGGAAATCGAAATAGAAAACTACAAATCTATTGAAAAGCTTACGCTCAATTTAGGGAGAGTAACAGTATTAATTGGGGAAAATGGTTGTGGAAAGAGCAATATACTGGAATCAATAGCATTAGCTTCAGCAGCAGCGAGTAATAAGTTAGATAATGAGTTTTTGGTATCTAGAGGTATCAGAGTTACAGACCCTCAACTTATGCGGTCTGCTTTTGATAGCGCAAATCTTACAGAAGAGATAAAAATTTATTTAGAGGGTATCAGCGAAGATACAAAGTTTGAATGTGCGATACAAAACGACAACAATCCCTATTCTAATTGGTACATTAACAAAGAGACAGATATTGATGAAAATACAAGAAACAATATTTTAAGTCAAATAGCCAGCAGAACATCAAACTTAGATGAATTGCCTATGAATTTTTTATTAAGCTTACAACAAGCTAAAGTTCAAGCAAATAAAGAACGTATTAAAATGCTTGGCTTAGATAATTTTCTCATATATTCTCCAGAAAATTATATATTACGAGCTTTTGAACAAGAAGGTCAAATTCAACCACTAGGAATTAATGGAGCAGGTTTATTTAAGCTATTGAAGGTTTTGAGTATAGATAAAGAAAAAATTAATGAAATCAAGCAAAGACTAAAAATTATAGGTTGGTTTGATAACTTTGAAATTGCTGATGACTCGCAAACCCTTGAGAAAAGCTTACAAATCAAAGATAGATATTTAGATCCGAATATAGATTACTTTAACCAAAAAAGCTCTAACGAAGGGTTCTTATTTTTATTATTTTACTTTTGCCTTTTTATCAGTGAAGATACACCAAAGTTTTTCGCTATTGACAACATAGATGCTTCCCTTAACCCTAAACTATGTAGTAAGTTAATGGTGGAATTAGTAGACTTAGCCAAAAAATATGATAAACAAGTTATATTTACAACCCATAACCCTGCTATTTTGGACGGCTTGAACTTAGATGATGATGAACAAAGGCTTTTTGTAATTTATCGGAATAAATTAGGGCATACCAAAGCCAAGCGTATTTTTAAACCCGAACCTCTCGAAGGACAAGAACCTGTAAAATTATCAGAAGCATTTTTAAGAGGCTATATTGGCGGATTACCCAAAAACTTTTAATATGAAGAATACATTTGCAGGTATTGCAGAGGGAATTACTGATCAGATTGTTATTGAAAATATTTTAACGGGATATTTCAATCCTGATCTAGATATAAATTGGCTGCAACCTAGAAAGGATGAGACTGATATAAACAGATCTAGTAATTATGGCGGTTGGACTCAAGTTTTTGACTATTGCCAGTCCAGTGCATTTAAAGAGGCATTCCAATTCAATGAGTATATTATTATCCACATCGATACTGATGTTTCCGAAGCACAGCATTATAATGTACCTCAACGAGATGAAAATGGCGATTTTCCCCCTGAACAGTTGATTCAAAAAGTAATCGAAAAGTTTAAGGGCTTGATTGGCAAGGATTTTTATAGTAAATATGCTGAGAAAATTATATTTGCTATAGCTGTACATTCTATTGAGTGTTGGTTATTGCCCCTCTATTACACAGATAACAAAAAATCTAAAATTATAAATTGCTTAGGGACATTAAACCAAGCAGTGAGCAAGTCACATGGGTTTACAATTGATGCAGAAAAAAAGAACCCAGAATATTATCGTACTATTTCACAAAAATATTGTAAGAATAAAACTTTTATGGCCTTGTATCAAGCTAATCCTAGTTTAGCAATTTTTATAGATGAAATTAAAGGCAGAAATATTCAGATAGAAGAGGATGATTGAGGAAATGTGTAGTGCAGACATCTTCCCACTAAATTCCTATTCAGCCGACAAGATATCTACACTACATCTATCCTATTACAAATTACTCGAGACCTCCTCCGAATCGATACCCGCCAAATCAACCACCTTACGACTAAAAAGCTTAAAATAAATCCCCACGAAAAACTCTTTAATCGGAAACATCACAAACGTCAGCGGATTAATTGTTACAATAATATTCCGCACATCCCGAACCGCTAGATTGATAATTTGCTTCGCCACCCAATCCGCCGACATCACCCCAATCGGATTTAGATTACTCTTAAATGGCCCTAAAATTAATTTCCGTACTACACAAGGCGCATCTAAACGTCGCAATGTTACTAAATCACCCAATGCCCTTTTAGTTAACTCATACAAAGGACTAAACGCCGGACTAACTTCCGCTTCCGAAGTATTTACCCAAACTTCTTTTTTAGCAATCTGTTCATTCGTGCGAACCGTATTAAAAAATAATTCCAATAACCGCCAACTGGAAAACGTATTAATTTCATAAGATTTTGCGATCGCATCCGCTGTTCTCTCCCCATGGACATTAATCCCGTGATTGAGAATCAAAATATCTACCTTTTCTAACTCTGGCGCTAATTCCGCTTCCTTCCCCACCTGCCAAGTTATTGTTTTTACGGGTAAGTTTTTCTCCTGTACAATTAAACTAATTGCCTGTTCTTTAGAGGTTAAAGCAATAACTTTTGCTCCTCGGTAGTGGAGATGGTGCAAAAGCGATCGCCCCAAACTTCCCGATGCACCCGTCACCGCTACAGTTTTCCCTTTAAGAGAAAGTGCTGTTCCCATAAGTTTATCCACCAATGTTAACGTACCGCAATAGTAAGCTTTTTGATTATCAAAATGATGCCGCCAGTGATAGGTTCGATTCACCATCCAGTTAGAAGGCGGAGTTAAAAATGGCCCAGGTGTATGAGTTAAATCCGTTAATTCATGCGCCCATTTCAACCCACTACCCCGCGCGATCGCACTCAATAAAAAGCTGAGAGTGTACAAAACTCCTAATAACGTAATCCACTGTTGATTGGGTGCAAAACTATGGGCTATTCCCCATAACAATAAGCTAAATACCAGCATCACCAAGCATTCTGGTACATCGTTATACCAATGCGCTTGTCGATAAATCTGGTCACTAATCGCCGTTAAATCTGGACGAAAAACCCGATGATGCCAGACGTGTAAGCGATATAGGGGAGTCCAATAATGAGACACCAGGTGGTAAAAGTCTCTTACCAGTTCTACCCACAACAGAGAACCTAGCCCCCAAAGTGCTGTAATAATCAACGAAGTCATCATATTCCAAACCTACACACCATTAAGTAAAATTTGTCAAACAATCCTATTAATTACAAAAGCTATTTTGCAACTAGTATTTACTAATTCTGACCCCCACACCCCACACCCCACACCCCATTCCC
>DNGI01000175.1:10793-11512 GCA_003486645.1 Cyanobacteria bacterium UBA11370 | reverse complement strand
TTGGATTTTGGATTTTGGGTTGATTTGAGGCTGAAAGTCTAATTATTCGTTCCTAATGCTCCCGGTACACCCGTCATCGTTCGTTTTGGCGAACAAGTTATAATCATAATGGCTAACGTTAGGACATAAGGTGCGGCATTAAATAAATAACGCCCCTCAGTAATACCAACCGATTGTAAAGCAGGACCAAGGGCTTGAGCGCCACCAAATAATAGAGACGCATATAAACATTGAATCGGATTCCAACGAGCAAAAATGACCAACGCTACCGCCATCAATCCCTGTCCACTAGAGATATTTTCACTCCAAATACCGGGATAATAAAGAGAAAGAGAAGCACCCCCAATTCCCGCTAAAAAACTCCCCGCTACAATACTCAACATCCGCACTTTAAAAATAGAAACCCCCATCGCTCTCGCCGCCTCCGGACTATCGCCAACCGCACGAACAAACAAACCCCAACGTGTCGATTTAAAGAACCACTTCATTAAGGGAGCGATCGCTAAACCCAACAGAAAAAGTGGACTAATTCGTAACGCCTCTTTCAACGGAGCAATCGTACTCCAATCTCCCAAATTAATCGTAGGAAGTTGAGGCGCAGACGGTTGAATAAACGGCTTACCAAAAAAGAACGCAATCCCACTACCAAAAATAATCATAGCAATACCAACCGCAATATCATTCACCCTCGGTTGCTGACACAACCAAGCATGAATAAA
>DNGI01000175.1:10286-10539 GCA_003486645.1 Cyanobacteria bacterium UBA11370 | reverse complement strand
CCCCGCCAATCCTGCAACAATCACCCCCAACCAAGGCGATTGAGTCAGATAAGAAATCGCATAAGCACTCATCGCCCCAGTCAGTAACGTTCCCTCCAATCCCAAATTAATCTTGCCACTCTTTTCAGTCAAACACTCCCCCAAAGATACAAATAAAAACGGAGTCCCACCCCGCATCGTTCCTGCGGCGATCGCTAACGGTACTCCCAACCATCCTAATGCTTCTGTTGCCATTTGTTGTTTGTTGTTTGTT
>DNGI01000175.1:0-9909 GCA_003486645.1 Cyanobacteria bacterium UBA11370 | reverse complement strand
TACCCAATCCGCTGCCACATCCGCTACCCAATCCGCTGCCAACCTTATACACTAACAGTCGATCCTTGCTCACTAACCACTTCTCGTTCCTTAAAAATAGAGAAACGACCATACAGCGATTCACTAAACAAAACAACCAAAAAAACTAAACCTTGAAATACCAAAACCGTTGCATCTGGCAAATTATGAACTCGCTGCAAAATACCACCACTCGCCAGAATTCCACCCAATAAAACCGCAACAACAGCCGCAGCAAGAGGATTGTGTCGGGCAATAAATGCGACTAAAATTCCACTATACCCATAATTCGCATTCAGCGAAGCATTAGCTCTACCTTGCACCGCTGCAACTTCTACCATTCCAGCTAACCCAGCACAAGAACCTGCTAAAAAACAAATTGCCATTGTTAATTTACCAACAGGAAGACCTGCAATTCTAGCCGCTCGAATATTTCCCCCAGCAGTACGAGCCGCGAATCCAAACGTGGTACGTTGAATTAAGAAATAGGCGATCGCACAAGCAATCAAACCGTAAATTAAACCGTAATGAACGCGACTATCGCCAATTTTCCCCAACATATTAATATCAGCAATGGGGTAAGTGGAGGGCTTGTTTAAAGAACTAGGGTCTTTCCAAGGTCCCTCCACAAGATGGTTCAAAAGGGCGATCGCAATATAGTTTAGCAGCAAACTGCTAATTGTTTCATTCACAGCGCGATAATGACGCAATGCACCAACTGCACCAATCCACACGCCACCACAAATAACCCCCCCCAGCGCCATCGAAATTTGCACAATTAAAGGCGGTGCATTCTCTAAAGCCAATCCAGCAGCAACAGCGCCTAACCCACCAACAACTAATGCTCCCTCATTCCCAATAATCACTAAGCCTAAACGTGCTGGGAGAGCCGTACATAGAGAGGTTAACATTAAAGGAGCCGCTCGGATCAGGGTATTTTGAAACGAAAATCCACTCCCAAATGCAGCTTTATAAATTGAAGCATAAACTTCAAATGGATTAGCCCCTGCTGCGGCACAGAATATGCCAAACAAAACTAATGAAAAAAGCAAGGCGGCAATAGGTAAACAAATCGCTTCAGCAATTCCCCGCCAGTGTTGACGATTAATCATAATTTGTTGTTAGTTGTTGGTTATTGGTTGTTGGTTATTGGTTATTGGTTGTTGGTTGTTAGTTATTGGTTGTTGGTTATTGGTTATTGGTTGTTAGTTGTTGGTTATTGGTTGTTAGTTGTTGGTTATTGATTATTCCATTATTTGTATTTGCAAACGACAAACAACAAACGACAAACAACTAACAACAAACAACAAACAACTAACTCCCAACTTTCCCAATCACCCCATCGGATAACCAATTCATCTTTTCCAATTCAGGATCTTGCTGTTTATACTCCTTTCCGGCTGCAACCACTTCTTTCCCTGTATTATCTTTCAAAGACCCTTTATAAATCACCATATTGCCTTCAAGAAACTTTGCTTTCGCAGCATCAGCATCTTTCTTCGCATCCTCACTGACGGCTGAACCATAAGGTGAAAGTTTCAAAAATCCTTCCTTAAATCCACCTCTGATTAAATGAGGAATACCTCCATTCGCTGTCGTTTTTCCAGCTTGCAGCATTTCCACATATTTCGTGTAAACACTTGTCCAATCCCACTCTGCACCCGTTAAATATCCTTTCGGTGCAAGTTCAGATTGATTAGCATGGAAACCACTAGCAAAAAGGCCGCGTTTTTCAGCCGTTTCAACAATAACTTTTGGGCTATCAACGTGACAGGTAATTACATCAATTCCCTGATCTGCCAAACTATTAGTCGCTTCAGCTTCTTTAACAGGTAAAGACCAATCTCCCGTGAAAATAACTTGAGTCATAGCTTTAGGATTAACGCTCCGTGCGCCTAACGTAAAGCTATTAATATTTCGTAAAACTTGAGGGATAGGTTTGGCAGCAATAAACCCTAATTTATTACTCTTCGTGGCTTGTCCTGCAACAATACCCGCAATATATTGAGCCTCATCAATATAACCAAAATAGGTACTGATATTCTTCGGATGTTTTCCTTCCATATAAAGTCCGCCGCAATGCAAGAATTGAACATCCGGGTATTCCTGTGCAACTTTCAAAACATGAGGATCGAAGTAACCAAAGGAGGTAGGAAATAGAATCGTTGCCCCATCCTGTTCGATCATACTCCCCATCGCTTCCTGCACTTCTGTGGTTTCAGGAACGCTAGCTTGTTCAACAATTTTTACCCCAGGTAACTTGGCAATCCCCGCTGCACCTTCCGCATGAGCTTGATTATAGCCGTAGTCGTCTTTTGGACCAACGTAAATAAATCCAATAATTAGATCCTTCGTTCCTGCCGAACCTGCTTGACTTTGAGTCCCGGAACTGCATCCTGTACCAAATTTGGTCGTTGCTGCAAAGGCGGTGGTGGCTAAAATACCGCGAATAATCTGACGGCGGGATAGGTGCATAGACATTCTACGATTCACTCTAATAATGCTCCTGGCAAAGACGGATTGAGGTATTATCCATTGAGGCAGGGCTACATTTGGTTATGATGAGTACATTTTTCTGATTCCCTTGCCTGTGGTGGTTGTCGGATGAGGAGAGATTATCATACTTGGTTAGGTTTTGGGTGAAGTGTGGGCAAGGAAAGGAAATTCTACCCAAGTCTTGTCGCCATATAGAATAGTGAGAACGCATATCAATCATCGGTGTCAACTTAAGCCCTGGCGAATGGAATTCGCAGCTATAAAAACGAAGTTCGCCTGCGCGGACTCGCCGGAAAAACTAGAGTTTTGAAACCTGCGTGGTGCGCTACGCGCAGCGCAAGCGCGATAGGCAGGTTTTGTTTGTATAGCTGCGGTTTCAACCGCCCAGAAGAGCGTTAGGTTGACACCAATGCATATCAATGCACCCCTACAGATAGTGATTCAAAGACTTTTTGCCTAAGTCCTAAAAAATAAACCTAACAAACAAACCAATAACCCATCCGCTACATCCGCTACACCATCCGTTGCCAAAGTTTCTCTCATCCAAACCTTTGTCACACAAGTCGAATCTGACAATTCATGATGAGTCATTTTTTGTTTGTAGTATTGTTTAGTCATCAAGCCGCATTAAAGTTTTCAGATTGCCGAATCGCCACTAAACGGTCTTTATAAAAGTCATCCAACACCGCATAAAACCGACCCTCTTGGCACTGAATCCCCAGAGAATCAATCACAGCCAGAAAATCTAGAAAACTACTATTGTGATAGTTTCTCTCTTCGTAAGCTTTGATTTCATCTTCCGTGCGATCGCACATATATGCCAGTTCTTTTTGAGTTATTTTAAAGGCAATCCTCGCTTTAATCAAAAGCTCTGATATTTTGTTAATATCATCTAGATTAAGAACAACTGGCTGATTAGGATCATGGGCAATGAGGGTTTCATATTCATCAATTTCATCTTGCAGACTTTCAAGCTGACTTTGGTAAGAATCTTGGAGAAGTTGCCATCCATCCGGATCGGTCTTTCTCCTTTCTTCACTTTGACGCACAGCTACTATTGCTCGCGCAAATTTTTCTGCCCAATCTTTTGTCACCTCATACTGGAGTTCATTCTTAATCATGGTTCCCACCTAAATAAATCGATAGCAATAATACCTTTGGGGTTTTGGTTCCTGTCTCCTTGAAAGAAATCTATACACATTTTACCTTCATCGTCAACTAGCTGATCTGAGGGAAAAATATCTCCCTTATACTTAGCTTTTTGTGCCTCCCGATTGTAAAAATTTAGTACAATTGGGGCATTAGTTCTCAGGTAATCGATATCAACTTCATCTCTATCCCAACAAGCATCAAAGTCATTTGGGTTAGGTTCACTTGTGACAAAACTCCCATTAATATAGATTGCACGACACCCAGCAACTTTTAATGCTTCCATCGCCGCCTCTAATCCTTGAATCATGCGGACTCTTTTCAGATTTGTGCCATATCGCTCTTTAAATTCTGACCATTCAACCCAGTGTATTCCTGCCCACATTCCGCAGATGTGACCTGGGTTTTTTAGAATTAGTGGAGAATGAAACCCAAAACGGTTTTTAGTTTAACTTATGGAGTTTTAGTATCATATTGCATAGCAAATTTAGCGCTGATTAAGTAAAGGGAAATATTTGATATCTTTTTATATAAAAACAGCGCTATTTCTCTAATAATATTTATATTCTATTCACAAAGCAACTTAGGTCAAGACGATTTATCTTGACTAATAACTTAGGTTTATTTACGAATATCTTTCCCTTTCTACGAATCTTCATCCCCCAGAAATTAGTAAATAGTACTGACAACAATACTTCCCTAAATGCTGCAATATTTCTTCACGTTCTTGGGTTAAATTACTCACTTGCTTTTCACCCTGTGTCGTCACTCAATGCACCGACTGAAACATTTGAAATATCCAGCGCATTGTCGGCTTATTGGTCAATTTCTTCACCTGATTCTTCACTCCCTTATTGGTAGCTTCTAATTGTTGTCTCAATTTCCTTTGAGCTAGGTTATACACTAACAAGCACAATCCCATTATCATCGCAATTGCTTCTACTCTCTCCGGCTTTTTTACGAATACACTGGCTGTAAAAAATAAGGGGTCTTTTAAGAATCTAAATCCTCTCTCGTTACTTTGCTGGGCTTTATATTCCGCTAATATCTGTTCATTAATTACTGCTTTTTTCTCTAAGATATTCGTCGCTAATATAAATCTCCCAGCTTTGACTTTTTCCACTTCTTTCACGGCTTCTCTAGCTTCTATTTCCCCGGTAACTTGATAAACTATTGTCTTTGTTTCTTTGTTTCTTTACGTTTTATCTGTCGGTTTTTGGCTGGCTTTCTCTTGGCATTTAATCTCTTTTATTTGGTGATACTTCCACGAATCTGATAACATTTTTATCGCTATCTCTGCATCGGCTATGCAAGCAAACTCTTGTTTGGATAGCTTACGCAGTGATGCTAGGGCATTTTCTAACTGTTTCTCTACTTGCTTATCTATCTTTTTAATGGTCGCTTGTTTTCTCGTTTGATAATTATCTAATTTAGCAACAGCCATGAGGGTTCCATTGGTCGCTGCCAACTCCAACGTATTATTTTCTGACGTTAACCGTACACCTGTTAGGGTTAATTTTGTTTCCTCATTGCTAGCCGCTCCAATCGTTGTATCAAGACCCTTAACTAAGTCGGCAGCACCAACGGTAAGACTTGTGTTAGCTTCTAGTTTAGGTAGAGTGGGAAACTCATCAGCGCTCTGGATTTCAAAGGTATAGCGCCCCGAAGGTTGAGTTAAAATCAGGCTTTCTTCCTCTACCTCTAAAGTCAACAACTCATCCGCCAGTTGGGAAACTAACCCAGCAAATAGGTGAGCCGGAACAGTGAGTTTTCCACTGTGTTCGACTTGGGCTTCACAACGGCAACGAATGCCCAATTTCCTATCAAAACCTGTCAAAGTAACTGTATTTGTTTTTGCCTCGGCCTCGAGCAAAAAGCATCCCAAGATTGGATGGGCCGGTTTAGTTGGAATAGCCGGTAAAACAATCTCAAGCGCTAGGGCGTGTCTGCAAACTCACAATCAGGATAAGATAGCAGCGATCGCTATCAGGGAATCGACCATGCTCAGAGGTGAACTAACAGATCAACAGTGGGAGCGATTGCGCTCGCATCTGCCTCCTCAAAAACCCCGTACCGGACGTCCAGCCAATGACCATCGGCAAATTCTCAACGGTATTTTGTGGATTTTACGCACTGGCGCACCTTGGCGAGACCTGCCCAAAAAATATGGTTCTTGGAAGACTGTCTCAAGTCGGTTCTATCGTTGGCAGAAAGCGGATAGATGGCAACAGATTTGGTCAGCTTTACAGCAGCAGGCAGATGCTGTTGGTCAGCTTGATTGGGAAGTCCACATGGGAGACAGCACTGTAGTTCGAGCCCACCAACATGCGGCAGGTGCTCTTCATGGGGCAACAAAACCAAGCTTTAGGACGCTCTCAAGGGGGTTTTAGCACTAAGATACACATTCGAGTGGAAGGCTTTGGTAAACCCATGAGATTCGTGCTGACTAATGGAGAGCGTCATGAAGCGATCGCGTTCAAGGATTTGATGCAGGGAGGCAAGGTTAAACGCGCCGGACGTGGTCGTCCCAAAAGCCGTCCTCGTTATTTTCTGGGGGACAAAGCTTACAGTAGCTCGGCGGTGCGCCAAGAGTTACGCCGATGTGGGATTACTCCAGTCATTCCCCAACGGCGTAATGAAAAGCGCCGCTGTCGCTTTAACCGAGGACTTTATCGTGAGCGCAATCGAGTTGAGCGACTAATCAACCGGCTCAAGCAATTTCGACGGGTCGCTACACGTTATGAAAAGTGCGCTCATAACTACCTCGCTATGTTAATAATCGCTGCCATCTTATCCTGGTTGTGAGTTTGCAGACACGCCCTAGTGTTGGTTCTCGATGGAGTTGGGTTTAAAGTTGTTTTTTTGCCGCTTCAAGCTTTACCCATTGACCGACGCGAAGCCCGTGAAATTGTTCTTGTTCAAAAGTAAGTAAGGGATGTTTCCCAATAGCGATAAGATAGTCACGAATTGGATCTGGAGTGAGGGGAGAATTTGACATATTGAGGGAAAAAAGTATAAAATATTAGACCAATGAAAAGCGTTCTCAACTCAAGAGGAGAACGCTTAGTAGTAAGGAAAGTAAGTGAGGAATGAAAGACGATTAAATTAAGAAATGCGGATGTGTTTGCTGCGTTTATTGACTTTGGCAATTAAACGACCTTGCGAGGAACGGATTTCACCGTGAGCTAGTGCATCTTCTTTGAGTTTCTCGATATTGAGGGTCGGAACTTGGATGATATACTCAGGCGGGAAATCATCGACGCTAAGATCAGGGTCGATCCACACAGGTTGCTTACCGCCATTGGTACATAAGGAAATTTGGCAGTACAATCCCTCTAGTTTTCGACCTGACTTTTCACCCAGCGTTTCAACTCGGCGTTCCATAAATGCAAGGAGCTTACCTTTAAGCCAATTAACTGCACGATAGTCAGTAACAGCCAGTGAGTGAATGCGTTTAGCTTCTGTGTGACGGAAATCAGCACGATTTTGTTTTCGATTAAGAGTAGCAACGTAGCTATCAATTTTCTTTTCTAGTCGGGGTAGCAGTTCCTCAAACAGTTGCTCGGCTACGGTTCTATCATTAGGATTATCGGATTCCAGATAATCAAAAATCAACTCCAACTGAGCTTCGAGTTCATCAAGAGTTTCTGTTGATTGAGTTGTGGGAAGGGAAATAACATTCATCAATGATGCCTCAACGCTTTCATCATGATGAATGTGCGTCAGCACCCTCACAAATTTCTCTGTTTAGCATACAATTGTGAGTACAATTATGTACACCTACAGGTGTCAGCTTTCACTATGTTCACCCTGGACAACATCCATTCCCTCACTGATTTCCGGCGTAATGCAGGGAACTATGCCGAACAGATACGACAAAAGAAAACCCCCATGGTACTGACGGTAAACGGCGAAGCAGCGCTTGTCGTCCATGATGCTCATGCCTTCCAGGAATTGCTTGACCGCCTCCAGCAGTTTGAGAAAGAACTTGCCCAGCTCAAAATCGGAAAACTCAGGGCAGAACTCATCAAAGGAGAAAATAGCGGTGTCTCGCTACCTCTCGATTTAGACACCATAGAACAAGAGGCACTTGCCGAGTTAGAGGCTGGTAATTTGGAGATTGATCCTTGTGTCTGCCCACAATTCCCTTAACATCACCCCACAAGCACGCAGCGACCTCAAGAACATTCTGAAATACACCCAAAAAACATGGGGTAGTGAGCAACGAGAGAGATACAAAAAGCTCCTCAATGATGCCTTCACCAAAATCGCTGCAAACCCCGCCCGAGGTTTTCCCAGAGAAGAACTCAGACCAGGCTACTACTCCTATCACGTTGGGAGTCACGGTCGCCACTATATTTTCTACCGAGTTTTGGACGACACTGTTGAGGTAGTTCGCATCCTCCATGACAGCATGGATATTCGTCAGCATTTACCCGAACAAGCCACTCAGCAAGAGGAGGAAAATTAGTATTTTCAAGAGTAGCTTCAGAGGTGGTATCAACTGACCACTGACCAATGACTAATGACTAATGACTAATGACTAATGACCACTGACTCTTCTGTTGCCGAACGACTTAAGAGAGCAACAATCAGCTCAGTCGAACACCTCCCAGAGCAATTCGGGTGACAACAATTCGTTGTCAAGTCATAGTTCTACCTCCGTGATGGTATCCAGGTAATCTTTAATTAAGGATGGGTTGGTGTTAGGAGTTGGTGTGGGATTAAGAGGGATTTTTAATTGCTTTATAGCTTCCTCTAGTTGAGTTTTAAATTGCTCGTGTTCGTCTGGGTTGTAGTTGAAGGAAACCTTGACGGGTTCGGAACTGTCCGTTACAAACCAGTAGGTTATTGTAATTTCATCAACAAAATACGTACTCGTTGTGGCAGCTAGAAATAGGCTTAAACCTGTAGGCCAGTTGTGACGCAGTTCCTCCTCTGATTGAAGAGGGTAAGCCGTCCAGTTAACAATTTCTAGAGAGTTGTAGCGATACACGAGAGCATCACAGTTTACTTCAAGTAACACTTCTCCCATTACCCGCTGTAGGCTTGTATCAAACTCAATATATTGATTACATGGCTCAGTAAAGAATTCTGGAGCCGCCTGCTCAAGTTGTTTAAGCCAGTGAGCTAGTCGGGGATAAGTGGAGAGCAGTTTATCGATTGGTAAGCCTAAAATACGCTGTTTGATGAGCAGGTGGAATTGGTGTTCCAGTTGCTCGATTTCTGAGTTTTGATAAGGAAAAGTTAGCTCAGAGAAAGGAACGTTGGCATTAAATTGATGCCAATTCAGACTGTTGAAATGAATCCGAATCATAGCGGATAAAAAGTCAGGTTCGACATCAGGAGTGAGCGTCAGCTCCTAAAGCGAGGACTTAAATATTTTCTTTCCCGTTTGTGAGAGTGTTAGTTATAGCAGTTATTAATTGGATGAAGTGCTTTCGTTCTCGGTTTTAGCAGTAGGGAGTAGGGAGTAATGAAGAGCCATCAAATGTCCCTTACAAAAGAAAGAGAAACGCTATAATAGCGGAACTGAAATGTTACGATGAAAAGCTGATGCACATTAAAGTAATAGCCTTATGACTGCTGTATCCTGGGTTGTTAAACCCGTTAGCCAGATACATTTAGCGCCCGGTAGTGCTGTTACTATCCCAAATGTAAGTTGGTCGGAATTTGAATCCATCTTGCAGGAAATGGGTAACAAGCGGGCGGCACGAGTTGCCTATAGCAAAGGCTGTTTGGAAATTAGGGTTCCTCTACCCGAACATGAAGTTCCGAGAGATTTAATCTCTGACATTGTGAAAATTTTACTGAAAGCTAGCGGGAGAAGATATCAACCGTTTGGTTCAACCACCTTTAAGCAGGAAAATACCGCAGGAGTTGAACCAGATGCTTGCTTCTACATTCAGAATTATCAGCGCATGATTGGTCGTCGCCGACTCGAAGCAGATGATCCTCCCCCAGACCTAGCGATTGAAACAGATGTAACCTCTAAAACTACCCTCGGTGCGTACAAGGCGATCGCTGTTCCGGAACTGTGGCTCTATGATAGTGGCAAGCTGAGGATTTATTTGCTTAGGAATGGAGAATACCTCTTATCTGACCTTAGTCCCACCTTTCCTAATATTCCTCTGACTCAAATCATTCCCTCTGTCGTAGAACGGGCTTGGCAGGTGGGTAGTGTGCAGGCATTGGAGGAATTTGAAAAGTCCCTTACGGTCTAATACCAAATCCGCCCTATATACC
>DNGI01000112.1 GCA_003486645.1 Cyanobacteria bacterium UBA11370 | reverse complement strand
TGTCACAATAAAATTAACTTGTAGGGTGCGTCAGACCAAGTTATTGATCGAGATAATCAGGGTTTGTTCGTCTGACGCACCCTACTCCATGTGCCAGTTGCGTAAGTCCTATTTTTGAAAGGGAGAGGGTTTAATATCATGTCCGCTTTAATACTTATGATTAGGAATGACACGGGAACACCGAGAGGCGAAGAGTTTTTTTTGATAAGTAATTAGCCGGACATGATATAACCTATTAACGCTTAAACCAACGAATAAATAATTTCTCAAGTTCGATCCAAACAAACATTAAGGCACTGAACCCGATACAAATCAAAAGTTCTAAGGGACTCAACAAATGAGTACCGAAGAAGTTCCGCAATGGTTCGACATAAATCAACATGAGTTGTAAAGCAGTAGTTAAAGCAACAGCACCTAGAACGTAGGGATTCGAGAACGGATTGAGTTGTATTGTTAGTTGAGTATTGGAACGAATGGCGATCGCATGACCCATCTGTGCTAAACAAAGGGTAGTAAATACCATGGTTTTCCAGCGATTTTCATCTCCAAAATTATCTGTATAATTGTACGCCCAAACCATTAGCCAAATGGTAATGATGGCGAAAACAATACCCATTCGCACCATATAAAGCCCTAACCCTCTGGCAAAAATACTTTCGCGCGGATCATAAGGGGGACGCTTCATCACATTAGGTTCGGCGGGTTCCATGGCTAGGGCTAAAGCAGGTAAACCGTCAGTCACTAAGTTCATCCAAAGAATTTGTAACGGTGAAAGAGGAACACCTCCTAAACCAATTAACGGTGCAGCCGCAATCGTCAAAACTTCCCCAATATTACTGCCGAGAATATATTTAATAAAGCGGCGAATATTCGTATAAACCACCCGACCTTCTTCTACGGCATGAACGATGGTAGCAAAGTTATCATCCAGCAGAATCATATCACTGGCTTCTTTACTTACATCTGTTCCCGTAATCCCCATTGCCACACCAATATCCGCCTGTTTTAAAGCGGGTGCATCGTTCACGCCATCTCCTGTCATAGCAACAAATTCACCCTGACTTTGTAACGCTTGCACAATTCGCAGTTTATGTTCAGGGGAAACACGGGCATAAATACTAACGTGTTCAACTTCTCGTTCTAATTCAGCTTGAGAAAGTTTTTGCAATTGCTGACCTGTGAGGACTAAATCCCCTTCTTTTGCAATTCCTAAATCATAAGCGATCGCTTGTGCGGTTAACTGATGATCGCCCGTAATCATAACTGGACGAATTCCCGCCCCTCTACACTGGGCAACAGCTTCTCGCACTTCTGGGCGTGGTGCATCTAACATTCCGACTAATCCCAACCAAACTAACTCTTGTTCAGTTGTTTCATCCGATCCTTCTGGCGGAATTTCGGATAAGGGTTTATAGGCAAATCCTAATACTCGCAACCCTTTAGATGCCATCTGGTTATTTTGCTCTAAAATTTGAGTGCGAGACTCAGGAGTTAGATTGCCTTCAGGAATCTGGGTACAACGTTCTAAAATTAATTCTGGCGACCCTTTCGTAAACATTAAGTAGGGAGTGGGGAGTGGGGAGTGGGGAGTGGGGGAAGAAGATATCCAATTAGCTGATTCTCTATTTTCACAAATGACACTCATCCGCTTACGTTCGGAGGAGAAAGGAAACTCCTGGATGCGAGGGAATTGTTGACTCAATCCTTCTTTAAAAAGACCTCCTTTCCCTGCTAAGGATAATAATGCGCCCTCCGTTGGATCTCCTAAAATAGTCCAGTCTTGTTTTTCCTGCTGTAATAGGGCATCGTTACAAACCACACAAGCAGTTAATAGTGTGTGTAGATCGGGATACTCGTCTGAATTTTGAATTTTCGAGCTTGAATTTGGAATTGTAAATTCCCCAATGGGGGCATATCCTTCACCTGTTACTTGAACAGTATTATTAGCGGTGTGAACTAACTGCACGACCATTTTATTTTGGGTCAATGTACCCGTTTTATCCGAACAAATAGTAGTAACAGACCCTAATGTTTCTACTGCCGGAAGTTTACGAATGAGGGCATTGCGACGCACCATCCGTTGAGTCCCAATGGCTAGGGTGACGGTGACAACCGCAGGTAAACCTTCTGGCACAACCGCTACCGCCATACTTAAGGACACTTCTAAAAGTGCTTCAAAGCTATCCCAACCGAGGCGTAGCACACCGCCAATCACCACAATCGCCACTAAAATTAAGGAACCACTAACCAGGACGTTCCCTAATTGAGTCATCCGCTGTTGCAGGGGGGTGGGTTCGGATTCCACCGATTGCAGCATGGTGGCAATTCGCCCTAGTTCCGTCTGCATCCCGGTACTGGTAACGAGGACTTTTGCCCGTCCTTGAATGACTTCAGTACCCTGGAATACCATATTTAAGCGATCGCCTAACGAGGCATCCTCACTCAACCGGACTCCCGGCTGTTTATTGACCGCTTCGGCTTCTCCAGTCAGGGCAGCTTCTCGAATTTGTAGGTTTTGGGCTTCAATCAGGCGACCATCTGCGGCGATCTGGACACCTGCTTCTAATAGCATGACATCTCCCGGTACCAATTCCTTCCCCGCCACTTCGATTGTTTTGCCATCCCGTACAACTCGGACTTTAGGAGAGGAGAGACGTTTAAGGGCGGCGAGGGCTTTTTCGGCACGGCTTTCTTGCAAATAGCCCAGCAGACCATTTAAAACGACAATAGCAAAAATGGCGATCGCATCTTTGGGAAACTTGCCACTTTTGAGATCCAGCACCCCTGATACTATGGCTACAGCAATCAGCATCACTAACATAATATTGGTGAACTGATCCCACAAGATAGCTAGGGGACTGCGCCCTCCGGTTTCTTCCAATTCGTTGAAGCCGTACTGCTGTTGCCGTTGAGTCACCTCTTTTGGGGTCAAACCCTGATCTGGGTTGCTTTCCAGGAGGTTGAGTGCCTCTTCAATATCTGAGGTATGCCAAGATTTAGCGGTATCTGGCAACGAACGAGTAGACGAGGATGAAGTCGTAGGAAATGCCATAGTTTGCAGATGTTAATGGTAGTGTGAAAACCTGGTTGAGTTAGGGAACTAAAACGGATAACGCTTGGGGAATCACTCGGAATTTCGCGGGGGTGTAGGTTGTAAGTTCGCCATCGGTATTAATTGCACGGGGTTTGAGGGTATAAACGTCAATTTCCCTACCGTTGATGGTTCGGACTCCGGGTAAAGCGGTGTGTCGTCCCTGCCATAAGGCTGGAAGTAATGCTAGGATCTGCCACCATTGTCCAATTTCCAAGCTGTACAGATCCAGTCGGCGATCGTCAATGGCAGCATCATGAACAACGGTCATCCCACCTCCGTAGTATCGCCCGTTCCCGACCGCAATTTGAACGGTTCTCACCCGAATAGACTCATTATTAAACGCAATTTCGGCTCTAAACGGTCGCGCTTGCCAAATCACCTGCAAGGCAGTAGCGCCATAAGCCAGAACCCCCCAACGACGCTTGGCTTCTTTAGAAAGTCGTTCGGTAATTTGCACACTCAGTCCGCAACTCGCCACATTAAAGAAATATTTCCCATTTACCCACCCTAAGTCAATACGATGCAATTGACCTGTGGCAATAATTTGGCAAGCTTCAGAGATAGCGGAGGGAATTCCTAGCGTCCGCGCCAAGTCATTGGCCGTTCCCAAGGGCAATATACCTAAAGGGAGTTGGGTATCAACCAACCCTTCTACGGCGGCATTGAGAGTGCCATCTCCACCGCCAATGATTACCAAGTCAACCTGATTTTGATAGCGCCGGATGAGTTCGGGTAACTGTTGCGGTTCTGGGGTTGACTCTTCGATTAAAATAAAACCTAGTTCCTCTAATTGACGAATCGCTTCAGATAGGCGCTGCTGTCCGTGTCGAGCATGACGGTTGACTAAGAGTAAGGCTCGTTTGGAATGCAGCAACGGCTGGTTCATGGACGTGTGAGATTAAAATTTTTTTACCTGCTGGAGTAATAGTTATGAGGAGAAGTCGGGTTTTTCTTTTATTTTACAATTAATTCCCCTCAAACTAACCATTGTAGATTTTAATGATTAGTATCAATCACTACTTAAATTTTTGGGACTAATTGGTAGTTCTTAAAACGATTAGAGTTTTGATTGGTTTAGCTCAAGAGGTTAGGCAACCAATCGGGTGCTTGTAAGAGGACATAAGCGATTGATCCAAAGAATAGGGTAATTAAAGCGGTGATTCCATAACTGACACACATGAGCAGTCCATCTTCTTCTAAGGTAGCAATGGCTAACAATAAAATACCTAGGGTTGGAATGGGATTCGTAAAGGGTATGGGTAACATCAGAAGTACGGTCAACCAAGCGATACAGAACCCATTCCAGCGCCAGATTTGAGGTTTCTCAGCAATCCACAACCATCGAGGGCGGACAATCTTTTCTAATAGTCTGGTAATGCGTCTGATATTTTTTAAAAGTTGCCGACTCAAGCCTTGGGGAAATTTAATCCGAGAAATTTTGGCAGGAAGCCAAGGAGTTCGACGACCTAGAGCCATTTGCCCTGATAATAGCAAACAACCAAGACTTAACAAGGTAGATAATCCGGGCGGCATTGGCACCAAAAACGGTAATACTAATAGGCTAATTAGTAAACTAAATCCTCGTTCTGAGGTTTCTGCTAGAACATCTTTGAGGGTAAGGGGATGAGTAGCTAATCGCTTTAGCAGAGACTCTAGGTCTTGAGAAAATTTTAGGTGCATGGAGTATTACAACAGAAAGCGAATTGTTACATAAATAGCAGCAGTTACTAATTGCATAACCATGACGGGTATCCCATATTTGAGAAACCGTTTAAACGAGATCCTGCGTCCGTGCAGTTCGGAAATTCCTGCCGCGACAATGTTTGAAGACGCTCCTACTAATGTACCATTTCCACCCAAGGTTGCACCATACATCATGGCATAGAACAAGGGTAATACTTCGGGAGGAAACTGACCGTCAAAACCAGGCGTTAGAACATCTTGCCCCACAAATCCGACGTTCACCAAGTATTGTTTAAGGAGGGGAACCATGGCTACTACCAGAGGAATATTAGGGACAACGCTGGAGAGTAAACCGACAAAAACGAGGAGAAGGAGGGAACCCAATACAATATTTCGTCCTAATAGAGTTGCCAAGATTCCCGATACCCCATTCACAACCCCCGTTTTTTCCAATCCACCAATGATGACGAAAATACACATAAAAAATAGCAAGGTACTCCAGTCTACATCCCGCAAGATATTATTAACCGTATCAATCTTACTATGGTGAGCAAGGAGTAAGGCTAAAGCCGCTCCTAACAAAGCAACCGCTGCTGGAGAAATAGGAATGGGGAGGGATTCTCCAACTACAAAAAAGATTAATACAAAAGCAACAATAAACCCCCCTAGGGTTAAAACTCGTGGATGATTAATTTTAGGGTGGGGTAATTGATTTAAGTTCTCCAATTTTTTGTGCCAGATTTTGGAGAATAGAAAGGGAACCATCAGGACTACGGTGGCTACAGCGATCGCCCCGCCTAAACTCAACCGCATCAGGTAATCGGTAAAGCTGATATTGATAGCATCTCCGACAATAAATGTCGCTGGATCACCAACTAACGTAAGCAGTCCAGAACTGTTGGCAACAAACACCATTAAAATTAACAACGGAACAAAATCAACTCCAATTTCCTCTGCCATTGGGGGAATTAGCGGTGCTAATAGCATTACCGTTGTTGCATTAGGCAACATAGCGCAAATGGGGGTCGTAATTCCGACAATTCCTAATAGCAGTCGCTTCCCTTGTCCCTTTGCTAATACCACCATTTGGGTAGCTAAGTAGTCAAAAATCTTAGTGGGTTCAAAGGCACGTACCAACACCATAACCCCAAAAAATAAAGCTAGGGTTGGATAACTCTGACCAATATGTCCAATCGCCTCAGTTAACGTCATGACATTCATAAACACCAACAGCAATGCTCCCAAAAAAGCAGCAATGGTTAGATGTATCCATTCGGTCATGATCAACACAATTACAGCCACAAATGTAGAAGCGGCAATTATAGCGTGCCAGTTTTCCATAGATGGTAAAGGATAAAGAATGAAGAATGAAGAATGAGGGATGAAGAAACAATTGAGTCTACTTCATCCAAATCAGAACACGGTGACAGGAAATTGCAACGGGATGAGGTACAAAACTGAGAAAAGAAAGGTAGAGATAAAACCTCTTCTCTTCCTAATTATTGACTCCTGAATTCTGCTGTATCAGTACTTAGTGATTATTTGAGTAAAAAATACCGCTTTCACAGAAAAGATGTGGAAGCAGAGAAATTACCGGGTAATAAATGGTAATCGAACGTAGTGAAACTAACATTACGTGAAACTAACATCAGCAATGCCTCAACTTCAAAGAGCAGGTACAAGAAAACCGAGCAGTACCAGCCGAAGTAACTGATGAAACGAGACATTCCTAAGAATGCTGATTCTTCAGTCTCCTCTCAATGCCGACGGAGTTAGCTGACGGACTAGGACTGAGAGTTGTCCTTCTCTACTCATCGAACAGACTCATCGAAGAGTTAGAAATACGCCCCAAAAAGTGGTTCCTCCGTTCCCACTTCACCCTAAATACAGATGGCTGCATGGGTGAAGCACTGGATTAGGCTGACTTACTCTAGTTAAATTATAAGCTTAACATATTTGGCTTAAAAATCACTATTGAATAGGTTGCAAGCCATAGAGCCAAACAATCAAAAGTGGCGTGATCACTAACAGGAGTAAATTGAGGGGAGCACCAACTCGCGTAAAGTCCAAAAATTTATAACCACCAGGTCCATAAACCATAGTATTGGTTTGGTAGCCAATGGGAGTGAGGTAGCTATTGGAAGCAGCAAAAGTGACAGCAAACATGAAAGCAAAGGGATTAAGATCTAGAGTTTTAGCAACTTCAATGGCAACGGGAATCATCAGAATAACGGCTGCATTATTTGAGAGCAATTCTGTTAACAACGAAGTCGCTAAGTAGAAGAACACTAATACCCAATAACCGGAAAAATGGCCACCTATTGCTACGAGATTACTAGCTAACCATTCATTTGCGCCTGACTTCTCCATCGCCGTTCCTAAAGGAAAGAGTCCAGCTAACAGAAAGATAATATCCCAGCGTACAGCACCGTATATTTCCCCCGGTTTCAGACAGCCTGTTATGATCATTAAAATCACTCCAGCTAAGGATGTGACTAAAATAGGAACCCAATCAAATGCCGCAATCACAACGACTCCAACGATAATTGCTAGCGCGATCGCCGCCTTATCTCTACGTAGGGTTTCGATATCTTGCTGTTCCATGACTAATAAATCGCTAGTCGTTTGTAGACCTAAAAAACTTTGTTTTGGCCCTTGTACCAACAGCAGATCACCAAAGCGCAATGGAATTTTTCCCATTCGTTCTCGCAGGAGTTCTTCTCCCCGTCGAATGGCTAATACTGTAGCGTTGTAGCGCTGACGAAACCGTAAATCTTTAAGGCTAGAACCGATGAGATTAGAGTTAGATAAAATCAAAACTTCAGCAACACCTTCTTCTTCAGAACTGAGTTCAGCTTCTCCTAACGCTTTAGGCCCAAACTGCATATCCGGTAGAATATCAATTCCCCGTTCATCTCTAATTTTCAGTAAATCTGCTCGACTCCCGCGTACTAATAAAATATCGCCTGCTGCTAATACTTTGTCAGCAATAGGTTGGGGAAAATGACTGTCATTACGAATCAGTTCCAGCACGTCTAAATCAAACTTCCGTTGAATTTCAGTCGAACGCAAAGTTTGTCCGACTAAACTAGAGCGAGGTTTAATTACTACTTCGCTGACATAATCATTCAGACGATAATCTTGACTGACTAGATCGCTGCTAGAAGGCTTGCGATCGGGCAAAAGTCGGGGAGCAACTATAGCCAGATAAATTAGTCCGACGGCAAAGGTAATAAGGCCAACAGGGGTAAATTGAAATAACCCAAATTCTCCATATCCCAATTTCTTTGACATTCCACTGGCTACAATATTCGTGGAGGTACCAATTAAAGTAATCATACCCCCCAAAACCGTGGAGTAAGAGAGTGGAATGAGCAACTTGGAAACAGAGATATTCTGCTTTTTACACCAGTCTTCTACAATCGGTAAAAAGACAGCAACGACAGCCGTATTGTTAATAAAAGCGGTAATCGGGCCAACAATTCCACCCATTACGAAGATTTGTTGACTTGGCTTGTTTCCTCCCCATTGCATCAGCAAATCTCTAACGATTTGAATCACGCCTGTACGTCCAATTCCCTCACTCAGAATAAACATTGCCATCACGGTAATTGTGGCAGAGTTACTAAAACCAGAAATTCCTTCATCTGGGGTGACTAATCCCAGAAGCATCAACACAACGGTAATGGTAATGGCAGTGATATCGACGGGTAGCCATTCGCCAATGAAGCAGATTAAAGCCAGGACTAAAACGGTCAGGGTGAGAACAATTGCCATAGATCATGAAAACATTTGTTGCAATTGTACATCAACCTCAGACCTTATTTGAAAAGTCAGGCTTAGGGAATGGGCATTTTCAGGGTTTGTCGGGAGCGATCGCCTGTAGTTATAATCTATATGGCTAATGGCTAATCGCTAATCGCTAATGGCTAATCACCTGATTGATAAGGTTTTCGTCTAGTATTGGGGATTAACGATTAGCCCTTACCCTTCCATTCATGATAACTCCTATCTGACGTTAATTGTTTCTCATTATATTTATTCAAATTGGTTGAATTGAGACAATAAAATCAATCTTTTTTTCCTAACTTAGACCTGTGGGAATACCCAATACTGAACAGGGGAAATTATAACCTAATTGCTGAACAAGAGGATGATTAAGATAACTGCAACCCAAAAATAGTAGAGTTGCTGATTCAGATTCAACAACATCTCTGAGTTCCATCGCCACATCACCAAAACGTAGATGAGCATTGAAAGAACCCCGCCATTCTTCAGCCATACAACGAGCTTGCCATAAGATTAAATCGGCTTGCTCAAACCAGTCAGATTGGCGGAAAGTGTCCTTAGTACGCCGTGACTTTAGTGATGTCTTTGCAGGAGGCACAGCTAAGGCTTGGGGTTTAGGTTTAGTTAAGACAGATGTAGCAGACTTTCTGGATGTTAATGCGTTAGGAAAACCCAAGGAGTGGCGAGGATTTGATGAAGGGTTGAACTCGGCTATATTAAAAATATCTGAACGGTGTCTAATTTGCTTTTCATCTACAACGTAGACGACTTGGACAATCACTTCTTTTTGAGTGACTAAACGGGTTTGATGAGCAATCCACATCGTTAAATCTAAAGCCGTTTGACTTTTAGGGGAGCCATTATAACCAACGACTAAATTGATTGATTCTGTAGAGTTACTTGGCTGGATAATTGATGAAGCTGGCTCCAATAACACAAGCATTTTTTGTCTTAAATCATTGCGTTCCATCGCGCCTTCAAGACGCTTTATCATTGGCTTAATGTTCATGGTTTTAACCTCTCTGACAGGGAATAATTAATAGAGGAGAGGTGGGTCATTCATTTTTGGATTTTGGATTTTGGATTTTGGATTTTGGATTTTCCCCACCCACAATGGGAAAATCAACGGATGCCGACCCTACGAAACCCTTTTTTATACCTTTTGTTCTTTAGATAATTTACTCGTCTTGAGTGAAATAGGGATCTAAAAAATTCAAGGCATGATTGCGTAGTTTATAGTATTCTTTAGAATCCCTCAGTTCTTGGCGATCGCGTGGATGAGGAAACGGGACTTCTAAAATTTCGCCAATCTTTGCTTTTGGACCATTCGTCATCATCACAATACGCTCAAACCTATAAATTGCTTCATCCACATCATACGTAATCATCATTACCGCCTGTCGGCGAGTTTCCCAGATATCCAATACCTGTGTTTGCAATTTGCGACGGATCAACGCATCGAGTGCGCCGAAAGGTTCATTCATCAATAACATTTTAGGGGATGAAACTGGAACTTGATTGCTATACACCTCGATACATTTCTGGTCATTTTGTCTAGCTCTAGGCATAGTCGTATCCATCCTTTCGATGAACAGGCGTTAAGTACTCCAATTTGATTGACCTCCGTTTTTTGTCAATCACAAACTCTCCATAACCGTGAGACATTGGACAGACTCGTGCTGTAAAAGTCCCGGCATACTTACCTTTTGGAACATCTGCACGAACAATGTCGCCAGTACAAAATCCCCGAATTGGACGCAACGGACGATGTTTTTGTGGGTAACCAAACTTATCAGTCTGACATCTCTGTCTGCCACCAAAACCAGTAGCTTTAACCTTTAAGATTTTGGTAGTAACAAGTTTGATGGTTTCGACCACACCAACACAAGCTGCATCAATCCAATGTGATAAAGGTAACTTAAACCGGATGCGATTGAACTTGGTTTGTCCACCAGTTCCTGTGCTAATTGGTATACCCAAAGATTTCAAAGTGTTGAATAGTGTCCACCTAGTACTGTTAACGGAGGCTGCATCTTTCAACGGTGCTTTTGCGCCTTTTAGGATACGACTTAGTACGTCTGGTTTACCTTTGAGAAAGTCCTTTATATCCTTATTGCCTTTGCGTTGATTACATTTGTGGCAAGCCAAACAAAGATTGGATATACGGTCAGAACCACCTTGGGATTTTGGCTGAATATGCTCGATTTCTAGCGGAACATCTTTGACACCACAGTAAGTGCATTGGCGATTCCACTTTTCCAGCAGATACTCGCGGCACTCATAACCATGCAATGTTCCTTGCTGATATTGCGTCCCAGAGATTTCAGGATTTTGAATGGCTTGAGTATCGAACTTAACTAATTCTTGGACAAGGGAGCCAATCGGCACAAACTTCTGTAGTCGCTTCACCCAAGTTTCAGTTGTGAGAACGCGGTGTCGTAAGGATGGAGCTAACCAGTCATGAGGACGCTTACGGTTAAGAAATCGAGCTTGCCGATAACGAGTATTTCGATTTCTCCGTCCTCTACGCACAGAAGAACGATGTTCTAATGCGTCTTTGATTTGCTGTCCACGATGTTGTAATTCCATCGCCCAAATCACATTATCCTGATTGGTTACTAGCGCAATGCCAGTAAATTTGGAGCCTGGGTCAATTTTCAGCGTAAGAGGATAAACCTTTGGCTCAAGGACAACTCGCTTCAATATCAAAGTGAACGGATAACGGCGAAATACTGCTGCCTTACCAGATAAGAGCAATTTTCGCGCATGGCTTGGATGCACAGGATTGAGAGGTGTTTTGTTTTGATCGATTAAAAAAACATAGTTTGACATCTTCTGTCAGCCTTATCACTAAGTAAAGTTTGCCTCGACAATGATTTAAGAGCTTGAAGAATGAACTCAGCACTACAGCTATAAACCTGTTTACTGATTACTTAACTGAGTTCGACAGTGCTTGATGCTGGCGTTCACACCAAGGTGTCATGACTCGAAAATCGTAGACCTCGAAAGTCTTAGTCTGCACGCTCCGACTTTGTACAGATATATCTAGCTTTGGCTAGCTCTGTATAGGTTTTTCGGAGCGGCGAGTGGCTAAAGCAGGGGCAATACCAACTCGTTGTTTCATCCCTCCAGAAATCTCATCCGGATATTTATTCGCCGATGCTGTCAAATTGACCATTGCCAAGTGTTCGCTGACGATCTATTTTTTCTCGATAGGCGAAGCATTTTGCATCACTTCATCTACAGCCAGCCTAACATTCTCCTGGACGGTTAGCCACGGTAAGAGTGGCAAGCCTTAATACTTAATCTTATTCCGCAGTTCAATACTATCAACTTGTTACAGACTCTGTATCTAACCAATGACCAAACTCTGTAATAAAGCTACCGCTTAAAATTGCTTCTCGAATCGTTTGGGTAAAGCGAATTAGTTCAGTTACATTATGAAGAGAAAGTAACATAATACCGAGAACCTCTTTACATCGGACTAAATGATTCAGGTACGCACGGGTAAACTTCTGACAGCAATAACAGGGACAAGTCCCATCTAACGGTGTAAAATCTTCTTTAAAGCGAGCATTTTTTAAATTCCAACGTTCTCCTTGCACTAATGCCGCACCATGTCGCCCTAAACGGGTAGGAATGACACAATCAAATAAATCAACACCAAAGGCGATCGCTTGTGCCATTTCTCGATAAGTCCCAACCCCCATTAAATAACGTGGCTTATGAGCAGGTAAATAGGGTGCAGTTGCTGCTACAATTTTGTGTATGAGTTCCGCAGGTTCACCCACACTGACACCACCAATGGCATAACCGGGTAAATCCAACGATACTAAAGATTCAGCCGCTGCTCTTCGCAAATCCGGATAAACACCGCCTTGAACAATACCAAATAACGCTTGTTGATGAGGATAACTGTGCGCGTCAATACAGCGTTTCAGCCAGCGGTAAGTCCGATCAACGGCAGCTTCTACGTCTGAATAGTCGGCGGGGTAAGGGGGGCATTCATCAAATGCCATAATGATATCAGCCCCTAGTGCATTTTGAATTTGAATTGAGCGTTCTGGCGTTAAATTAATCAGTCTGCCATCACGGGGGGAACGAAAGATTACTCCTTCATCACTAATGGTTCGGAGCTGACTTAAACTAAAAACTTGAAACCCACCAGAATCCGTCAAAATGGGTTTATGCCAACCCATAAAGTGGTGTAATCCACCTGCTTGCTCAATAATCGCTTCTCCAGGTTGCAGGTGAAGATGATAGGTATTCCCTAGAATAATTTGCGCCCCAGCATCTTCGAGTTGTTTTGGTGTTAGGGTTTTAACTGTTGCCAACGTTCCGACTGGCATAAATCGGGGCGTTTCAATCAAGCCATGAGGGGTAATAAAAACACCCGCACGGGCTTTTGTCTGACTACAGGATGCCTGACATTGAAACGAAAAATTACTGTTGTTTGTTGTTGGTTGTTTGTTGTTTGTCATTTGTTAATTGTCAATGGCTAATGACTAATAATTAACATCAATTAGCAATTAGGGATTAGCAATCGACTAATGACAAAATACTAACTATTTTATCCTGATTTAAAATTGATGTGTAATTCTTTAGAAAGGACACTCCCCTTCATCGTCAATTTGTACATCCCATTTAGCGTTAAGAACTTGAGTAACCATGGCTTCAAGAGCTTCAGCATTAAGGTGTTCGCTAGACTGCTCTTGTAAGGGATTCGATAGGGGAATTAGGCGTAACTGACGATGGTCTTGAATGAGGTCAAAATAGGCTTGTTTTTCGGGTGATTGGTTAAGCTGTAAATAATCAAAGCTGTGTACATTGATATAAATGGCTTGATTAGCGATTAGCGTCGAGCGGTGCGGATCGCCAAAGACTTCTAGGACATATCCTTCACCTTCAGTTTGAAGCTTACCATCCAGGGTATGAATATAGCGGACGCGACCCAAATCGGTGAGCAAGCGTCCCATATCTTGCTTGTTAATAATGATACCCGTGTCTATGATACAGGGAGCCGGAAGTCGGTATGGAGATTGATGATAACTCATGGGTAAAAGCCTAGGATGCAAATGGGGCTGATATTGCCATGCAAGGGGTTCACGGAATTGCTTTGTTTAACCCTACTTGGTGAAACCCAATGCTTAGATCATAGCCTCTGTCACGGTAAAGGCAAGCATAAACTATGTGGCAATGAAAAATCCAGATGAATACACAAGGCAAGGCTGGTGGATATCAATCTGAAATACTAAGGTCTTACGAGTAATACAGTAGGGTATTAGACAATATTAGCCCAATATTCCCCTGCTATTCATCGGACAATATACGTAAATTTATCTTGAAATTTTGATGAGCCGATCCCCATGAAGCAATTGAGAGTTCAACGATTCCTGCGACAGGGACAGCAGTGTTGGTGTTCGTTGCTTGGAGCGATTACATTTTATACCTGCATTCCGATTCCCGCTAGCTGGGGGTCAGAGTTTCATAACATTTCCCGCTGGGCCCCGTTGGTCGGATTAGTGATTGGGGGCATTCTCTCTATTATAGATGCGGGTTTAGAGCCGTTGGGTTTACCGAGCCTGACGCGGAGTGCGCTAATTGTCGTAAGTTGGATTGCTCTAACTGGAGGATTACACTTGGATGGAGCGATGGATACGTCAGATGGCTTAGGTGTCGGTGATCCAAAGCGCAGGTTAGAGGTGATGGCAGATAGCCATAGTGGCGCGTTTGGCGTAATGGCAGCAGTAGCTGTATTACTGTTAAAAACGGCAGCCTTAAGCGATATTGTAACCTATCGGTGGTTGGCGTTAATGACCGCAGCCGGGTGGGGGCGTTGGGGACAAGTGGTTGCGATCGCCTTTTATCCCTACCTCAAACCAACCGGAAAAGGAGCCTTTCATAAAAAATTTATTCGTGTTCCTCAAGATATTTTGTGGGGAGGGTTCTTGCTCTTGGGAGTGTGTGGATTACCCTGGTTCTTAGTAGGCAATAGCCGAATATCGTTAGTAATGATTAGTGGAGGAAGTGCGATCGCTTTTTTTACAGGTGTTTGGTTTTACCGTCAGTTGGGTGGACATACAGGAGATACTTATGGCGCGGTAGTGGAATGGACAGAAGCCTTTTTTCTCTGTTTACTGACTTCGATTTTACTTTGAAAATAAGGTATGGGAAACGTTTTAATAAACTTGTCTTAAAAAACGTTTTAAAATAGAAGGTATTCTCCACTTTCCAGGGAAACAAACCAACTACTAGCGGGATAAGTTTGGTGACTAGCACACTCAAAAATCATCCAATCTGGCACAACCTTGCCCAAACATTGAAGCAACTTGCTCCTGATCAAATTGCTATTCAACACCTGCAAGCGTGCAATACACAAATTAATGGCTACTGGGATGAAGAGGAATTTTATGAAGTCATTAGCTTTACCCAGATGCCTAACCCAGAACTGATTAGTAGTTCCCTAGGAATCTCCCCCGTAGGCACAGAAAATGCACACTGGTTGCAACTCAAATTTGCACTGACTATTAATCCCTCTAATAGTTTAGAGTCAAGTGATCACGAGTCTAAAACCACACTTGGCGAGTTAATCCTCCTGCTGGATGAAAACTTGGACGTTGTAGATGAAAATTGGCTCATTGATGTTAATTCTCCTTATATAGTGGCTATGCAATAATTAAATTGCAGTAGACCAAAAACTTTTGTGACGGCTAATCGCTCTCCACAGCTCCCAACGCTTTTAAAGCTGCCTTTAATCAGCCAAACTGCCAATGAATAGCAACCTAGCTCCAACTCAGCAATCTCGACGGATAAGCAGTCCTTTTTACCAAAAACGGATGTTTATCTTGGCAATTCCGGTATCCTGTTTGGCCACTTCATTGATAGCATTTGGGTGGTTGCAATTCAATACTACTAAAGCTGAAGAATGGGTGCAGCATACTCAACAAGTACGACTAGAAACACAACGCTTACTGAAAAATTTGTTGGATGCAGAAACAGAAGTTCGAGGATATGCGCTGATCCGTGATCAGGAATTTCTCAACCGTTATGAATCCGCGATCGCGGAAATTCCTACCTCAATTCAAGAACTGAGTCAGCTCGTTACTGATAATCCTTTACAAAGTCAACGAATTCAACAAATTCGAGCTTTGGTCAATGCCAGAGTGAGTACCATACAGCATAATCTTGAGCTAATCTATTCTTTACCTCAAAATGTTACTTTATCACCGGAGTTAGTCTCTCAATTGATTGAAGGGAAGCGGACGATGGATCGAGCCAGAGTCCAAATCGAGCAGTTTTTAGCCGAAGAAGAACGCTTGCAAAGGGAGCGAGAGCAACGCTTAATCCAACATCGAAAACTTACTTGGTTAATTTTGAGTTTGTCCGCAATCATTGGCATTATTGGCTCACTTTTAGCCGCTTATTTATTAAGCCGTTTAGAGCGAAACTTAGCTGAACGCGATCGCCGTTTGCGGGACAGTGAAGCGCGATATCGTCAGTTAGTCGAACTCTGTCCCGATGGAATTTTTATTCAAAGTCAAGGGAAGTTTGCTTTAGTTAACCAGGCGGCGGTTCGGCTTTTTGGTGCAACGACGAGTGAAGAACTTATTGATAAACTCATCTTGGACTTATTACATCCAGAGTATCGAGAAATTGTTCGAGAACGCATTCAAGAACTTCAAGAAAATCAAACGGCTGTCCCTCAGATTGAAGAAAAATGGTTGCGGTTAGATGGAACCGTTTTTGATGCCGAAGTAGCGGCTATTCCTTTTAGTTATAATAATCAACCGAGCGCTCAAGTTGTCATCCGCGACATCACCGAACGCAAGCAATCCGAGGAAAAACTGCGTCAATTGAACCGCTCTCTCAGAACCTTGAGCGAATGCAATCAAGCGTTAGTTCGTGCAAGTGATGAAGCGACATTACTCCAAGAAATTTGCCAAATTATTGTAGAGTTTGGTGGCTATTGTTGTGTGTGGATTGGGTTTACTGAACCGAATGAAGCTAAAACAGTACGTTTGGTGGCTCAATCTGGATGTGAAGAGGATGATCTCAGATTTTTACAAATTAGTTCGTCTGACATAGAACAAAACCCTAATCCCATAGGAACAGCAATTCGGACAGGTCAAACCTGTATTGTTCAAAACATTTTAACTGAACCTAGTAATCTGCCTTGGCGAGAAGCTTCTATTCAAAGAGGTTACGCCGCTTTCATTACCTTACCGTTGATCAGTTCTGAGTTTTCAGTTTTAAATTATGAATTACAAGAATCTTCTCCAATTCAAAACCATTTTTGTTTCGGTGTATTAAACATTTACGCCACCGAATCGAATGCCTTTGATAACGCTGAAATTCGGTTGCTCACTGAACTAGCCAATGATCTTGCTTATGGCATTAAAGCATTGCGTACTCAGATAGAACGCCGCCAAGCACTAGCTGCACTTAATGAGAGTAAACAGCGTCTTGATGGTATTTTGAATTCCTTAGAGGATGTGGTGTGGTCAGTTTCAGCCACAACCTATGATTTAATTTACCTTAATCCAGCAACTGAGAGAGTTTATGGACATCCTGTAGAAGCATTTTTTAATAATCCTAATCTCTGGTTAGAAATGGTTCATCCAGATGATAGAAAAAAGGTTAACACGTTTCACCAAGATACTCTAACAATGGGTAGCAAAAATTTAGAGTATCGGATCGTGCGACCTGATGGGGAGGTACGCTGGATTTATGACCGGGGACATTTGACTTATGATGAGAAGGGTACAGCGGTTCGATTAGATGGAATTGCTACAGATATTACTGCTCGCAAGCACGCCGAGGAGTTACTTCGAGATAGTGAAGCAAAATTCCGCGCCTTTTTAGAATCGGCTTCAGAAGCCATTATTGTTACGAATAGTCAGGGTAAAATTGTAGTTTTTAATGCGAAAGCTCAAGACTTATTCGGCTATGATTGTACTGAAGTATTCGGTCGCACGGTTGAGTTTTTAATGCCCCAACGTTATCATCAAATTCATCCCCAACATCGGGCTGAGTATCGACTGAATCCGATCCCACGCTCGATGAGTAATACGAAAAATTTGTTTGCCTTATGCAAGGATGGACGGGAGTTCCCGATTGAAGCTGGACTTAGTTCAATTCAAACCAAAGATGGCACGTTTGTGATGACGTTTTTGACGGATATTACAGAACGAAAACAAGCTGAAGAAGAGATTAAACGACTTAATGAAAACCTACAACTCCGCATCCGGGAAAGTGAGACGCGATACGAACAAATTGTAGAACTTGCTGAGGAAGGAATTTGGGTGATTGATAAGGGAGGGAAGACAACCTATGTCAATCATGCCATGGCGAGAATGCTGGGTTATACCGAAGTAGAAATGTTGGGGCGTTCCTTTTTTGACTTTATCAATGAGGCGAATCGCCAACAGGTATCCTCTTCTTTGATCGATTCCAGGCATCAAAGTCAAGTGCAACGATGGGAACTGCAATTAACACCAAAATCGGATCAAGATTTGTGGGTTTATATGTCTACCAGTGTGGCACTTGATGAGAATGAATCCATGTTATGGGCTTGTAGTTTAGTTTATGATATTACTGAGCGCAAGCAAGCGGAAGAACGACTGCGGGAAAGTAGTGAGCGAATTAGTCTGGCGAATGCGGAATTAGCGAGGGCAACCCGTCTTAAAGATGAATTTCTAGCCAGTATGAGTCATGAATTACGAACTCCATTAAATGCCATTCTTGGTCTTTCTGAAGCCTTGCAAGAAGAGGTGTATGGTGAGTTAACAGATCGACAGCGGCGATCGCTCCAAACAATTGAGCAAAGTGGCAAGCATTTACTAGACCTCATTAACGATATTCTTGACTTATCCAAGATTGAATCCGGGAAAATGATGCTGCAAATTACCCCGGTTTCTGTAGAACATTTGTGTGAATCCAGTTTGACGTTTGTTAAACAACAAGCTCATCAAAAAAATATTAGGATTGACTCTAAAGTAGCTGAGAGTATTGGAGATATTGAAGTTGATGAGCGTCGTATCCGGCAAGTTTTAGTTAATTTATTGAGTAATGCGGTAAAATTTACGCCTGAAGGCGGCATGGTTTGTCTAGATATTGAAGCTGATGCGGATGCTGAAATTGTTAAATTCAGTGTGATTGATACAGGAATTGGAATTGCACCTGAAAATATTAATAAGTTATTTAAACCTTTTGTACAGTTGGATAGTACTCTCTCGCGCCGGTATGCGGGTACGGGTTTGGGGTTATCTTTAGTGCGACGAATTGTTGAATTACATGGAGGTAGTATTGCTCTAGAAAGTGAAGTAGGAAAAGGGAGTCACTTTACTGTAATTCTTCCTTGGAAAGAAGTTGAACCCATTGAATCAAACATTACGGATCAACCACAACTGAACGGCGAACTGCCCAATATTCAACAAGCTTTAATCGTAGAAGATTCTGATACATCTGCCAAGCAAATTGCTCGCTATTTAGGAGAGTTAGGTGCGGCGGTATTGATTCATCCTCAAGGTGAAGGGACGATTGAAGCAGTAGGACGTTTTGATCCGGATGTCATTATTTTAGATATTTTATTACCGAATTTATCAGGTTGGGAGGTTCTGACTCAACTGAAAGCCAATCCAACAACACGGGATATCCCAGTACTAGTAATATCTGTTGTTGATGAACGGAGTCAAGCGCTAGAACTTGGCGCATCAGAATACTTACTTAAACCCATTTCCCGTCCCCAATTTCAGTCAGCATTAAGTAAAATTTTCCCGACTTTACCCCAGCGTTCTAGAAATACGGCTGTGGTGGTGACACCTCCACCTGAAGAAGAGTTACCCTTAATTTTACTTGCAGAGGACAACGAAGCTAATATTTCTACCTTGATGGATTACTTGCAGGTTCAGGGATTTAGGGTAAATTTAGCAAGAAATGGCATAGAAGCTGTCAAAATGGCTAAGGAGCAAAAGCCTGATTTAATCTTAATGGATATTCAAATGCCGGAGATGGATGGTTTAGAAGCAACCCGCCAGATTCGTACTGATACAAATCTGATAGCGGTTCCTATTATTGCGCTGACGGCACTAGCTATGCCAGGGGATCGGGAGAGATGTTTGGTTGCGGGTGCAAATGAGTATATGACGAAACCTGTGAGTCTTAAAAAACTGGTGAATCTTATTGGTCAATATCTCAATCCTAACTAATACTTGTTTGTCGAGGATAGGGTGAGGGCGTATTTGCATATAGCCAGTCTAACTGATTTGTAAAACACCTCCCCCTTGTCTCCCTTGTCTCCCTTGTCTCCCTTGTCTGTCCTTGTTCACGAATCAAATAGACTCGCTATAGCAAGTTTAAGTTAGTAAATTAGTGTAGATAGTAGGTATCAGGTATTAGCTGGCGTACAACCACTAGTGCCACAAAGGTATGACATGAATAAGAGAAATTCTGTATTCGTTGTTGATGATGAACCCAAGGCATTTGATGTCATTGAAGCCCATCTATACCGCGAGGGTTATGACTTATTCTATGCCTCTAGTGGTCAGGACGCATTAAATCGTTTAGATGCGGTTGAACCGGATCTGATTTTACTGGATGTAATGATGCCACAGATGGATGGAATTGAGGTTTGTAGTCAGATTAAGTCTGATCCTCGCTGGAAACACGTTCCGATTATTATGGTGACAGCCCTTAATTCTAAACAAGATTTGGCGCGATCGCTCAATGCTGGGGCTGATGATTTTCTTACCAAACCTGTGAGTGGGATTGAACTGAGGGCACGGGTGCGATCAATGTTACGAATTAAGAAGCAATATGATGCGCTAGAAGCGACACTACGCCTGAGAGAAGACCTTTCTAACATGATTGTTCATGACTTGAGAAATCCCCTCACTAATATTTTACTCTGTAGCAGTTTGCTTTCGGAAAGTGGCTTGGATGAAAAAAGTTTGAGGAGACTGCAAATGATTGCTGAATCAGGACGGGAACTTAATTCTCTGATTGATAGCTTATTAATGCTAGCGAAGATGGAATCTGGGAAAATGATCTTGAATCGGGTGGAAGCCAATCTCAATCAATTAGCATCAACGGTTGTTTCTCAGTTCCAAGCCCTCGCTGATCACAAGAAAATTCATTTGGTTAGCCAACTCCCGACTCAATATCAAGGGGTTTTAATTGATACTAATTTATTCCATCGTGTTCTGGAAAATTTAATTTCAAATGCCCTCAAGTTTTCTCCTTCTGAAAGTACGGTAATTTTACAGGTTGATTATCCTGATGAAGAAGTCTCTTTTGATTCGCTTTCTCCACGGGCAATTCTTCGGGTTATTGATTCTGGATCAGGCATTAGTGAAGAACGAAAGCAACGGATTTTTGATAAGTATGAAGTAGGAACTTTAACGACTGGAGTTTCTCAAATTGGTTTGGGGTTAACGTTTTGTAAAATGGTCGTTGAAGCCCATCACGGTAGGATATTTGTAGAAGATAATAAACCTCAAGGGGCAATTTTTACGGTAGTTGTTTGACTTACAGAATAATTCAGGTAACTGATGTACACTATTTTTATACACAATTGTCTATTGATTCAGGGCAGATTTATACATCCTTTGTAAGGTGTTTTTTATAAACCTACAATCTGCTGGGTCAACGGTGGTATTGTTAATAACTAATGGCTAATTGTTCATTAAACATCTCCCAAAAATAATCAGAAACCCTTATCCTGTCTAGGTTAAAATCTCATTTCTGGAAAGGTCTATTGTTCAAAAACCATTAGCCATTAGCCATTAGCCATTAGCCATCTTAAAGATCCTCCAAACAAGTTGTGATGATTTGATCAAAGTTTCTTGGGGCTTTCTTGCCTGCTTGTAAATTTTGACCAATTTCGAGGAACTCTTGCAGGGTATAGGTTTCTTGAATTTTCTCAATCGTACAGGCACAGAACGGTCTTATTTCTGCACCGCCCCTCATAACGCAGTTATCCACGTAGATTTGTACAACTTCTGGGGGATAGGTACTTGTCGGTTCTTCTGGTGTAACATCAGCCGCTTGAGAACTTCCTTTTGGTACACTCACAACTGTCAACAAACAGGCGCTGATCACGGATAACAGATAGGGGTGTCGTTTCATGTTTCTTTGCTAAACCAATGGGGATTTCGCCTAGTCTAACAATTGTTCAGCGAATAGGCATTTAAATTGGTTCCTTCGCATTCTGGTTTTTGTCCGTTTTCAGTTGTCCATTGTCGATTGTCTGTTGTTTTTTACGGCTGATTCCTGATTGCTTCGGTTTAGAGAATAAATTAGGTTCTGACTATCCTCTAAACCATTAAACCCGTAATCATCCCAGCGAGTAAGATAAAACCAATCCAGACATTCTGACGGAAAATTTCACCATAGACGGGTTTGGGGATATCAGGCTGTCGGAGTCGGGTATATTGCCAAATCCAAAGACTGATCGCCATACTTAAGCTGATCCAAAAGCCGAGATGCAAGTGCATCACAAATCCCAGTCTTGCTAGTAAGCCAGCCGTAGTCACAAAGAAAATACCAACCGCTTCTGGGGCGCGATCGCCAAAAAATAACGCGCTAGACTGAATCCCAATCTTACGATCATCGTCCCGATCCGACATGGCATAAACTGTGTCAAACCCCAATGTCCACAGTACCGTTGCACCCCAAAGTAACCAAGTCGGTGATTCTAGGGTACCTGTTACAGCACTCCAACTAATTAAAACCGCAAAACCCCAAGCGATAGACAGAACCAATTGAGGTACAGGAAATACCCGCTTCGCGGATGGATAAAAAACAATCACAGGGACAGCCGCAACACAAAGCCAGAACGTGAAAGAATTGAGATAGAAAGCGAGGATGCCAGCACAACTCATGGCAACCAAGGCAACAACTATGCCAATTTGGATAGAGAGGGTGCGAGAAGCCAACGGGCGATCGCGGGTTCGTTCGACTTGTGGATCAATATCCCGATCCCACAAATCGTTAATGACACATCCAGCCGCACTCGTTGCTAATGTCCCTAAAATAATCACACCCACGAGGGGTAAAGGGGGTGTCCCAGCAGCCGCTAAAAAGATTGCCCACAATGCTGGAATCATCAAAATCAAGCGTCCGGCTGGCTTGTCCCATCGCAAAAGTCGCGCGATCGCAAGCCAGGTTGGTAAGGAGTTAGGTTGTTCTTGGGTCAGCATAAATTGGTTGTTGGTTGTTGGTTGTTGGTTATTGGTTGTTAGTTGTTGGTTATTGGTTTGGTCAGTAGTCAGTAGTCACCAGAAAAACAACAGACAACGGACAACAAACAACAAACAACAA
>DNGI01000394.1:392-20053 GCA_003486645.1 Cyanobacteria bacterium UBA11370 | reverse complement strand
ATATAGCCAGTCTAAATGATTTGTAAAATTCCTCTCCCTTGTCCCCCTTGTCCTCCTTGTCTCCCTTATCTATCCTTGTTCACGAATCAAATAGACTCGCTATAGATAATAGTAAAGAAGAATAAATTTCATTGTTTACTGTGTGTGTAGCTCATGGGGAGTCTTGCGCTATTCTCAAGAGGGCGGTTAAAACCTGTCAGTCAGAAGCTCGACTTGCGCTATTCTCAAGAGGGCGGTTAAAACCGCGTCTACACAAACAAAACCCGCCTGCGCGGGTTGTGAAACCCTTAATTTTTTAGTCCGCGCACTATCCGGACTTGCTTTGTGTCGCCGCGAATCCATTCGCCTGGAAGGAATTAAACTATGAACCATCAATTAATTGTTTAATCTGAATAGCAAGTTCATCAGTTAACGTCGCAGTCATTAATAAAAATGGTGAAATACCCTTGACTTGTTCCAACACTTTGAGAACAGTAGTAAATGAACGGTCTGGATCGAGTAAGTGTAGTTCGTCAAAAACCAAATAGGAGGCAAAAATTGCTCCGGCATTAACATTAGCAGAACCCCGTCCCACCGAGTAGGGAATATTGAGAAAGCTGCTTAACATTTGGTCGATAGTGCAGAATACAATATCACCCTCAAATCGGGGATCTTCTGGGTTCTCTCCAGTTTGCAGTGTCACCACCAAAGGACGAGAGGGAGGAGTGAAAGTCTCCCAGGTTCTCGCTAATGTTTCTGCCCGTTCGCGTAAACTGTTGGCGAGGGTTCTCAAGGGGACGACGTAAATTAGCTTGTTAGGGAAGTCGCACTGTAGGGTTTTGGCGAAGAGGAAGGGTGCGATCGCGGTTTCTGTTTTCCCGGAACCTGTGGGGGCGCGGAGGAGGATGTTTTGGCGATTGAGGAGTTTTTCAATAGTTTGGAGTTGGAATTGACGGGGTGGGAAGTTAGTGAGGGTGTGGAAGTATTGGGTGATGGTCATGAATACAAGATTCCAACATAGTTGAGAATTAAGCCGCTACTTTCTCATCGAGTTGCAATTCGCACTGTCGGAAAAAGGTGAGCGATCGCTTTTGGTGGGATGGAGGATGGGAGGGTGCGATCGCTTTAACGTTTTGGCGGTTTTGGTGGTCTTTGAGTTGCAAAATTCACACCATTTCCACCTTCATCTCGTTCAGTCTTCTGTGTAGGTTTTGGCTTAGGTGAATTAGATTGCGTTTTTGGATTTGATACTGCTGGGGATGATTTTTTAATTATTGGCTTTGGCAAATTAGAATTTGAATGACTTGAAGTGCGATCGCATCTGCGGTTATCTGGTATTCTTATTACATCTAAAGGAGTTGGTAGCACTGGACGATTTTGATACTCTTTAGCATCAATTGTCATGTACCGAGTGTCTTTTGTCTGTGGAGTTTCATCGCACCTTAACATTGCCAATAACATTTCAATACGTGGCAATTCCTTTAAATGTTGTAGTTGTTCTCTAGTTTTATCTTTTAGATAGTCCTGACAACAAATCCTATCAAGCACGTACTTCTCAAATGCTTTGACGGATTCTCCCTCTTCTTTAGCTGTTTGAGATTGGTCTTCTTCACCAGTTTTCCAGTCAGTACTGTTAGCGTTAAATAGATTGCTGTAGCGTTCTTTACGCTTGTTCAAATACAATTCATAGTCAATTTTCACCGCACCCATCCCTAGCGGTTTACCCATACCAAGAGAAAAACAGTATTTTTCGTCTGGTTTGCCAGTTTCAAGTGTTTCTGACTTCTCGCTGCTAAGACTCAACACCCACAACAGCGCACCCAGTTCAACCTTACTCAGGTTTTCAAAGTGGATAGTAAACTTAAAAGTTACGCCTTTTTTGATTGGTTTAATTCTAGTTATTTGAGTATCTGAAACCTTGAGTTTTTTCGTTGAATCAATAATTTTTTTGGGCTGTGGAAGTTTAAAATCAGGATTACTTCCTTTATGCCAATATAGCTTATGTCCACGAATCACAGTTTCTGTAATAGGTTGACTTGCATAGTGTTTGAGTTCTAATTTGTCTACATTGGGTTGAACTAGATAATGCGGAAAGTAGCTTGGCTTTGGCTCAGATAAAATTTGTGGAGTTAAGGGTTCAGTTTCATAAAATATACCATTTTGACTGCTTTGATATACAGCATCAGTAACAAATATCCGACCTGCTCTTTGTTTATTAAAATATTTAGGTAATTTTTTCTCTTTAGATTGTTGCTTAACCCAACCAAAGATTGCCTCAGCTAGATCGATTAAAGGAGTGGATACAAATAAAATGCCAACCAAGAAATTAATTCTCAGAAGCCTTACAGAAAAATTAATTGGCGCATTACTCCAATTAATTATATAAGGGTTACTCAGTTTTTTAGGAATAAAATCCACCACAGTTGTTGCATGACCGTTACCTTCAAGAGAGTAGGGAATACGAAAATTAGGGCTTTGCCCAAAAAATCCTACTATCTTTTCATCTCCAGGATCAGAGTAGAACACAGGACGATCTTTTTGTGCTTCTAATTTCAAAACTCCCCAATCCTTGTCAAAAGGAGATTCTTTCTGAAAATCAGTCAGAGCATTACGATAGTGTGCGATCGCTGTATCATCGATTCGTAATGGGTCGGCATTTTTATCCTCAGCAAAAACTATGCAGTGATTTCGGCGCGGAGAAAATTGATCTTCTTCTCCCTGTTTCATGTGTCCACTTGTGACGAGTACACCTTTTTTGAGGTGAGTGTATGGCAATTCGACATTATGGGCAAATAAGCGTTTAGCTCTATCTGTTTTATCTACATCTGCCCTTTCATAACTAATAGGAATATACTGAGGTTGATATTTATCGTCATTAAATTTTTTAAAATTTGGCAAGCTGAGAGAGTTTTCCCTAACCCAAGCAAATGTTGCACCTTTTTCAGTCTCATCAGTCTCAGCGGGTTGGATATACCAACCTTGGTTATCTTTTTTTAGATAACCAGCTTTAACTTTTTTAGGTTCAACGTACTTCTTGTATTCTTGTCCCCAAGATTCTTTATCTGGATTGGATGCAACTGCACGAAAAAACAGCCGATGCTCGTCTGATACTCTATCAATTTTGCTAAAACTAACTATCTCAACCAAAGTCCGCAGCATTCCTCGTAAACTGCTACCCGGAAGAACAGGAAGAAGATCGCTTCGGTATGTGAAAAATGGAGCTAAAACTGTTCTTCTTTCAGTTTCCCATTGTTTTTTCTCCTCTTCCCACTGTTTTTTCTGTTGCTCTGTCGCATTTTTTGGTGGCTTTAAGTATTTTTCTGGCATCTCTGAGTATTTAATAAAATCAGAGGGAGTCATTCCACAGCGAATATACAGCGGAGATTCTGTAGTTAAAGTACATTCAATTCTGCCAGTGTGATAATCTGGATGATAGCGATCGCCACTTGGTAAATCTTCTGCTTCGACAACTTTATGCGGAAGTTCGACAAAGTTGTAGGGTGCGATCGCTCTACGTGGAATATCTCTTCCTTTATCGTCTTTAATAAATTCTGGAACTTGAGAAATATGCTTAGGACTCATCTGCATTATCCTCCCAGTATTTTTTCGATAAAAGTACGTCAGTTTCAACGTCAAATTGCCACGAATTAGGAAACTCAGTCTGTTTATACTCAAATCGAACACTCTCTAGCGCATCAGCATAGACTTTAGGTAATATTTCTGCTAGATAAGGTTTCAGACTAGGAGAGTCTTCTAATAAACTTTTAATTGGTTGCCGTTGCTCTACAATTGTCACTTCCCAACCATTGAAATTTTCAGGACTATTGACGTACATTCGTTTAAGAATATGAGTCATTAGTACCATCAATCGATTTCTTAATTCTCGGCGATCGCTTCTTCCCAAACTTTCGATCTCCTCAATTAAATTGTCAAAATCTAAATTATCTATATCCCGCATTCTGAGTTTGGCAGCGGTATCTTCACACCATGCCACAAAATCACGCTCGTAAAGAGTATCAGTTTTTGGTATCATTTTTGTCATTATCTTTCTCCTAAGTAGTTAAATCTACGGCTTTGATTCATCGCCAAAACTAACCCCTTCATACAGCAGGTCGATCAGACACTCAAACTCAATACTTTCTAAAGCGATCGCCTCCCCAACTTCATACTGATAGTAAAGCCACATTTTGCCTTCCCCTCGACGATAAATTTCAAGTCCTATTTCTTCTGAATCCACTAAAACGTATTCTTGCAAACTCGGAATCTGGCGATAATACTTGAGTTTTTTGGTGCGATCGTAATTGGCTGTACTCGGAGAAAGAACCTCAACAATAACTTTCGGGTTTTGAATAAATTCCCGTGATTTTAAGTCATCAGGATCGCAACTAACAACTAAATCGGGATAGAAATAGCGACTATTTTTACGAGCCTGAACTTTCGCATCTGACACATTAACTCGACAGCCTCTCTGACGTACATGAGGTCTTAGCGCAGTATAAAAGTTGAGAGCAATGTCATTATGAGGCAGAGAGCCTCCTGTCATAGCAATAATTTCTCCGTCAACGTACTCATGCCGAAATTCTTGCTTGGCTTCCCATTCTAGGTATTCTTCAGCGGTCATTTTTTGAGAAAATTGGAAATTCGCAATCATATTTTTGCTCCTCGTAGATCGACTAACCGACTCAGACAAATTCTCGCCACTCCACTATTATCATCATAGTCAATGTAGTGATGCACGATTAAACGAATCGGACGATATAAATTATTTTTATTTTGGCTAAATGGAATATTAGTTAAAGGGACAGCGTGTTTGAGTCCTTGCGAACCATCTGAAACTAAAGTAAAATCCGGTTTAAACTCTCCTTCTTGTTGGGTTCCCCAGAGAATTTGTTTTTCACAAATATAATCCTCTTTTGACAGATGTTCATCCTTAATTAAACGTGCTTTCCAGCTTTCACCGACTTTCCAGAGCATCACTTCAGCATTTTTACCAAAAATTCGACATTGTTGGAGGGTGCAAAGACGCAATTTAGCCAGTTGGGGAAATACATTTCCAGAAGCTACCAGCTCACCCTCTTTAAAATATCCCCAAATTACTCCATCTTCAGCATGAGCTAAAAGATACTTTAATTTATGCTCTTCAGCATTCTTTTCTAGCCATTTCACTAACCCATCAGATTGAATATCATTAACTGATATATGGGTGCATATCGGTTTATTCATTATTCTTATCATCACTGATCGTTAAATTTTGCTGTTGTGCATAAAAACGTTGAATTCGAGTTTGAATATCTGATGCTGTAGCTTGGAGCGCTTCAATATCACTGGTAAGTAAATGTTTACTGAGGATTTTTAAAAGTTTGGGTAACTCAACTGAGTAATTCAGTAGTAGTTGAGTGATGTCATTTTCATAGATACTCACTTTATCAAATTGTCCCTGTCGATAGAGGGATGGCAAAGCAAAAAACTTAAGTAGTAGTAATCCTTCTACCGTGGCACAGCGAATGGTTCTGTTGCCAAACTGTCGCTCTGTGGCATAGCGATCACGCACCAATTTAAACAGCTTATTGTTGGTTAAAAGTACATCAATTTGCAATCCATCAAAATCGCCCCGCAGAAAATCGCGATTTTCATCAGTAATCGTGATTTCTGGTAGGGCTTCCAAGGCTGACTTAGCTAGAATAAAATCAATATCCTGGGTATTTCTACCTTCAATGTAACTTAACATTGCTACTCCACCCACCAAAATATAATCGATGCTTCGACTTGACAACATTGTAAATAGCCGTTCTACCGTATCAGGCAATTGATTTATATTCGGTTGCTCGTTATTCCAGTTTTTCATATCAAAGATTACTCCATTTTGAATAATTTCACCAACTGCTACTGTCATGGTTTTTCTCCTTTACCGATATACGTCACAAATTCTGAAACAAAATCTTCTAGTTTTTGTTTATCAGAGCCACTAAATTGAAGAGGCTGCTTTGGATCGGGTTGCTTAATCTTCCATTCCTCTTGCCACTGCGACTTCTTATCATCATCCCATTGATACCAAGTCAAGTTTGCATCTTTTCCCTGTAACCTTCCTCTGCCAATACTACTTTCACCTCCTACAGGTAAATCTTGTGTCCATAAATCTTTCAGCAAAAGTAACAACAATCCAATTTCATACTTCTCTGGCTTGCGTAACTCTAATTCAATGGTGACACAGGTATCTTTTCCACCAAATATTGGTTGTTCGCCGAATAATGCACCGTGATATGCACCTCCGGTAAAACGGTCGATCGCAATCCGGTTTTGTACTAAATCTTTAGCCTCTTCGATCTCTGTTTCGCAAACAAATAAACGACTAGCTTGAGATTGCTTACCTACAACATAACCAAATAACTTATCAACAATTGGTGAACAACTACCCAAAGTTTTGACAATACGTTCGGCTCTATGGCGTAATACTCCAGCTAAACTTGTGCCGGATAATACTGATTTCAGTTCATCATTACGATGAGATTTCAAATGTACGACATCAGGTGCGCGTCCAGGTGTATCTTGACCGGAACGAATGAGGAGAGAACCTACTAATTGAAATGTGGCTTTGAGGGTGAAGCGATCGCGTTTATCTTCTCCCTCCAATACCACACCTAAAGCATCGGCAATTTTGTCTGTAATGACGGGAAGTTTGTTGCTACATTCGCGCTCGAATAATAACCAAGCCATGCGATCGCCTGTATCAGTTAGCTCGAAAGTCCAAACTTGCCACTCTTTGACATGACAGCGACCAAAACCGCGTCGCTTTTTCATGCCGAGGCAAATTTCTTGATTTTCTAAGCCGGAGAGTGCGATCGCTAGTGCTTTTAGCAAATCAACTTTATTAGCGTCTCTCTCAATCAACAATTCAAAACTAAGAGTAAACTCTGTCCCTGCTTGCAGCAACTCTAAATCATACTTAGCTTTATCTTCTGCGGTTCGAGTAACGCTATTGATTTTAACCCCATCTCTGAGTTCAGCTTTGATAGGTTGAGTGCTAATCGCATCATCGATAATTAAAGGACTTTGATTCCCATCATCATCACTTCGCATTCCCCCAAATAAGAGAGTTGCTAAATCATCAGCATATTCACTAGCCATGTACCCATGTTTGCGTTCTCGCAAGTAGTTACGCAAAGCACCTGCAATTGAGGAACCTGTTAGTAAAGCATGGTTGCTGATACTATCACGAAGCAACGGCAAGTCAGTTGGACTATCTGCATCGCCACTTCCCAAACAAGTAGGAGTGTCTAGTACTAGAGTGCCGCGTACAATAATCCGCTTGATAATATGTCTATTTGACTTATGGCGCAGTTCAGTCATTATGTTTCTCCTTCATGGTTTTTTTGGCAATTGCCATAATTAATCGAAGCGAATATTCTAGTGCTACATAATTATCAAAATCTTGCGGTACACCAGCAATCGTCACAGTTGGTTTACCAGCAACCACTAAATCTTTAGTTTGTGGATCGCTACGCCAAGAGTTACTAAGCCAGCTATCTGGAAAATCCAGCCAGTTTTGAATTTTCTCATCTAGTCTTTCACCTGTACTTAGTCTGATACTCTCGAATTGTTTGCGAGCGTTAGATGGCAAATTGTGTAGTAAATCCCGAACAGGTTCGGCTATTTGCGTAACAGTTTTGCGTTCAGATTCCGTTTTTTCATTTTCGATATCAAGGTCAGATAAAGCTTTTCTAGTTACAATCATCAATCGAGAGAGTTGACTGTTAGAAATTTTGTCTTTCTTGAGCAGTTCGATACTACTAACTTGCTTTAACAGCAGTTCATCAAGTCTTTTTCGTACTATTCTATTAGCGATATCTTGAGCTATTTTTAATGATTCAGATGCTAATGGTTTAGTGGTGTTAACTGCTCTGGTTTGTGACTGTGCTAATCTTGCATTATATTCAGTCTGTTCATCATCTAACCAGTTAACGACAATTCGCCCAAAACCATCTACTCTACGCTCTCCAATTCCTTGTTCCTCAAGTGCTTTAAGTCTTGGCAAATCTAGGTCAACTTTGTTAAAAACAAACACACTTCCTGCTGCAAAAGCTGGTGTTTGAGGTAAAGGTAGTCCCCATTTGCGATTAAATCCTCCAACAATCAGACTACTGGCGTAAATGCCATCTTCAATTTCTTTTTCTTCTCCTGATTCATTTTTGTATTTAATTTTTTTGAATTGAATATCGACAGCCAGAAGTTTTGAAAGTAAATGACGTAATACTTCTGGATCGGCTACTACTTGTCCGCAGTCATTCCGTACAATGGTATCACTGAGAAGCGTTATCGTTAAATTTTCGTTTCGCTCTATTCGCTTTTGGGGAGGAAGTCCTACTTCATACCAATCACTCTCGTTAGGAACTTTCTTGTTTGTTACTAACTCTATTATGGTGTGACCGTAGCCTGCACTTTGGGAACCACCTAACCAGATATCTTTTGATTGTAATAAAGATTCAATAGTGCCTTTATCTTCTTCAGAGTCACATAAGACAACAGCTTGAAAAGTCTGCTTTGCATCTATGGCATCGTAGCAAAATATAGCACCATTCCCCTCTGTCCCTCTGCCTTTTTTGCGATCTCGTTGATTGTGAATATTGATTCGTCGCTTCACTCTGTAAAAAAGTACATCGTTATCTTCTACAGTACAGAAGTCTTCCTTTAAGAGTTTAGGTGATAAATTTTCCTCTCGTTCATCAACTGGAATCTTACTGAAATCGTATACATCTTCATCTGTTTTATCAGAAAATTCCACACCTTTATCCTTGTACCAAGAACGCGGTACAGGTAAAGTACGTTTTTGGTTAGTATCAGCAGGATAAGCATTCAAATAACGGGTTTTTTCATCGTCAAAAAACAATCGGCTTACTTTTGGGAAACGCTGAATATCTAGAATATCATCGGCTTCTTGCAATCCATGATGCTTTTTGAGGTGATTGAGATAGCGACCAATTAAAACCCCGCGAATCATGCTGCCAGGAATATAGGGATACGATACATCGCTATTAGGATCTCCCTGTAGGGATGTCGCTAGAATTGGTTGCTGAGTATGCAATAAAAAAGTAACTTCTTTCATTTGATTCTCCCGAAATGCTCGATATAATTCATATTTTTTGTAATCTCATTGGTTGAGTTATGCAGGCTGCATTGTACGTGACCTCTTCCTCGATTGCGTCCACTCCCAATTCGTCGCAATGCTAATGTACCCACTGCCAGAAGTGCTAACATATCCCGATCTTCTTCAGAATCTTTTTTGAGTTCAGTTTCAAATAACAGTTTTGATTCAAAAGGTAATTCTCGCAGAATTACACGATCCGATCGCAAACTATGTTCAGTAGGTGCACCATCTTCTGGATCGATCGCAGTTTGGCGACGAATGGTAGTAAGAGATTCTAAAATATCTGTAGAAGTTAGAGTTGGTTTATATTTGGGGTCGCGTTGCTTTTTCTTTTGCTCTGCATCTAGCTGTGCTGCGATCGCATAACGTAAATCGCTAGGTAAACAAGCATCTCCAACATGAACTTTTCCCTGAGTTTCAAGGGTACTTCCCGGTATACCAAATAAACAATTAGCGATTTCTTGCCAGTGCTGACGCTGACTATCTTCTGGTAGCACAGCGATTAAATTATCGCACTCTTCACTCAGCAAACCTTTAAGAGTGCGTCCCCGTAAATAAGGAAATCCATAGCGATCGTGTTCTACTTCTTGGTCAACTAACCCTGCTACTCCGTCTCCACGACCAAAAGTAGCATCACTCAGAAGTTTAATTTTTAAGGTATAGGTACTCATTTAGTTATTCTTCTAGAGGGGTGTAAAAATCCATCGCTTCAATCGCGTCAAAATAGCCACATATCTCAATATTTTCACCATAGGGAAACCAACCTTCTTTCGCAAGACTAGAATTTGCTTCAGGAAAAGTTGGTAGACTCTCTAAACTGTAAGCTTGTCTAAATTGCTCAGTCGCTTTCTTCCCTTGTCGCAATACTTCCCGTAAAGCCATAACTTTGTTGCGGCGATCCTTCCATTCCTGATGTGTTTTAAAATCATTGACTACCTGGGAAAAGCCAGCCCAAGTACGCCACTGATTTGGGCAGGGATGCGATCGCATTGGACGCATGGTTAAAGAAGCAGCTTTATCGAGATCTGGAATTTGAACGCGGTACTCGCGATCGCGAATTTCACCAATACTTCCCAAAAGACCGCTAGCTGCAATATGCCAATCAAGAGCAGAAAACAATGATTTTTTATAATCATCTGTTTCTTTTTTCATCCATTGTTTACCTTGACTGCATAATGATTCGCTCAACGCATAAGCTCGTGAAAAAGGATAGTGAGTTTTAACAATAGCAATCCCTGCACAAGCTGTTGCTTTACCTTTTCCATCAGGTAATTCTTGAGTAAATTCCTCAAATTTTTCTAAGAATTTAACTGCTAAGGATAAGCCTAATCGTCCATCACACACAAAAGTCATATCATCACCACCGTACACAATTGGGCGAAATGGTAAGTAGTTATCTTTAATCTCAAATTTGTCCTCATCAACTAACTTAATTACTGCACGACCGACTGCTTCTAAAGCTTTGCGACTAGCTTCGCTGACTCCCCAGGAAAGCTTACGCATTGCCATGATAAATTCTCGGTTATCAGATTGGCTTTTTCCATAACTTTCAAATCGTTTCCCCATCCGATTACCATCAATATGAACTACAGCGATATAGCTGCTTTCGTTTTCCGAGCGTCCTAAATCGTCAACATCTAGAGGGATATCGTACTGTTCGTTACACTTTCTCGGTTTGCGATCGTCAAATAGTATCTTCCTCAGTTCTTCGTTAGCGTCATCAACTTTATCCAGCTTTTTAACAACCTCTCTCGATATTGGTCTTATAGTTCCGTCAATTTTCCTTGTATCTACTGCAACTAATCCAGTGGAAATACAACTAACTGTAACTCCTAAGCCCAATAAAGGAGCCGAAGGTCTTGGATTTCTTTTTTGAATCTCTAGCTTGCCTTTGATTAGGTCATTTTCAATTACATTTTGTAACAAACTCTGATCCCAGTCAAAGGGTTGATGAACAATTTCAACATTGAGTCCTGGTGCTTCAAATAGTATCTTTTTGCTCCATGCTTCAGTAAATTTTCTGGCATAGTTTTCTTCTGTATCTCGGAATAATAAAAACGTATTGCCACCACCGGAGTATATTAACTCAGCAATAATCTCAGTATCTTCGTTAATGCGCGGTTCAGCCTGATTGAGATTGCGATCAGGAATGTAAACATTACCCAGATCTGTCAAACATTCTTTCACCCAATCATCGGTCGCTAACTTCACCAAGTAAGAACCAGCAACATTTTCCTTCAGCCGATTACTGCCGAAAATGTACTTCTGAATTCCAGTGGTATCAATTACTGTGGCAATGTATTTACTCATTAGTTATCTACCTCCTGAATCCAGTTTTTGAGTTTTTCTGATAGGTTGGCAAGGTCGCCAGAACCAAAAACATTTACCTTATCATCTGGAATTTGAGACATAAAACCTTTTTTGATTTTCTCAGGCTTGTCATAGCAGCAGACTAAAGCAACTCGTGCCTCATCTCCTCCCATCTGCCGCGCTCGACGATAAGCTTCAAATAGTTTTAACTTGGATAGCCCAGGATCGCTATCAGTTGTACAGGATAGCGCAAAAAGTTGATATCCACGCAAAAAGGCAACATCAAATTCAAAATGACCAAGCTCCTCTTTTTCTTTTTCAGGGAAATTAAAAGACATTCCTAATTCATCTATTAACCTTTCCTCTTCTTTTTTGACATTGTTATTAATTTCTTCTTTCTCTTGTTCCTGAATGTCTGTTAACTTCTGCAAAACAAAATCCTCTAACCAAACTCCCTCAAGCCATTTACAGATTTCTTTTGGATATTTCTTTTTTTTATCTTTAGAGGGTTCTGGTATTAACCTTGCTTGTTCTAGTTCTTGTATAGAGAAACATCCATTATCATCAAGTAATTCATTTTGTTTCAAAATCTCAGTAATTTCTTCGGGCAATTCATGAATAGGCAAGGATGATTTTCTCAATTCATCAGCGCTTTTCCAGTCACCTAATTCAAAAATCTTCTCTACTGCGTTATTAGCATTTTTGACCTCTCCTAGCTCTATCTTCTTTCTGGCTTCTAGCCGTAGTACTTTGCTACACCAAATTTGCCACTCAGATTTGTGATTCACTAGAGCCTCTACCAATTCACGAAGTGTGACATTAGTTTTAGGTGGTTTACTGAGCGTAAAACCATGTAACTTAAAGAGCTTTTCTAGCGAAAAATCGAGTGGCTCTTTAGGTATATTTAAAGGAATGGGATTAGTTGGCTGATCAATCAGCATCTTTAATTGACGGGAATCTAAGTAACTGAATCTAGGTTCAGGGTTAAGCTTGTAATTAGGATCTTCAACTCTAGGCTGAAGTAGCGATTGATAGGCATGGACAGCCATTGCTTTTGTCCCGCCTGTATAGTTCAATCCAAATTGCTTCTTGTTTGTATTATCTGGATTGTCTTGAATTTCCTTGATTTTCGCTCTAATCCTCTTTTTAATTTCCCCTGCATTGGATTCGTTGTTATCTAAAGAAACCATTTCCTTATCACTCAAATCTAATGCTTCCTTAAGACGTTTAGCAGGTTTTTGGGTGTGTTCGGTGAAGATTAGATAGGGTTTGCCGCCTTCTGCTAGCAAGGTTTTCGCTGCCACATAATTCGGTAAGGGGTTCTCACCAATCAACAGAAACAAATGGTCAACTTTGTAATCAGTTTCAAATGTACTCATATCGTGTTGCTAAACTCCACTAGATATAGATCTAAGTTAACGGAATAGTTTGGAAACTACTCTTCGATTAAGATGAGCGATCGCTTCCTCTCAAGGCAATTACTTGCAACTCAACTTCAGGTTTAACAGACATTTCAAAACTCACCCCTCTACTCCCAACTCTTAACCTTTATTCCCAACCGATGCTGGCAAATCTAACTTTAAAACCTGACTCACCGATACCTCGTGAGTATGCGTAGCAACCACCACAGCACCCAACCGAGGGTCATAGCATCCCACCCAAGCTGCCGGATGGCACTCATGAACCAGGTAGCCATACAACCAAATTGGCCCCTTGCCCTCAATTACAATTCCTTGGTTAAATTGAATTCCTTCTGGCAGTTTCAACCCCTTAATATCTGCCGGAGCAATCACACCGTCATCTGTTTTAATCTGAAAACGTAGGTGTTGATAGGAGAGACCCTCCTGGGTGTAATGAGCAATCACCTCAAGTTGAATTGGATTCATAACCAACCTCTGTTCTACTTTGGATGACGCTACTCTAACACCCCTTTGGAAAACCACTCTTCCAAAATGCCGGATACTGGGAGAAACTAGAGCTTTATCCCATGTGCGAACAAATTTTTACTCAACGTCCCCAGATCGAACTCCTACAATGGCTAGCACGGGGTTCCCTCAAACAAAACCTACCGCGATCCATTCGTTTATGGGCATTACTCATCACCCTCTATGGCGATGAGACCAATCGTATTCAAGTAGACGACTCCTTCACCTTCGCCGACTGGCGAAATAGCTTTTTTAGTTCAACTCACCCTCAAGGAGAAGCCATTCCTCCTCTCCACGACTTTAACTGTGCTTGTGCCAAAACAACGGCTGACTGGATTTTCGATCGCACAATTGGAGTCTCACAGTCTGAGTGGCGGCGATCGCTCTCTCTTCACGATGCCACTCCCCCAAAACTCGATAAACTGTTAAAGCAGCGCTTGTTTGCCGTGACTCGCCGCTCCCTCCAAGCTGACTTGCAAATCCTCACCAAACTTGGATGGCTCAAGCGTGATGGACATCACTACCTGCGGGTTACTAATTTTCCCAACAGTCCCGTAAGGGGTAGTGCTAAAACAAATAATACTCAATTCGATACCTATGATTTAGCCCTGCTCAACCTTGACTTAGCCGATCTTGCTCAGAGTCTGAAAGAGCCAATTGCAGGCGAGAAACGATTCTTCTTTGAAGTAGACTACATCATCCATAAAACGAACCAAGAACGAGTAGAAGACTGGCACGAAAAATTAAAACAATTGTGGGCGCTTTCCTCGATTCCTCCGATTCGGATCACCTACAATAGTGCCAGAGAAGGCGTGACTATCAAATGTATTGTTTACCCAGTCTGCCTTTACTACGTCAGACGAGCGATTTACCTCTGTGCTTTTGGTCAAACACCAACTTGCAAAGGCGAGTGGTACAACTACCGCCTAGACCGCATTCAACAAATTAATCAGTTGGACTGGACGAATGAAGATATCCCTTATCTACTCTTCAAACACTACCCAAACAACTTGCCTAAACCTGACTATATCCGAGAACAAATGGAGCAAGCTTGGGGTTTTGATTTTTACGAGCCACCTAAACTAATGCTATTGCGATTTGAACGAACGTTTCATGACCGCTACGTTCAAGGCACTTTCCGCCACGATACCTTTAAATCTGTCAGCTATCAGCAAGCCGAACAACTAATTCGACAGCACACCCCTAACCAAGAACATCAACAGGCATTATTAAACGTTCTCCAATCTCGCCAACGTTCTGATGCCTACTACTGCGTTCGCTATCGAGACGATGATACCAATGTGAAAATGCGTTTAAGAGCTTGGCGACCCCATGGAGAAGTGCTTATGCCTTGGGAACTGAGGCAAAAAATGACCGCAGAAGTTTCCGCAGAAGCTCAACTTTATTTAACCTTTTGACCTCCTCCTCGGCCTGAAGGCACGAGGATTCCCAAGACTCACGACTTGGGTTTCTGTTTCCTTCCCTTACGGGTTTTTCGCAACTGCCCTTCAGACTCATGTCTGTCAGGTCTTACATTCGCTCCACAGACTAACACCGCAAGTCCTGCGGCAAGGATATTTTGTGCGGCATTAATGTCTCGGTCATGGTGCGTCCCACATTCAGGGCAGTCCCACTCACGAACATCAAGCGGCAATTTATCAACAATGTAACCGCAGTTTCCGCAACGTTTAGAGCTAGGAAACCAACGGTCAATCTTAACCAGTGTCCGACTATACCACTGGCACTTGTATTCCAACTGACGAATTAACTCCGACCAACTTGCATCTGCAATAGCTTGTGCCAATTGGCGGTTTTTCATCATGTTCTTCACAGCCAAATCCTCGATAGCAATTGTTTGGTTTTCACGTACCAGTCGAGTCGTCAGCTTGTGTAGAAAATCTGTGCGAGCATCAGCAATGGCTGCGTGAATACGAGCAACTTTATGTCTCGCCTTCTCTCTATTCGAGGAGCCTTTAACTTTACGATCCAAGGCTTTTTGAGCCTTCCTCAACTTATATCGAAGGCGTTTAAAATGCTTAGGATTGGCAATCTTTTCCCCATCACTGGTAGCCATCAAGGAGGTGATTCCGGCATCAATCCCTATGACCTTATCAACTTGAGGCAATGGCTTGACGGTGTGGTCATCAACCAACAACGAGACGAACCAGCGCCCTGATGCCCCCAGTCTCACGGTGACAGTGGACGGTTGGCAACCCGCCGGGATTGTTCGACTCCAGCGAATTGGCAGGGGTTGGGAACACTTGGCCAACCACAGTTGTCCGTCCTTCCACTTGAAAGCCGAACGGGTAAACTCAGCCGTGCCACCACTCCGTTTCTTCTTAAAGTTGGGGTACTTGGCACGACCTGCCCAGAAGTTGGTGAAGGCTTTTTGCAAGTTTCTCAGTCCTTGCTGCAATGGTACTGAGCTAACATCATTGAGAAACTGCAAGTCTTCTTGCTTTTTCCAGTCTGTCAACATCTCGGATGTCTGTTTGTAGTCGATCCGCTCTTGTCGAGAATACCAAGCTTCAGTTATGCTGTGCAGCGCTTTGTTGTAAACCCACCTTACACAGCCCAATGTTTGGCGCAAAAGTTGTTCTTGCTCCGGTGTTGGGTAAAATCGGTATTGGTAAGCGCGTTGAGTCATACCTCACATTCTACCATATTCCCTGTAAAGCCGTCCGAGAAGGACGGGGTTTCTACCCATTTTTCTGATAAACTATTTGTTTAAGTCTCGTTAGGGCTGTTGTTTTTCAGCAGCGATCGCTAATTTTGCCCCTTGAATCCGACGCAACCGATCCATCACACTCACCACTCGCCCGTGATCGACTGCTTCATCGGCATTAATCACCACCAGTGATTCGGAATTAGGCTCAATCAGAGATCGTACCGCATCTTCAAGATCAAAAAGTGCGATCGACTCGCGGTTGAGTGCAATTGCGCCATCTGCCTCAACCGTTACATTAATTTGGGCAGTACGCTGTGTTTCTGCGGTTGCAGCTTTTGGCAGATTCACCGACAGTCCTTCTGAACGGGTTAAATAGAGTGTCGAAATAATGAAAAAGGTCAGAATGGCGAATATAACATCGATCATCGGCACGATGTTGATTTGAGAAGGGAGATCAGGTTCATCGGCTAGACGCATAAGATACCTCTTCTTTTTCGTAACGCTCTAAGTACAATAATTCCATCTGCCCGCCATACTCTTGAATTCGGGCAATTTCTCGCAGGTAAAATCCGCGAAACGTATTTGCAAATAACAGTGTAAAGAGCGCAACCACTAATCCTGAAGCTGTCGAAACCAGCGCTTCACTAATACCCGCTGTAACACCCGCTGTCTTGGTTCCCCCCACATCGCCAAGCGTCAGAGAACCAAACGCAGTAATCAAACCTAAAACTGTTCCTAACAACCCCAACAAGGGAGCAATGGCAACAATCGTATCAAATACGGTACTAAATCGCTTTAGTGTTGGCAATTCCGCTTGGGCAGCACTTTCGATCGCAATCCGAAATTTCTCTGGACTTGGGTGGTTGAGTTCTAAACCTTCTAGAAAAATTCGCGCAATCGGTAAATCAGCATTCTTTTTAAGCCAATTCAGCGCCGCTTCTGGATCATAGGGATAAGTTTTAAGTACTTCCCGAACAACCCGGCGTTGCCGACGATTGACTCGATACCAAAATACAACCCGCTCGACAATTAGGGCAAGCCCAACAATGGAAAACGCTAACAGCGGCCAAGCCACGATTCCACACGCCACAAACCATTTACTAGCTGTCATTCACTCTCAAATATAGTAATTTCAAAACTCTGTAAGCTTGCCCTGGCATTGGTTTTGTTGTTGGTTGTTGGTTGTTGGTTGTTGGTTGTTGGTTGTTGGTTGTTGGTTGTTGGTTGTTTGCCAATGACAACTGACAACTGACCAATACACAGCAGCTTAGTGAGTCTAAGAGTTTATTGTATAAAGGAAACTGACAAGTCTTGTCAATAGTCATAAACGCATAGTAACCAATATTGCACCCTTGGGAACAGAAGATTGAAGCTAAAATCCTTTCATAGTAAGCTTTTTAGCTTTTTGTTTGCCGAATCTTAAAGAAAAATTAATTAAATTATTGCTTGATATTTGTAGCAAGTCGCTCTATGATTATCGGCGTGATGAAAATTAGTTGCAATAATAGCGGGGACAAGTATGCACTTGCTTTCCGCTGTTTTGCACGCGTGTCCCCAGTTATTCCATGATTTCCGGGGACTAGTAAAAACTGCCTTCTGCGTAGTGGGAGGTTTTAACAGTTACTGAATATTCATCGCCTAGAATTCTTGGCACTTGCTACTTGGGCATTACTTTAGGGGCAAGAGCAAATTGGTAGACTAACGTGTTTCCAAATAGCTCAACCTAAGTCTAGTAGAGCGTCAAGGTAGATTTGAGGGGTAATTTTTAAGAGATTTCTCCCTTGTGCTCCTTGTCTCCCTTGTCTTCTACCAACCCGTCAATGTAAGGTTTGACGGAGTACTAGGCTCTCCCTCTAGCGTGTCAAAGTTTGTCGTGGTGCAATTTGGGGATAAGGATTGTTTGGCATGAGCCTATCAAATTTTTGTGTAGAGCAACGAGAACGAGAAACTCAACAGTTAAAGTTTTTTCTGGCGTTCAGCCTTGTGGGTTCAGCGCTATTCCATGCAGTAGCACTGACTCTAGGGGCAACAATTCCATGGCAGCAGGTATTAGAACCCGAAGCCGAACCGATGGAAATTGTAGTCGTTGAGCCGGACAAACTGGAAGAAGAACCGGAAATAGAAGAAATCGAGCGAGTCGCTGAACAAGAAAGTTCTCCGATTCTCAGCCGCTTGGCAGGTGGATCGTCAGATGCACCCTCCGTTAAAACCGAAGATGCTGATTCAAGTCGCTCCTCAAAGCCTCTCGACACCCGCGAGACTTCCCCATCGAGACAGCAGTCTGAATCCACCTCAGAGCGAACTGCCGCTGAACCACCCAAACCCAAAGAAACGCCCCAATCCGAACGAGAAAGCCCCCAAGAAACTCCTAAAAAGCCTGAATCTGAACCCGAACCCGAAGAACCAAAGAAAATAGCAGATAGTTCTCAAGCCGAACCAGACCAAGAAGAACCTCAATCCGAACCTAAACCAGAAGAACCCCAGAAAGTCGCTCAAGAACCTCAATCCGAAGCTGAACCATTAACTCAGGAGTCACAATCAGTATCAATTCCGAAAGTGGCACTCCCAGATGTCGCAGTACTCGCAAACCCCAGACCTTACAAACCAGAAAATGAACCAACTGAGGTCGAAAAACCGGCTTGGGCACGAGGGAGTAGAGAGAGTTTATTATCAGGAATCCGAAATTTCAGCGGAGACAGCCAAGTCGCGTCAGCGGAGAATTCCAACAATAACTCCGACAACAGTAACACAACTGAAGGCAGGAGCAATACTTCCGAATCCGGAACAGACACAACAGAAATTGCAGGGAGAAATGAGCGATCGCGCAATGGTAATGGAGAAGGCGTAGGAACTGGTTCAAACCAAATAGCTACCGGAGAAACAGATAACAATAACACAACGGAAGATAGGAGCAATAATTCAGGCTCACAACCCGATCCAACACAAGTCGCCACCAGAAGGAATGAGCGCTCCGTAGAGGGAAATGGGGAAAGTGAAAGGAACAGCGCTGGATTGTATTGTCGTGATTGTCCTGCACCGACATATCCAAGTCAAGCTCGCAGGCGAGGTGTAGAAGGCACAGCTAGAGTAACCTTCGACATTGATGAAAACGGCCGTCCCACTAATATCCAGCTTGCCACCTCTAGCGGGAACAGAGACATAGACAAAGCAACCCTAGAAGCCGTAAAGGATTGGCGCTTAGATCCATCAGCCGCCGGACGACAAGGAGTTACCGCAACCAATCACTTTGAAATTCAAGGCTCACAACGACAGCGCCAGCGTCTAGAGCAAGAACGGAGAAACCGCGAGGCTCCTTCTAACACCAGTAACGTAGCCAGTAATTCCTCTGAGAATCGTTCTTCCTCTACAGCGTCAGCTAGCAGTTCAACCCCTTCAGTACCAAGACGCAGTACAGCCAGTCGGACATCAACAACCGCTCCCAAACCCCGTCAAGTTTTCACCCCCAGACCCCGCCCAGCGGCTGTAACTTCCAAACCCAAACCAACCCGTCGAGTGTCAACTCCCAAACCCCGTCCAGCGGCAGTTGCTCCCAAACCGCGTCCAGTGTCAAGACCTAGACCTCGCCCAGCGGCTGTGACTCCCAACCCGCGTCGAGTGTCAAGACCTAGACCTCGCC
>DNGI01000394.1:0-162 GCA_003486645.1 Cyanobacteria bacterium UBA11370 | reverse complement strand
TCAAGACCTAGACCTCGCCCAGCCCCGCCCAAACCGCGTCGGGTTGCTACTCCTAGACCCCGCCCAGCGTCTGTCGTTCCCAAGCCTCGTCCAGTGGCAGCACCCCCCAAACCCCGTCCACCCGTCGCACCACCCAAACCCCGTCCGGCAGCACCTGCAACT
>DNGI01000217.1:23008-25197 GCA_003486645.1 Cyanobacteria bacterium UBA11370 | reverse complement strand
TCCCCGTAAGGGGACTGAAACTCAAAAAGATACTTTCGAGAATGTCTTTATCGTTGACTTTCTGACTACTTAATCCCCGTAAGGGGACTGAAACATTTTTAATTGCAAACTGTCGGCTTTTATCCTCGGAACTTTCTGACTACTTAATCCCCGTAAGGGGACTGAAACATTTTAAGCCGAGGAGAACGACAAGCCAGGGAAGCAACTTTCTGACTACTTAATCCCCGTAAGGGGACTGAAACTCGACCTAAGCCCTCCGAGTGACCCCTTTAGGAAAACTTTCTGACTACTTAATCCCCGTAAGGGGACTGAAACTTGCTTCTGCTTTTGAAGAAGCTATCGAGAATATCCTTTCTGACTACTTAATCCCCGTAAGGGGACTGAAACATCATAAATCCTCATAAAATCAATTTAACTAAATCTCTTTCTGACTACTTAATCCCCCATGTCCCCCATGTCCCCCTTGTCTACTATCTTTGACTGCAACTTGGTATAATGTTGAAGCTTTACCCTTTCCCTCAAAAAAATATCCATCCCCCCCTCTCCCTATCTCCCTCTCTCCCCCTCCTCCCATCCCTAATCACAACCTCTACTGTCCGCCATGACCTTTAGGCAGAGAGTCTAGAGTGGAAAATTCTGTAAGATATAAAAAGCCATAATTCTTAAAAAATATTCATGATTGTTTCCCCCGGTGGATTGGAAAACATCAAAGAATCGTTGAAAGAAAAAGTATTTTTCGGTAATGAGCCAACGCCTGAACTGATTGCCATCACCATTGTTTACTTTGTCCAGGGAATTCTTGGATTAGCGCGGTTGGCGGTTAGCTTTTTCCTCAAAGATGAATTAGGACTCAGCCCAGCCCAAGTCGCCGCCCTACTGGGGATTGCTGCCTTACCGTGGGTGATTAAACCCCTATTTGGTTTCCTTTCAGACGGACTACCCCTGTTTGGCTACCGCCGTCGTCCCTATCTAGTTTTATCAGGACTGATGGGAACAGTAGCGTGGTTGTGTCTGGCGACTGTCGTTGATACCGCTTGGGTGGCGACAAGTGCGATTCTCCTCAGTTCTCTGTCCGTTGCCATCAGTGATGTCATTGTAGACTCTTTGGTTGTGGAACGGGCGCGGCACGAATCCCTGAGTAATTCGGGTTCCCTGCAATCTCTGACTTGGGGCGCTTCAGCCCTAGGGGGTTTACTCACTGCTTACCTGAGTGGTTGGCTATTGCAGGAGTTTAGTACGCGAACAGTTTTTGCCATTACCGCGACGTTTCCTTTAATTGTTTCATGTGTAGCCTGGTTAATTGCGGAAGAAACGGTTAGTTCTCGTCCCAGTCCTACGGCGGTGAAGCATCAAGTCAAGCAATTATGGGGGGCAATGAGTCAAAAAGCGATCTGGTTGCCTACTGCATTTATCTTCCTCTGGCAAGCTACACCGACAGCAGATTCAGCCTTTTTCTTTTTCACGACGAATGAATTAGGATTTGAGCCAGAATTTTTAGGACGAGTGCGCTTAGTTACCAGTATCGCGTCATTGGTTGGGATCTGGCTATTCCAACGCTTTTTAAAGAGTCTTCCTTTCCGCACCCTGATGGGTTGGACAACCGTACTGTCCGCTATTTTAGGAATGAGTGCCCTGATCCTCGTCACCCATACGAATCGAACTCTAGGCATTGACGATCGCTGGTTTAGCCTCGGTGACAGTCTCATCCTTACGGTAATGGGACAGATTGCGTTTATGCCTGTGTTAGTCCTTTCGGCACGACTTTGCCCTCCAGGAGTAGAAGCCACTTTATTTGCGCTGTTAATGTCAATTTGGAACTTATCAGGGCTACTATCTCAGGAAATCGGGGCTTTACTAACTCATTGGTTAGGGGTGACAGAGACTAATTTTGACAAGCTGTGGCTATTAGTTGTGATTACCAATCTATCCAGCTTATTGCCCTTACCCTTTTTAAATTGGTTGCCCGCCGCTGATCCGCAAGCTGAAATCCAAGCGGCTGAAAATGCTAAATCTTTACCCCCAGTCGAGATTTTTGAACATCATTCGCCTGGTTCCCTATCAGAACAAGCATTCTTACCCGACTTACTACCAGAATTTATGCGAACCCCGGTGACTTCAAAACCTGTTGAAGAACCGTAATTTGTCATTTGTCAGTGGTTAGTAAAAAAACAACAAATAACCAACAACCA
>DNGI01000217.1:0-22707 GCA_003486645.1 Cyanobacteria bacterium UBA11370 | reverse complement strand
CCAACAACCAACAACCAATGATAACAACAGAAAGATTTTCAGTATCTAATTCAGCATCCTACAACCGCGAAGATTGGAAACGAGGGTATGAATCCCAGCCCAATGAATATGACTACTGGATTGATGAGATTGAAGGAGAAATTCCATCAGAACTACATGGCACATTCTTTCGTAATGGTCCAGGCTTGTTAGATATTAATGGTCAGCACTATCATCATCCGTTTGATGGAGATGGGATGATATGTGCGATCGCTTTTGATAACGGTCGTGCCCATTTCCGCAATCGATTTGTACGGACTGAAGGCTTTGTCGCTGAACAAGAAGCCGGAAAAATTCTCTATCGTGGCGTTTTTGGTACTCAAAAGCCTGGGGGTTGGCTTGCTAATCTCTTTGATTCTCGACTGAAAAATATTGCGAATACCAATATTATTTATTGGGGCGGTAAATTGCTAGCACTGTGGGAGGCGGCTGAACCCTATCGCCTTGACCCAAAAACCTTAGAAACTTTAGGAAAAGATTACTTAGATGGGCTTTTAGCGGAGGGGGAGGCGTTTGGTGCCCATCCTTGGATTGATCCCAGTTGCGAACAGAATGGTGGTGCGCCCTGTCTCGTTAATTTCACGATTAAACCGGGTCTTTCTACTAAGATTATTATTTATGAATTCGACCCAACAGGTAAATTACTACGTTCTCAGACTCGGACTATTCCGGATTTTGCCTTCATCCATGACTTTGCGATTACACCCAATTATTGCATTTTCTTCCAAAATCCAGTCACCTTTAATCCCATTCCTTTCATTCTAGGATTTCAAGGGGCTGGTGAATGCGTGGAGTTTCAACCTAACTTGCCAACACGAATTGTTGTGATTCCTCGTGATTCTAAACAACCGATGAAAGTCCTGGAAACTTACACAGGTTTTATCTTCCATCATGCTAATGCTTTTGAGCAAGGGGATGAGATTTGTATCGACTCGATTTGCTATAAGTCTTTGACTAAAGTCAACCAGAATACTGATTTTCGGAATGTGGATTTTGAGGCGATCGCACCGGGACAATTATTCCGATTTTCTCTTAATTTGAAGCAATCTACAGTACAGCGTCAAATATTACTAGAACGCTGCTGTGAGTTTCCCCAAGTTCATCCTGATCGCGTCGGACGTTCTTATCAGTATCTATTTATTGGTGCTGCTCATAATCCTACAGGTAATGCACCGTTACAAGCTATTTGTAAACTGGATTTGATCCGGGGAAACCAGCAACTTTGGAGTGCAGCACCTCGCGGGTTTGTTATCGAACCTATTTTTGTACCGCGACCCAATGCGACGCAAGAAGATGATGGTTGGGTGTTAGCATTGGTCTATGATTCCAGTCGCCATCGGTCTGATATTGTAATATTAGATGGTCGTGATTTAAGTCGAAATCCACTAGCAAGACTTCACCTCAAACATCATATTCCTTATGGGTTACATGGTAGCTGGACACCGGAGGTTTTTTAAACTTTGTTTTGATAATTGGGTGGCTATCAATAGCGTTTTTTATCTCATCTATCGCCGAAACTTCCTGTTTGATAAATTGCTCATTGGTCGCTGTTTTTAGGGTTGATTTATTATAGCAACGGACATATCGGTTAGGACGTTATGTTTGGCGTTAAAGGCAACAGGCAACAGGCAACAGGCAACAGCAAAATGTCCTAACAATTGTGGCGACTGCTATAATTCAGAACTTACGCACGACAGCCACATATAGTGAGGGCGTATATCGATGCGCCCCTACCAATGGTGGTTCAAGTCTAACCTCATTGGTATTAGGCTGACTAGAATCATCCTATCTAATAGACCTCTCCAGAAATTAGGTTTTTCCTTAGACAGGATAAGGGTTTGAGATTCTTTTTTGGAGAGGTCTAATTGAGAGCAATTACTTCCAATCATACGTCAAAGGATAGATGACAAGTTACAAAAAACGATAAAATTTTATTGCGTTTTCTGATTAAAACTCTCTTCAATTCCCGGAATATGTAAAACAATTTCAACAAAAATATACTAATATTCACACTCGGAGATGATCAAAAAAGTTGATAGCTTTTGTCGAGTAGAAATCTCCATAAATCCAGGCATTATAAGACTTTTGCTCTCCTACGAAACCACTCTGTATGCTCAAAAATACGGCTTGTATAATTATTGGGGAGTTTTCAAGTGAATAATTCTACGAACGATCCTTTAAAATATATATAGCGAATTTAAATGAATCGAGAACTCTGGGTTATCTGCTCCGTTAGCAGATAACTTTTGTTCAAAATTCAAATAGACAGGCTAGTAAAAATCCCTATAAAAATATATTTGAATGATGACGTAAATTTTATTTTAGACCTTTACTTAATTACGGTGTAGACGCTGAGAGAGTTTGTTGGAGAAACGGTATGAAATTCAGCATTGTAATAGTGACTTACAACCGCATCAACTTACTAAGACGGGCAATTGATAGCGCTTTAAATCAAACATTGCCTTGTGAAGTGATTGTGGTTGATGACTGTTCCTCAGACGATACACAAGCTTATGTTCAAAATCGCCGTAATGATCGGTTACAAGCTGGCGACACTCGTCTAATTTATCACCGCAATTCAAGTAATCGTGGTCACTCTGCTTCTGTCAATGCAGGAATCGCCGTAGCAACGGGAGATTGGATCAAATTGGTGGATGATGATGACTATCTAGCTGCTAATTGTATTGAGGAAATGGCTAAGGCGATCGCCTTATGTCCAAGTGTGGTAATTTGTTCGTGCCAAGCCATTCAAGTTGATGCTAATGAGGTTGAAATTAGCCGAACTCGGCAAGTTGGACTGGAAAAAGTATCCTATATTCCTCAGCAAGATATTCATTATGGAATGCTGTTAGAACTTGTCCCGTTTGGGACTCCCATTCAAGTTGCTTTCTCTCGCGCTGCTTTTCTCAAATCAGGGGGTTGGGATTCGAGTTTAGATGCGAACTTTGATGATATTGATTCTTGGATTAAAATAGCCCAGTTTGGAGATGCCGTTTTTATTAATCAATGTCTAGCTTATCGCACGCATTGGTCAGGAGCGTATAATCAAATGTTATCTCTACAAAAGCGCCTGGAAACCAATCTGTTGATTAAGAAAAAGATTTATGCTTTGGTTAGTGATAAGTATCGAGATAATCTGCCTAAACTAGAAGAAATTGAGGCTTATATTAAATTACACTGGAGTTTGGTAGCACTCAAAAAAAGGAAACTATTATATGCCGCAAACCTGGCTTTCCCAGCCATGATGTATCCGGTAGCATGGCAACTACTTTGGCAACGAGTTAGAGGAACAGTTTTTCCGAAAAGTCCCTCATTAGATACTGCAACAATACCCCATGATTTAAGGATGCAAGTATCCTCAAGGTCTAACCCATAATAATAGAGAAAAATGATTTGGAAATGCTATAACTGACAACCAACAACCAACAACCAACAACCAACAACCAACAAATGGTAAGATGAAGAGCTTGCAGTCAATCACAGCTCTTATAGCAAGGAGATGCTTCTATGGCTCGGATGTATTACGATACGGATGCTAACTTAGACCTACTCGCCGATAAAACGATCGCAATCGTCGGTTACGGTTCTCAAGGTCATGCCCATGCCCTCAACCTAAAAGATAGCGGAATGAATGTTATTGTAGGGCTGTATCCGGGTAGTAAATCTGCTGCTAAAGCTGAAGCAACGGGTTTAAAGGTTCATACGGTTGCGGATGCGGCAAAAGCGGCTGACTTAGTTATGATTCTGTTACCGGATGAGGTACAAAAAACGGTTTACAAAGAGGAAATTGAACCCAATCTAAAAGCGGGGAATATTATTGCCTTTGCTCATGGTTTTAACATTCACTTTGGTCAAGTTGTACCCCCGCCAGAAGTGGATGTGATTATGGTTGCACCTAAAGGACCAGGACATTTGGTGCGACGAACTTATGAACAAGGCGAAGGCGTTCCTTGTTTATTTGCTGTCTATCAGGATGCCACAGGTCAAGCCCGCGATCGCGCGATGGCGTATGCTAAAGGGATTGGGGGTACTCGTGCGGGTATTTTAGAAACAACGTTTCGGGAAGAAACAGAAACCGATTTATTTGGCGAACAAGCGGTTTTATGTGGGGGTTTAAGTGCGTTAATTAAAGCAGGGTTTGAAACGTTAGTAGCCGCAGGATATCAACCCGAATTGGCGTATTTTGAATGCCTCCATGAAGTTAAATTAATTGTTGATTTAGTTGTGGAAGGGGGGTTGGCAAAGATGCGGGATAGTATCTCCAATACGGCTGAATATGGAGACTATACTCGTGGACCTCGCATTGTTAATGAACAGACTCGTGCGGAGATGCGGAAAATTCTTCAAGAAATACAATCGGGTCAATTTGCGCGTGAGTTTGTGTTAGAAAATCAGTCAGGTAAACCGGGATTTACTTCGATGCGCCGTCAAGAAGCAGAACATCCGATTGAGGAAGTTGGAAAAGATTTACGGGCTATGTTTAGCTGGTTGAAAAAAAGTTCATAGGTAAACCTCGTTAGAAACCCCTGCGCTAGGCTAACGCCGACGCTTGTTCCTCGCTACCGCTGCGCTATCGCTTCGCTAACAGCCAGGGGAAGAAAACGGGTAGGCAGGTTAAAATCTGCCGTTTCGCTGTATAATGAGCCGAGTGGTGAAACCGTAGTGATTTACCTGACCCAAAAGAACCCAGTCAGAGAACTCAACATCCCAACGAAAAGTAAGCTCTTCGGGCTTTGCCGGAGTGTTTAGGGAGTCTTTAACTGCCCGAGGAAGGCTTAATCTTCTTAAACTAGAGAGTAATGGGTCGCAACGTGGTTTTAACCCGTTGCGTAGCATCCTCTGAGAATCCCCTAGGCTTTCAGCTAGGGGAGGATCAACTGTGATTAATTTGTGATACCATCACCGTATAGAAATATGAGAAGAGTTCAAGAAACTTTAAGTCTTAAGGGAGGGAAGTAAGACTATGGATTGGCGATTACTGATCGTATTGTTACCTATCCTCTTAGCTGGAGGCTGGGCTGTATTCAATATTGGTGCTATAGCCTTAAGACAAGTTCAGGCGTTTCTGAATAAATCTTAAGTGGCACTGGGCATATAAGGACAAAAAGCTAGCTGTTCTCTTCTAGGTGGACAGCTAGTTTTTTAGTTACGAGGTAAAAGGCAGAAGGTTGGATAAATTGAGAATATAATCTTGCCGTAAAAATATCGAACATAAGCCAGAACCTATTGGTTTATTCAGGGAAAAAATAATTGCAATCGTTGGGGACTCTACACGAATACTATTTGTACTTACATTAGGCTGCTTTTGCCTCTTTTATGTTACCAAGTCAGTCGTTGAGGTGGCAGACCGAGAAACTTGCGAATAATGTTAACCACTTCTAATTTCTCTTTAAGAGCGGACCATTCCCAAAAGCTAAGGGGTAAGTTTTTACCTGATTTCAAAATAACCACAATCTGATAGCTAGCGTTTTGATCATGTCGCCAACTCATTGATTTTAATTGGACATCTAAAATGTCGGCGAGTGAATGAAAAATGATCTTAGTTTTGAGCCAACCGTGGCGTTTGAGAGTTAAACTATTGTAATCTTTATCAAAATGGCAGGTAACAACTTGTCCAGCTAAAAGTAGGATGAGTAGACTTAAGAGAATATTCAATATCGGAACTAATGGCATCCACCAGATATAAAATAACCAGGGATTTTGGATATAAATGAGTAGAGCAAGTAACGAAATCCCTAATACCCAGCTTCCTATACTGATCCAAACTGAATAAGGTCGGTGTCGGAGTTTGAGTTGAGTTTTTGTTTTTTCTAAAATAACCATCATTGAACTGTCCTGCTTAGAGTAAGAATTTATCTATCACTTATGGTGTTGCATCAGCGATCGCCTATTGTTTTCAATCTGAACAGAATACACCTGTAGCCTACCTAAATGACTTGGCAAATTAGGCATTTAATCGACCTCTAGACCCACTGAAAGTCATGAAAACTAACGTTAGTTGTATCTTGCACGATCCCAATTAAATCTGAGCCATAATAAATTGCTGTATCGCGTGTTGAAGTTCCACTCCAGTTTTGTGAATTATTAAGGGAATAGGTTCTAGAACCGTAGGAGTGTGTAACAGAATTGCCACGAACTTGAATCACATCATCTGCGGAATTCCAATCTGTAATTGTGGCGAAACCATTTCCTAAATAAAACACTCCCCAAGAGTTACCTAAAATAAACTTATCAACTCCTCTTCCACCGGATAATGTGTCATATTCAGCATCAGTTCTACCATAACCATTCAAATAGTCATGACCAGAACCACCGCTTAAAGTATCATGACCAGAATGACCTAAAAGGATATCATTGCCCGAATAACCACTTAATCTATCATTACCAGAACTCCCCCTCAACGAATCATTCCCTCTACCACCGATTAACCTATCATTCCGAGAAGTACCTAAAAGGTCATCATTGCTATCTGCTCCCACTTTCGTTACACCATTATTATTAGAAAGCGGACGAGCAAATATTTGTGTCCAGTAAGAATTGGAGTTAACATTTCCCCTGTCATTTTGTAAGTAGAAGTAGCCAAGACCAATTTCGGTGAAATTGGGATTAAGTAGATTAGCACGATGACCTTGGCTATTCATCCATCCCTGCACAACCGCCTCTGGAGTTAAGTAACCAGCCGCAATATTTTCACCTGCTGTTGAATATTGATAGCCTGTATCTTGAATACGATCAAAAGAATCCGAACCATTTGGGTTTATATGAGAAAAAAAGTCATTATTTGCCATACTCAAACTATGGTTCTGAGCCGCAGTAAACAACTGAGTATTAAAAGTTAATGGGGCTAATCCTACCTTAGTTCGCTCAATATTAGTCAGAGCGAAAACGCGATCAATATAATTAGTTGTGGAAGACATAGGAAGTATTGCCTCGATGCTTTCTACTAAGGTATATATCCCCAGAACGTTAACTTATGCAGTTTAGGGACAGACGAATACAACATAAGCGTGAGGGTGCATTGATATGCACCCCTACTGGTGGTTTAAGGACAATGCAAGTGTAAGTCCTGATCACAGAGACGTTCCGCCGAAATGCCTCTATTCACAACTAAGACAGGGTTTTTAATTCCCCATCAGAGTTCACCTCTCCCACAATTGAACTAATTCCATCCAAGGTAGCTGGAATTGTGCGGGGGTCTAAAAACATCACCTTAGTACTATTACTGCTACCAATCTTTATACCCATTTCCAAATAATTCTGAGCCAATAAAAACTGAAGCGCTTTACCAGCGCTGGTATCACTGTTGAGCTTTTTAGCAATAACTTCCATTGCCGCTGCTACGCCTTGAGCCTTGAGTAATTGCTGCTTTTGTTGGGCTTCTGCATCCAGAATTTTTACTTTCTGACGGGCTTGAGCCTCAATAATTTGGGCATCCGCTTCCCCTCTCGCACTGTTAACAACTGCTTCCCGTTCCCCTTCAGATGTGAGAATTGCCGCTTGTTTTTTTCGTTCGGCTGACATCTGTAATTCCATCGCTCCCTGCACGGTTTTAGAGGGTACAATATCCCGCAATTCTACCCGTGTTACCTTCACACCCCAAGGTGCAGTTGCAATATCTAATTCTCGCAATAGCATTTCATTCACTTCAGTACGGGCGGTAAAGGTTTGGTTGAGTTCCAGTTTCCCCATTTCCGAGCGAATTTGAGTTAAGACTAAATTCACCATTGCCGCTTTAAGATTTTGCACTTTGTAATAGGCTTTCTCTAGATTGATAATCCGCCAATAAACCACCGCATCAACGCTAATCGAAACATTGTCACGAGTGATGCAATTTTGTGGGGGAATCTCTAAAACTTTTTCCCGGATGGTTTCTTGGAACGCGATCTGATCGATAAACGGAGTAATAAAATTTAGACCCGGTTCTAATTTCTTACCATCATAACGTCCCAAGGTTTCCACTAATGCTTCATCCCCTTGTTTAATAATCCTGATACTACCAGCTAACGTCGTTCCGGTGATGGCGATAAAAGCCATAAACATCCACTGATACATGGTGAATCTCCTAAGTAAAAAAATGAACGTGAATAAATTGACAAAAAATATTAGAGACAGATGAGTAGGCGCAGATTTAGCCCAATAAATCAGGCAACCAACTGATAACTGTTACCAACGGCTAGGATACAAATTAAGAACGAAACCAGTTCTCCGGCGCGACGATTAAGGTGTTATCTTCTCGGCTAAGAACACAAACAGTTTGATTGGGTGCGATCGCAAGTTTCTTATCTGCACAACGCGCCTGCCAAGAGGTTCCTTCATACAGAACTCGTCCGGTTTCTCCAGGTAAAATCTCGGTTAAAGTTTTAGCTTCAATTGCCTCTGGTAGGGCAAACTCTTTGCGCTTGACAAACATCGGACGCAACCAAATTATGCTGGATAGAGATAGCCCCATCCAGTAGATAATCTGCCAGCTAAAACCTTCGTACATGATGTACTGCCATTCAAAACTAAAGGTAATCGCCGCTTTCCATAAAATGAACGACATGATCAGGGCACTAATTCCCATAATTAGAGCCATGAATTGGTATCGTTTTGCCCAATTTTTGGGAAGAAATAGCTCAACTAAGCAAAGAATAACTCCTATAATCAACCACAAAAGGGGGGGCGCTAGACTAAAAGCAGAGGTAGATTTAGTTGTCACCTGTGCAATTAGGAGAGAAGGGAGTAATTCTGTGAGATTGGCGTAAATTATAGTTGTCATGTCCTAACATGACTCGGAGATTTATGGATTTGAATCCGAGTCTGAAAAGGGGGCTAGTGCGTTCTATTCGCACATATCTCTAGCGAGGAAGACCTTATGCACTTTTACCGGAGTGCCTACCCACCAACCAGGATTCAAGACGCTGAAAGCTAGGCGATCGCACTCATTTGGCAACGGATTTGGCAACGGATTTGGTAACGGATGTAACGGATAGGTTATTTGTCATAACTTATGTTGCTAATTACCTTATCAGGGTAGCTAATAGCTAATGGCGAATTGAAGACAGGCTTTTGAGCAATGAGCAATGAGCAATCTCTTAGTTTATAACTAGCAACTTACGTTAATAGAAAAGGTCTTTTGAACCTGATACAATACCCCATCCGTTACATCCGTTACCAAATCCGCTGCCAATGAGAAACTAGGGTTTAAGTAGTGAAGCCTTTTCTACTCCTGACTTCTGTTGTAAGTGCTTTTAAAAGCTAACACCTACTCTCTAAAACCTACGCTTCACCACCGACAATAACATTCCGAATTCGCAACGAAGGTCCACCACAACCTACGGCTAAACCGCTTTGTCCACCCTTCCCACAACCGCCGGATTCATCCCAATAAAAATCATCTCCAATGGCTTCAATATCCCCTAACGTTTTAAAAACATTACCGGATAAGGTAACATCTCGCACAGGTTCGGCAACCTTACCATCCCGAATCATCCAAGCTTCACCTGCACTAAACGTAAACATTTCCCCATTAGTCATTCCTCCCAACCAATTTCGAGCATAAACCCCTTCTTTAATCCCTTTAAATAAATCGGCAACAGGTGTTTTTCCTCGTTCAATCCAAGTATTGGTCATCCGCACAATGGGAGGATAATGATAATTAAGGCAACGAGCATTACCTGTTGGAGTTTCGCCTAACTTCCCCGCTGTTTCACGGGAGTGCAAACGACCCACTAAAATGCCATTTTTAATTAATTGAGTTGTGGTTGCTGGTGTGCCTTCATCATCATAACAATAACTGCCGCGATGCCCTTGGGGTGCTGCACCATCAAAGATTTGTAACTCCTCCGTGCCAAACCGACGACCCATACTCATTACTTCTAATAAGTCGGGATTTTCATACGCCATATCAGCTTCAGAAAGGTGTCCAAACGCTTCATGAACAAACAAACCTGTGAGAATAGGGTCAATAACGACCGTATAATTTCCCCCTTTTACGGTTGGTATAGAGAGGGCATCTACAGCACGTTGAGCAGCACTTTGTACCTGTTCCTCTAAACTAGTCATATCTTCATAAGCTTGGCGAGAACCTGTAGTTTCCCGACCCGTTTGTACAATATCATTATGACGGGCAGTTGCCGAAAAACGCATTTCAATATCTGCCCAAGATTGCTCGATTAAAGTGCCTTCAGAAGTAGCAATAATTACCCGCTGAGTGCTATCCCCATAGCGTACCGTAGTGGTGGTAATGCGAGGATCATATTGGCGGAGAATTTGATTGTAGCGATCGCACAGGGCTTTTTTCTGAGCTAAGGTAATGTGGCGGGGGTCAGTACCAGTCAGAGGAAATTGACGAATATCTTGTATTATCTCAATCGGAGCTAAAATTGTTTCGGTATCTCCAACAATTCGTGCTGCTGTTATCGCTTCTTCTATGCGCTCAGATAAAGTGGAAAGGTGGTTGAAACTTGCAAAGCCCCAGCCTCCTTTATAACAAACTCTAACTTGCCCTCCAATCGATAAACTTTCACTCAGAGTTTCCACCTTATCACCCCGCAAGCCAATACTACTGCCTTCGGATTCTTCTAACCGAATAGCTAAGTAATCAACCCGGGAGCGATAACGAGAGATGAGATCAGAGAGCAAATTTTTGACATCAGCAATTACACTTTGCATAGCAGAATACTAAGAGAAACAATCTCTATCTATTGTGCAATAGTTCAATCATGAATTGCTAGGGGGATGATTAGTTATTTGTTCCCCACTCCCCACTCCCCCTCTTATAATTGTTGCTGAGTGCGTTCAAAATAGATTTGAGCGACTCGATCCCAAGGGTTAATGGTCAATACCTCTTGAAAGCGTTCTGCTGCTTCTCTAAAATGCTGACGATAGTAAAGAAATAATCCTTCTTCTAAGCTACTTTTTGTAGCTAACTTAGCGTCTCGCATTTCTTCGCGATCGCCATCCAAAACTTCAAAGACAGCGACAGCTTTTGATTTTCCTTTTACCTTCACTTTTTCAATCAGGCGGATATTATACTGACTGGGGTCTTGTAAACGAGCTAATGTGTGATGAGAAATTAACAAGGATGCTTCGTAATTTTTGGTCAATTGTTCAAGGCGGGATGCTAAATTAACCGCATCACTAATGACTGTAGTATCCATGCGGCTTTGTTCTCCGACTGTTCCTAGCATTAAAGAACCTGTATTGATTCCAATCCCAATTTTTAGTGGCACGTAACCAGAATTGATCCGATTTTGATTGTATTCAGCGAGTTGATTAAGCATAGCAATTCCAGCCTTAACGGCATTATCAGCTTCACCACTAAACAGTGCCATAATTGCATCGCCAATATATTTATCAATAAACCCTTGATGGGCACTTATCGCTGGACCCATCCGTGAGAGATAGGCATTGATAAATTTAAAATTTTCTTGAGGAGTCATGGTTTCGGAAAGCGCGGTGAAGTCCCGAATATCAGAGAATAAGACTGACATTTCTTGCTGTACTTGGTCGCCTACTTGGACATCAACCAGGCTTTTATGTCCTAAATGAGAGAGAAATTCATTGGGGACAAAACGTTTAGCCGCATTGGCTAATTCTGATTCAGATTCTAGGGCAAGTTCTAAATTACAATTGAGTTCAAACAGTTCTTCAATAAACTTTTGTCGCTCGGTTTCCGCCTGTTTGCGGTCTGTTATATTTTGAAGAGTATTAATAGCATAAATAAGGTTACCTTTAGCATCATAAATAGGAGTCGCCCAAACTTCTAGAGGAATAATTTTGTCACCTTGATGAATTTCTAAATCGTCAGCGATCGCACTTTCCCCTTTCAAGGCTCGCACAATCGGTAATTTTTCAACCGGATATTTTTGATTTATACCTGCTTGATAAACTTGATAAACATCTGATAATTGTTCGGTGGTAGTATGCGGTACAACACCTTTGCCAAATATTTCTTTTGCTTTTTGATTAATGAAGTAAGGTTTGCCTTCTGCATCTAGCACTGCTACACCAACTGGCATTGCTTCTAAAAACTGTCTCAAGCGACTCTCATTTTCGTGGAGTTGACTAATGAGTGCTGCTTGTTCGCGGTTTAATTGCTCTAGCACTTGATTCATTTGTTGGAGTTGAGCATTTTGTTCGGCTAGTTTTTTCTGTTGAATATAACTATTGAGCGCTTCCTTTACTGTTAATTTTAAGTCTTCAGGTTGCCAAGGTTTAGTCATGTATCGATATAATTTTGCATCTTTGATGGCATTACTTACTGCTTCCAGATCCGCTTGACCTGTTAGCATAATTTTCAGAGTTGTCGGTGAAATCTCATGCACACGCTTTAATAACTCATCCCCTTTAAGATTAGGCATAATTTGATCGGAAATGACTAAAACCACTTCATAGTTATCTTCTATCAATTCTTCGATTAACTCTAAAGCCTCTTCTCCTCCCAGTGCCGTTTCAATCAAATATTCATCGCCTAGGCTTTTTTGCAACTCTATTTCAAGGCTGTCTAGAATCGTTTGTTCATCATCCACACATATAACCACAGGTTTATTCATAAATTTGATAAGCCTGATTTAATTGTTTCAATTAATTTATAACTATCCCAAGGCTTGGGTAAGTAAGCATATAAGTTTGCTTGATTTATCGCGCGTTCGACAGCTTCTGGCTCGGCTTGACCTGTTAACATTAGTGTAACAATTTTGGGATATTTATTGTGAATATTAATTAAAAATTCATCTCCCTTCATACCCGGCATTAACCAATCGGATACAATAACTAAGATATCTACTTGCTCCGCCATGAGTTCTTCCACGAGTTCGAGGGCTTCATTGGCACTTTCAGCAAATTCATAAAAATAAGAATCATCAAAGGCTTTTCGGAGTTCTATCTCCAGACTTTCCAAAATGACTACTTCATCATCAACACATAAAATTGCTGGCTTAGACATGGCGGGTAAATTGAACAGTTTTAACTAAAAATTGCTTGGTTTTTATCGTTTGCTTTTTTAGATTTAATTTTTTGCTTTAATTCAAGGGAAGATAGACAGTAAACGTTGTTTGACCTGGCATCGATGACACTTCAATCTCTCCCTGATGTTTTTCTATAATTTTTTTGGCAATATCCAAGCCTAAGCCACTGCCTTCTCCAGCCGGTTTAGTGGTAAAAAATGGGTCGAATATTCTCGGCATAATTTCCGGAGAAATCCCTTTACCCGTATCCGTAATGCTAACCCTAACTTTCTCATTTTGCCGAGTTACATCAATTGTTAATGTTCCCTTATAATCCATCGCTTGCAGAGCGTTATGAATCAGATTTGTCCACACTTGATTGAGTTCATCAGCATAGCACAATATTCCAGGCAACTCGGTATAGTTCCTGATTACTTCCACACCTTGCTTAAGTTGATTGTGATAGAGGGTTAACACCGTTTCAATTCCGTCAGTAATATGGGTTTGTACCTTTTCCCCCACATAGTCATAACGGGCATAACTTTTTAAGGCAAAGACAATTTTAGCAGCACGTTCTGTCGCCGTGCTAATCGTTCGGGCGCTTCGCATAACACTAGCCAAGTTATAAGCGGTTTTTAAAATATTGTCACTGTCTGGGTCTTTTAACAAGGCTAAAAATGGTCGGATATCATCATAGACACCGATATTGACCAAGGTACTCGCAATACTATCAGCGTTTTCAATATTCTGGGCATCAAGTTGGGCTTTTAACGCTCGTTTTGCTTGTCGTTTTTCTTTAGTCGATAACGAGTCTGTTTGTTGAATAGCTTTGTGCAGTAATGCAAAGAAATCTTCCTGACGTTGTGGGGAGAGTTCTTGAAAAAATTCGGGGAACTTTTCTAAATTATCTGTAAAGAAATCGGCGATGTTACCAATAGATGACCGAATCGCGCCTAGTGGGGTATTGATTTCATGAGCAACACCAGCAACCAGTTGTCCTAACGCTGCCATTTTTTCGGATTGGATTAATTCTTGTTGCGTGGTTTTGAGATGCTCAAGAGTTTGGGAGAGTTCGTGGGTGCGTTCCTCCACTTTCGTTTCTAGAGTATGATTATACTCTTCTAAATTGGCATAAAGTCGGGCATTTTCAAGGGAGATAGCGGCTTGAGAGGATAGAACTTTTAAGACTTCCAATCGGGAGGGCGTAAATGCACCCGTCATTAGATTATTTTCCAAGTAAAGAATACCAATCAGTTTGCCTTGATTTTGGATAGGAGTACACAGTATTGATTTCGGTTGATGCTCAATAATGTAGGGATCAGCAGCAAAAGTAGCTTGTGTACTCGCATCATTAAATACTAGGGTTTCTTGGGTACGCCAGACATAGTTAATCAGGGTGAGAGGCAGAGTTTGATTGCTACCAAGGGTGCTAGATTCCCAGTTACAGTGCTGATTCCCTAAACACTGGGCACTAATGACTAATTGACCTGCCTGTTCTAAGATGAGAGCGCATTTTTCTGCTCCAGCATTTTCCATCAATACTTGGATTAAAGTTGAAAGCAACTGATCAAGCTTAATTTCTCCAGAAAGAGCTTGAGACGCTTTAATAACGGTTGTCAAGTCTATCAATTCTGAAATATCTGCTCCACCCGTACTGGTTAGGGTTCCCGCCATAAGTTGAGTAATAGTATCGTCGTTTTGCTGATTCATTTTTTTCTTCAGAATAGAAGTGAGCAATTGAGGATAGCACCGTTCTAAATCTTCCACTTTCGCTTTAGCTCCCCAGCGGGCATAACAGTAGTAAGCATCTGTCAGATAGAGTTGGGCAATTTTTTCTTTCCCCCAAGCTAGATAAAATTTGGCAGCGAGTTCGTGAGCGAGTGCTTCTTCATTGAGATAATCGTTTTCTTTTGCTCCAATAATAGCTTTGTCATAGAGTTCCATTGCTTCTAAATTTTGACCGAGAATACGATGCCGTTCAGCTTCTACCAGATGAAATTTATGTAAATGATTTGTGGGAGCGTGGTGTGCCCATTTTTGCATCAATGCTTGATTCGCTGTCACCTTTTCTAAGTAGCATTCTTGTTCAGAGGAAGACAGGTTAGAGTAGGCGGCTAATCTCGCTAAAGACTCATAGAAATGGAAAATTGCCACAACGAAAATTCCTGTCATTGCAGGCATATAATTCTGCGCTAATTCAGCCGCCTCTATTGCTTGAGGGAGCTGGTGGAAAAGATAAAAAAGGACGAGTTTCGCCAGGTATAAATTTGCCAAAGCAGGGTTATCGTTAGCCGACTGATGGAGGGGCAGCATTTCTTCTTCTTTGTAAGCCATCCCACTCAAACAACAGGGGTTTTCGGTTTCCCCTAACAAATTCAAAATAAACTGCCAATAAACAGCAAGATAGTTTAAAGCTGTCTGCTGTTTGAGTTGACGAAAAACGGGAATGTAATTCGCTATTTTCCATTCAACTCCTATCAGTTCTTGAACGAGCCAAAATGAATATTCACACTGATGAAATGCACAATAGCCTGCATACTCAATATCTCCGCGATCGCTACCAATTTGATAGTTTTCTCCTAGAGGTTTAATCGTAGCTTTTAATGGCTCTTTCCAATGACGAATATGACCATTAAACACTAAATTCGTCCGACACTCTAGGTGTTGAGCATTAAATTGCTCTAGTAGCCCAATTCCAAGCTGCCCAAATTGATACCCTAATTCAATTTCTCCTAGTACTCCACAGAGAATTAAGCCATAAACAGCATAGGCATAAGCTGACACTGCCGTATTACCGTGATCGAGCGACAAACGCACCATTTTTAAAACAATCAGTGGAAACCTAGCAGGTGCTGATAAAAAGGCAGCCGCACTAATATTGAGCAAAATCCGCATCGCTGCCAACTGATCGGGAGACTTCATTTCGGGTAGGTTAATTAAGCTTCCAATTTTTCGCCCAGCTAGTAGAGAATTGATTTCTTCTAAATTGTTTTCCAATTCGGATGAACTGGGATGATCGGGAAAAGTAACTCCTAAAACCTTCAGTACCTGTAATCCGGTTTCTACGGATTGTAGCGGTTTATTTTGGCTAATTAGCGCTTGAAGTTTTATTTCATAAACTTTTACTTTTTCTAATAGAGTTTTAGCCTGTTGCAGCACGATTGATATCAATTGCTCCATCTGTTCAAAATCAGCACAGAGATACGCAACTTCTGCTGTTTCCTCATATAAAGCTAGTGTTAGATCATATTGAATGTGCCAGCTATCTGCGGCTAGAAGTTCCATTGCTACTGTTAAGTAGCGTTCAGCCGCGACATGGGCTGTAGATGTTTTAGCTTTACGTCCGGCAATTAAATTCAACCTTATCAGTTGATTCTTCTCAGTTTGCTCGTTGATTAAATTCCTGCCAATATTTAAGGGATTGACAATATCAAAAATTTTATCGTCCTGTTTATCTTCAGGAGTGTTTTTTAATAGCAATTGACCAATTTTTAGATGAGTTAATTCTTTTTGAGATTCAGGAATTAGACCATAGGCTGCCTGCTGTACTCGATCATGTAGGAATCTATAAGGGATAGTGAATTGTTGATTAGTGACTGTCAGTTGTTCGTTATCGAGAGTACTGAACCCTGATTCATCCAGGAAAAACTTGTAAATTTCGTTAACAGGAATAACTAGTCCTTCTTGCAAGGCTTTCCAAAGAGCTACGGCTGTTTCTGCTTGGGATTTATCTAAAACAATTGCCAGTGTTGCTAAGTCAAATTGATTGCCGATACAAGCTGCCATTTGTAAAACGGTTTGAGTGTTTTTGGGTAGCCTTTGCAACTGAATAGTCATAAACTCAACAACATCATCACTGAGAGAGAGAGTCCTGACTTTGGCAATATCACACTGCCAATAACCGCAACTAAAATCAAACGAAATAAGTCCATCTTGATGCAAGGATTTAAGAAATTGATTGCTAAAGAATGGGTTTCCTTGTGTTTTTTGTAAAACCAATTCTGTTAACAAAATAGCTCTTTGAGGAGGGCAACTTAACGTATCAGCAATTAAGCAGTTAAGAGACGATTGATTGAGAGGATCTAAAGTAATCTGGTTGACTTTAGCATTGGCTTTGCGAATCTCTTCCAATGTCAACATCAGTGGATGGGCGGGAAATACTTCGTTATCTCGGTAGGCTCCAATTAATAGTAAATACTGGGTATCACTATCACTCATTAACAATTCCATCAACTTCAGAGAAGCCGAATCAATCCACTGCAAATCATCGAGAAAAATAACTAGGGGATGTTCCTTGGTTGTAAAAACTCGGATAAACTTCTGAAAGAGTAAATTAAAGCGATTTTGAGCAGCGCTCCCATCCAGTTCTGGTACAGAAGGCTGTTTCCCAATTAGCCGTTCTAATTCCGGAATCACATCAATAATAACTTGAGCATTTTCACCCAAGGCTTCTACTATTTTTGCTTGCCAATTTTGCACCTCAGTATGACTTTCAGTGAGCAATTGTTGCATCAAGCTTTGGAAGGCTTGCACCCAACCTGAAAAAGGAATATCTCTCTTAAATTGGTCAAATTTCCCTTTGATAAAGTAACCTCGTTGTCGTACAATGGGTTTGTGAATTTCATTAACAACCGCTGTCTTGCCAATCCCAGAAAAGCCAGCGACTAGCATCAATTCGACTTTGGATTTTGGATTTTGGATTTTGGATTGAGTCGTTTCTTCGTCTCGGTTTGCTACCCGATCAAATGCTTCTAAAAGAGTTGTAACTTCCGCCTCTCTACCATAGAGTTTTTCCGGAATAGCAAATCGTTCAGAAATATCCCTCGTGGCTAACTTAAAGGGAGTAATATTACCATTGATTGAGTATTGTTCTAAACATTGTTCCAAATCTTGCCTGATACCAAACGCGGTTTGATAGCGATCCTCTGCCATTTTTGCCATCAGTTTGATCACCATATCATTCAATACCTGCGGAAGGGCTGGATTGACTTCAATCGGTGGAATAGGTATCCTAGCAATATGGCAATGAACTAACTCCATTGGATCATTTGATGGAAACGGAAGTTGTCCAGTTAACAATTCATAGAATGTCACTCCTAAAGAGTAGAAATCTGTGCGGTAGTCGATCCCCCGATTCATCCGTCCGGTTTGTTCTGGAGACATATAGGGTAGGGTTCCTTCTAACACGTTAGGGCTTTGAATTCCCTGAAACTCAGACGGTAAAAGGGAGGATATACTAAAATCAATAAGTTTAACCTGTTTAGTTTGAGGGTTGATCAAGATATTTTGGGGTTTAATATCTTTATGAATAATTCGGTTATGATAGAGTCCTTCTAGGGTTTGAACAATCTGAATAGCCATATTCAAAAACTCCCGTACAGAATCCGGATTTCCTCCCATCCCGACCTTTCCTAATCGCCTCATCTCCTCAATCAGAGAAATACCGCCAAAATCCTCTAGGATTAAAGCAAAACCATTCCCGTAGGTTTCTAAACTCAGGTGTTTAACAATTCCTGGCAAATCTAAATTTTTGGCGATCGCATACTGATTCCGGAACTGTACGAGTTCGTTGAACGTTGGATATTCATTTTTGAGTAGTTTGATTACGACGGGTTTTTGATCGGACTCAGAAATTGCGCGATACACCAGGGTTCGGGCACCTGAGTAGAGGGGTTGAATAATGCGATAGCCGGGAATTGTGATCATGGTTATAATTACCAAATTCTAGGAAGCCTAACAGGGAATTGCTCTATACTAGGAGTTGAGCAGAGACGGTGGTTGATCAGAAGCTAGTTGTCAATTGGCTGGTCACTGATTCTAAATTTTTGTAACTTCTCTAGCCTCTGCCACTTTCTAGTGCAAGAAGGCAGTTCGGGTAGCGTTTTCCGTAGGAGTAGGCAGAAGGCAGAAGGCAAGAAAGCTTGTATAGTAAGCGTTTTAAACGTTTTTAACTGCATAGTTACTTCCGCCACGCTGCACTAGTGTAGTTACTCAGCATTATATCTAGCCAGTCTGAATGAATTCTGAACATTCCCTTCCCGTTCTCTTTTTAAATATTTTGTTCCCAACTCCAATAGACTAGCTATACTATCAACTTGAGCAAAGGCGTTGGCATGGATTGACTTCAGTTTTTTGGGTTTCCTATTAATAGCTGATGAAGCAAAAAAATAGGAACCATTGTTATAGCAGTTCTCAATTCCAGGAGGAACAAATTTGCAAAATTTGAATTATTGAAACCCTCTACTGGCAGGGCTTTGAAAATTATTGCATCCTTGCATCCTTGCATCCAAAATGGGATGACTCCTGAATTCGGCTGGATCAAAGATGTTGTTTATAAATAGTAGGAAAACTAAAATTTGGTTTTTCTATAGGAATCATAGCCATATAATTTGAATCATCATCCACTCTCAATACTGACTACAACCGTACTCCGGTCGCTTACGGTAAAGATTAAAAATCTTTTCCAAACACAGAGCAGGAACATGAGCTAGAGTTGAATAACCAGCAGCCCATATCCCTGCCCTAGTGAAGATAAATTCACAACAAGGGGATACTCCTTTGAAAAGAACCTTATCCCTTTTTCAATTAAAAACCCTTTACAAATTCCCCCGTCTAAAGTTGGGGAAATTCGTAAATTCAACCGATTCTAATTGGCGGCTTGCCGCGCGGCAGCAGCTTCATCGGGATGAATACCCAAACGGGTTAAATTAATGCGACCTTTGTTATCAATTTCCCGCACTTTAACAATCACTTCATCGCCGACAGCAACTTCATCTTCCACCTTACCAACGCGATAGTCAGCCAGTTGAGAAATATGGATCATTCCTTCTTTCCCTGGTAAGATTTCGACAAAAGCACCAATCGGAATAATCCGGGTGACACGACCGACATACACATCCCCTTCATTGAGTCTACGGGTCATACCTTGAATAATAGCGATCGCCCGCTTCGCCCGTTCCGCTTCTACTGCTGAAACCGTGACTGTACCGTCGTCTTCAATATCGACTTTCGCCCCCGTTTGTTCCGTAATTCCCTTAATGGTTTTACCACCAGGGCCAATTACCAAACCAATCATATCCGGATCAATCCGAATCGTGAGCAAGCGAGGGGCAAACGGCGACATTTCCTGATTCGGTTTACCAATAGTCGCCAGCATTCTCTCTAGAATATGCATTCTTGCAGGTCTGGCTTGCTGAATCGCTTGGGCGAGAGTTTCGAGGGAAAGTCCTGTAATTTTCATGTCCATCTGCAACGCGGTAATTCCAGAATCGGTGCCCGCGACTTTGAAGTCCATATCCCCCAAAAAGTCTTCAATTCCTTGAATATCAGTCAGAATTCGGACTTCATTCCCTTCTTTAATTAAACCCATCGCCGCCCCACTCACAGGTTTGGTAATCGGAACACCCGCATCCATTAACGCCAAGGTTGACCCACACACCGAACCCATTGAAGTGGAACCATTAGACGAAAGCACTTCTGATACCACCCGAATCACATAGGGGAAATCTTCCTGGGGCGGTAACACCGGAACTATAGCACGTTCAGCTAGCGCCCCGTGACCAATTTCCCGACGACCTGGCGATCGCAACGGTTTCGTTTCCCCAACCGAAAAGGGTGGAAAATTATAATGATGCAGGTAACGTTTCTCTTCTTCTGGGTTCAGGTCATCCAGCATTTGGGCATCCCCTGGAGTCCCTAACGTTACCGTCGATAAGACTTGGGTCAATCCCCGATTAAATAACCCACTCCCGTGGACACGTCGCGGTAATAAACCCACCTGACACGAAATGGGTCGGACTTCATCCAGTTTCCGACCATCGACGCGCACCCCCTCTTGTACAATTTGAGAGCGCATCAACTTTTTCGTGAGGCTTTTAAATAAATTACTCACCGCTTGGGAATCTTCCGTTGCCGCCATGCGAATCGGATTATCTTCCGGGAGTTCAGCGATCGCCGTTAAAATTTGATTGTCCTTAATCTCATCTAACGCCGTATCCCGACCCGTTTTATCCAAGTCAAATTGGGAGAGTATCGCTTTGATTGGGGCAGTAGCGCGATCGCGAATAAAATTTTCCAATTCCGAGGCAACCTCTGGCACCTCTTCCACCGCCGTTTCAATCCCCAACTGTTCCATCAACTCTCGCTGCGCTGCAATTAACTCTTGCACCGCTTCATAGCCAAAGTCAATTGCCTCAATAATATCTTGTTCGGGCAGTTGGTTCGCGCCTGCTTCCACCATAATCACGCCATCCGGGGAACCCGCGACGACTAGATCCAAGTCTCCGGCTTCAATTTCTTTATAAGTCGGATTGATAATAAAATCATCTCCCACTAAACCTACCCGTACTGCTGCCATTGGGCCATAGAATGGAATTTTCGCTTGCAATACTGCAATTGAAGCCCCCGTCACTGCCAAAACATCTGGTGGCACTTGTTCATCCATGGACAGGGTAGTTGCTACGATTTGAATATCATCTCGCAGCCAACCGGGAAATAAGGGGCGCAGGGGTCGGTCAATTAGACGGCTAATCAGCGTCACTTTTTCTGGGGGACGGCCTTCGCGTCGTAGGAACCCACCGGGAATCCGTCCTGCTGCGTAAAGCCTTTCCTCGTAATCGACCAACAAAGGAAGAAAATCAATGCCTTCTCGCCCAGCTGCACGAGTTGCCGTCACTAAAACAGCCGTATCTCCTGACTGAATCAGTACGCAACCCCCAGCTTGAGGCGCAAGTAAACCTACTTTCAGTCGAATATCCCGTCCATCAAAAGATATTGACTTGTCAAACTCTACCATCCGGTACTCTGTCCTTCTTTCTTTACCATCTTTTTTTCTCTGTCGCAATCCTAGCATTTATGGAATTTTGTTGTTTGTGGTTTGTTGTTTGTTATTGGTTGTTTCTTGTTTGTGGGTGATCAAGGGTTAGTTGAAAAATAAGGGACAGCAACGAAACACCAACAACCAACAACCAACAACCAATCACTAAGGACTAATAATTAAATGGCAATTTTACAGGGTAGTTGGATCACTAACGAGACTAGCGGTTATTTATTTATTTGGGGAGAAATGTGGCGCACGATGGCATCTGTAGAATCTCCTGGTGGGAAGGAGAGTTCTTGTCATCCCTTTGCCATGACGCAAGATGAATTTACCGCATTTTTAGGGTCTCACCGTATCTCAATTGACAAATTTTTGGAGTCGAATCGGACTACAAATTCAGAGACTCGTAAGGGAGGTATCCCAAACCTAGCGCACCGATGGCAGAGACAGGGTGTTACTTTACCCACTCAACCCTCATCCGCTGAAGTTCGAGAATACCCGATTCTTTCTACTCAACTGCCTTGGGTTAGTACAGAAACTCCACCCCTAGAACTGAAATTATGGACTGTTGAGGGGTTCCGTCTCAATCCCTCAGAAGCCATACAATTTTTACAAGCCCTTCCTCTCGGTTCGTTTAAAGAAACGGACAGTTATGTAGGAGGAGATTTGCGGTTTTGGAGTCAGGTTTGTCGGTGGAGTTTAGATTTGCTGACACGGGGTAAATTTTTACCAGGAGTGTATCGCCAGCCTAACGGAAATGTGGTAAGTTGCTGGCAACCCCTGATTGATAGTGCTATCGACCAAGCACGTTTAGCTAAGTTTATCCAAGTCATGCCTGTGTCTTGCCGTGCTTATGAGGGAGTGGGGTGTGGGGTGTGGGGTGGGGGGTGTGGGGAGGAAGAAGGCAAGGGGGCAGGGGGC
>DNGI01000213.1:16727-17912 GCA_003486645.1 Cyanobacteria bacterium UBA11370 | reverse complement strand
CACCCCCTCACCCCCTCACCCCCGAACTACGTTCCGCTGCGCTAACACCCCCTCATGTCAACTTGGAGGAAAATCGTAAATGGGTATTATTATTGCCAATATTGTGGCAATTTTTCGTAAGGAATTACAGAGTTATTTTGCTTCACCCATTGCTTATGTATTTGCGGGTATTTTTTGGTTTTTATCGGGCTTCTTTTTCGTGTGGATTCTGTTGAGTCCAGATGGGATTATTCAGCAAGTAGCGCAGCGAGATCAACTGGGAGTCCCAACGCCTTCGGTGGATGTTGCTTATGAATTTTTGGGTGGGTTTTTGAATGTTATGGGTTCACTGGCTATGTTTGTGTTACCTATTCTTTCCATGGGGCTTTATGCGGAGGAACGGAAGCGAGGTACATTAGAACTGTTAGCAACGTCACCCCTCACGAATTGGGCAGTAGCGGTAGGAAAATTATTAGGAGTGCTAACCTTTTTTACAGTTATGGTCACACCCTTACTCGTTTATGAAGCGATCGCGCTGAGTGCGGCAAGTCCTCCAATCCCGGCTACTGTACCTTTACTCGCTCATGTAGGATTAATCTTACTAGCTGCTTCAATTCTTTCGTTAGGAATGTTTATTTCTTCTCTTACCGATAGCTCTATTTTGGCAGCATTTTTGACGTTTGTGCTGAGTGTGGTTTTGTGGATTATCGATTTAATTGCCAAAGGTATTGGTGGTTTTGTGGGAGCAGCTTTGAATCATTTATCGTTGCTGGAAAATTATAATAATCTAGTCAAGGGTGTTCTAGATACTAGCAGTCTCATTTTATTTGCAAGTTACATTCTTCTCGGCATCTTTCTTACTGCCCAGTCTATTAATGCTTTTCGCTTCCAACGGTCTTAATTTGTTGTTTGTTGTCTGTTGTTAGTTGTTAGTTGTTAGTTGTTTGTTGTTTGTCATTAGTCAGTGGTCATTAGTCAGTGGTCATTAGTCATTATACCAATTTCATTTATTGTTGCTACAGTTAGTCGATCCCCCCTAACCCCCCTGCTTAAAAAAGGGGGGAACAAGAGATTTCCTCAAAGTCCCCCTTTTTAAGGGGGATGCAAGGGGAATCGTTTATGTGTAGCAGTACTTTATGAATTTGGTATTAATCATTGGTCATTGTTTTTATAACAAACAACCAACAACAAATAACCAACAACCAA
>DNGI01000213.1:13467-16395 GCA_003486645.1 Cyanobacteria bacterium UBA11370 | reverse complement strand
AACAACCAACAACCAACAACCTATGAAAACCATCACAATTAATTGGAAGTATTTAAAATATCTATTTTGGCTTGGCCCAATCCTGAGTATTATGGGCATCAGTGCCAGGTTGGTTTCCGGGAATTGGTCGCCGATAACGGTCGGATTGTTGATTTCCGGACTTGTAATGATTGGCTTGTGGCTATTATTTTTAGGGAGTTTAGCACCCGGTTTTTGGGGACGGCGTTCAACTCAGGAGGGAACCAATGCGCTAATTGCTACGCTGTCGATGATCGTAATTTTGGGATTAATTAATTTTTTGGGAGTTCGCTATGCGGCGCGAATAGACTTAACGGAAAATCAGTTATTTACGCTCTCACCGCTATCTCAACAGGTCGTGAAAAATTTAGAACAACCTGTGAAAGTTTGGATATTTGATCTTATTCCTAACCCAACGGATCGGGAACTACTAGAAAATTATCGTCGATATGGAGCGAGGTTAGAATTTGAGTTTGTTGACCCCCAAGTTCAACTCTCACTCGCTCAAAAGTTTAATGTTCAGTATCCGGGAGAAGTGTATTTAGAATATGGAACTGAACGACAATTAGTACAAACCGTCAACGATACTGAGCGTTTATCGGAAGTTAAACTAACGAATGCAATTGAACGAATTACGAGCGATCGCACCGATATTGTTTACTTCCTCCAGGGTCATGAAGAACGTCCTCTAGAAGATGTGGAAGGTGGACTTTCTCAAGCGGTAAATGCACTGAAAGAGAAAAATTTTAACCCTCAACCCCTTAATCTCGCTGAACGAAGAGAAGTTCCTAAAGATGCGTCTCTAGTTATTATTGCTAATCCCAAACGCGCCTTATTTGAGTCGGAAGTCCAAGCATTGAGAGAGTATCTTTCTCAGGGGGGTAGTTTGTTAGTCATGGTAGATCCGGATACAAATCCAGGACTCGATACCTTACTAGCCGATTGGGGCGTTACCCTGGATAATCAAATTGTAATTGATGCGTCTCCTCGTTTAGAAGGTCTTAATCCGGCAACAGCGCTGGTACTTAATTATGGCAATCATCCTATTACCCAAAATTTTGGTAATGGATTTTCGTTATACCCGGTGGCGCGACCTGTGGAAACAAAACCAGTAGAAGGGATTAAGGAAACTCCGTTAATATTAACGAATGAACAAAGTTGGGGAGAAAACACGCCTGAAGACCAACCGTTGGAGTTTAATGAAGAAAAAGGCGATCGCCCTGGTCCCTTAGTTTTAGGTGTAGCCTTGAGTGGTAAAGTTAAAGCCGAAACAGCATTTTCTCAACCCAAACCTGAACCGATTATACGTGAAGAAGCCTCACCGACACCAGAGACTACACCAATAGAAACTCCCAATAGTTCACCCACTCCTTCTCCTGATGAACCTGTCGAATCTTCTCCTTCATCAGATACTAAAACGAGTAATAATGAGGAAGCCCGATTGGTGGTTTATGGAAACTCTACGTTTGTAACAAATGGTTTATTTGACCAACCCCAGGTATTAAATAGTGATATTTTTCTCAACTCCGTGAGTTGGTTAAGTAAACGGGATAAACAAGCGCTTTCTATTCGCCCCAAAGAACAAGAAAACCGCCGAATTAACTTAACGTCAGTGCAAGCTGTACTATTAAGTTGGGCAGCACTCGTGATTGTGCCGTTATTGGGGTTTGCAACAGCGGGTATAATGTGGTGGCGGCGGCGTTAATTTTTTAAGGATTGGTTATTAGTGAGTGGTTATTTTTACTCAACACTTCAAAACTAAAAATTCTATCAATTTAAACAAGAAATGCAACACATGAGTTACTGAAACTCTGACAGAGTATATCCTCCAAAATCCTTGCATCCAAAATCCAAAATGGTGTTATTGGCTAATGAAGCTACAGCGAACCACTCTTATTTTATTAGTTTCAGCCCTATTAATGGGAGGATTTGTTTATTTTTATGAAGTTAAGAAAGAACCTCAAGAGGAAACAGCTAAAGACACAAAGAAACCAATCTTTTCATTTAAACAAGAGCAGATTCAATCGATAACGATTTATCTGAATCAAGAGATTAAAAAGATTTTAAAGTTTGAGCGCGTTGGGAAAGATGTGATGGGTTGGCAAATGAAGTACCCGAAGGATGTGCCAGCGAGTAATGCGGCTGTTGCGTTTTTGTTAGATTTGGTAGTAGAGGGGAAAAGCGATCGCTCTTTTACCGTTCCGGCTGACCAAATTAAGGAGTATGGATTAGACAAACCTCAAGCCATTGTAAAAGTAGAGCTAAACAATAAAGAAACTCATCGAATCATGTTGGGAAAACCCGACTTTAATCGTAGTTTATTATATGCTCAAGTCGATCCATGGTCTGATCAATCTAAATCGTTGCAAGTGTTGTTAGTTCCGATAGATTTTGAATATGCTGTGAATCGACCCATATCAGAATGGCAGCAAACGAAGACGGAAGATTCTAATAGTTCTCAAGAATTAGATCCTGAACAATCACCATCACCTACAAATCCAGGAGAGCCATTACCGACTGAAGAAATACCGTCTCCGTGATACTATGTTGGATTTTGAATTTTATACCAAATTCGGTTAATATACCCCCTTGAATCACAGTTACCAAAACCCTGTAGAGACGTTGCAATGCAACGTCTCTACCATTGATCGGAAACATTGACCATATAAAGATAAAAAATAGGGACTGATTAGCGTGAAGACTATGCCAATCAACCCCTAGGGTGGAAGAGATATTTAAAATTTAAAATGCTGTTACTCGGCTTAACTACCTACGGTTAGAATGTAGAGCTTTTTGTGACCGTTTACTTCCAAATTTCATACTTGCTGCACCTAAACCTAACGCTAACAAACTGAACACCGTTGAGGGTTCTGGAACGGACGTTGAGGAACCTGTGGTGGAACCTAAACC
>DNGI01000213.1:7674-13189 GCA_003486645.1 Cyanobacteria bacterium UBA11370 | reverse complement strand
GTGGTGGAACCTAAACCTGTGGTGGAACCTGAACCTGTGGTGGAACCTGAACCTGTGGTGGAGCCTGAACCTGTAGTGGAACCTGAACCTGTGGTGGAACCTGAACCTGTGGTGGAACCTGAACCTGTAGTGGAGCCTGAGCCTGTGGTGGAGCCTGAACCTGTTGCTGGTCCTGTTGAGGGTAAGGATGCTGCGCCAAAAATGTTACCGTTAGTTCCGGTTACATTTTTATTAAAAGTACCGACTCCTGTCTCTAGGTCAATAATGAGCTGTTTTCGATCAACGGTATAGCCATAAAGAATTCCTTGATTGAAGAACAAACCCATCACACCACTAAAACCAATCTCACCAATTTTAATAGCTTCACCTGTTGTACTTATAGAATACAAAGCATCGCTCCCTGGCCCTGTCGATGTTGCCAAAAAGCCTTGGTTTGCCGGATTAAATACTACGTCACCCGTACTGGTAAAATTAGGAATACTTGATAGAAATGAGGCTTGACCTGTAGCTGTATCAATGGTGTAAATACTAGAGTTTCCAGCTCCGTAAAGCACATTATCGCTAGAGAATCCTAGAGCATTTAATCTGAAACCCAGAGGACCAATTAAAGAAGAGCTACCAGATGTTGGATCGATTTGGTAGAGCAATGCGTTCTGAGAGACACCAAACAGATCGCCGTTTTCTCTCAATGCTATATCCCAGAAGGTTGGAGTATCGCCAATTTTGATAAATTCTCCCGTGTCTGGATTAATTGATCCAAGTTGTCCAGTGCTAGTGGAAAGCAACGTCAATGACTGAGCAGCAGTGGTCATTCCTAGACTCATGACGGTCGCTCCGACCATTGCGATTGATACGTTTTTAATAATAGTCAGAGAACTCATTGGTAAAACCTCTAGATGATTAACAGTTGGGATATTGACTCGGTGCGATCGCGGGTTAGCTTACACATAGGAAATCAAACTCCCGATGACAAAGACGATTCATTTCAACCGCAATTTTGGACACAGCATCCGCTACCAGACTGTTGAGACAATCCAGAACGCATTTGATAATTTTTGGCTGGCTTTCCAGCTATCTAATTAAAATTTGCTGTGTTTTTGGGGAGAACGTTTCAAGTCTTTTTACTCTGTTCTGTTCTCTGGAACCACTGCTGTAGACGTTGGAGATGATTGAACCTGAAAACTTGGAGTATTAGGAACGGGATTTCTAACCTTTACCAGGAAGAAGGCGATAGTTGCTGCCGCTATACTAAGCCAGAAAACTCCCTTGTCTGATTTAGGTTGGGATTTAGATTTAGAAGCCAGAGAAAAATCCCGCTTAAAGTCGCAAGCTAAACATTGGTAGAGGTCTTCCTGGCGCTGCACGATAGTTTTTTTGCCGCACTGTGGACATTCGATGTATTCTGACATCTAGCACCTCCTGTAAAACAATAATGCTTGGTTTGCTTCTCCTCGGAACTCTCTCTAACCGGGTTGAGAGTTATGCGAAATTTCAATTAACTCTCCTATCTCTAGAATCGTTGATAGGCATTAAGTTTTGCCAGATCAGCTTAAGATCTGTAAGGCATGGATCTTTCGGTTGATCCAGAAGTTGACAACCTGATCTAACATTGATCTTGACAATAACAACACTAGGGTGTAATTGTGCCGACTCTTAAAGCCTCTCGCCTGGGAATCGCTCGAATTAAGCAAGCCAGAAATGAAAAGGGGTGGAGTTGGAGTCTCGATGACGACGACACCTGCTTTGTGGAAGCGAGTAAGGTCTTAGACCCTGATAAAACTTGGTGTTCAGGAGGACCTTATGCCAACGGGATTTCCGCTGGAACGTGGAAACGGTTTTTGGCGGGACGACAACCGATTAGTGCCGCCGCATTCAAGGCGTACTGTCATGTTTTAGGATTGAATTGGGAAGACGTTGTGGATCGCCCCAGTTCTATCGTGTCCAATACCCGCCAAGATTGGGGAGAATCCATTGACACGTCCATCTTTTACGGTCGCATGGCTGAATTGGTGGAGTTAGAACAATGGATCATCCAAGAACACTGTCGGTTAGTGGCGGTGTTAGGAATGGGTGGGATTGGTAAAACTGCACTGGCGGCAAAATTAGCCGAACAAATTCAGCCATCTTTTGAGTATCTGATTTGGCGATCGCTGCGGAATGCACCACCTGTTTCAGATATCCTCGCGGATCTGATTGAATTTTTATCCGAGGAGCAACAAATTGATTTAGCAGAAACTCTAGAGGGTCAAGTCTCACAGTTGATTGACTCTTTACAAACTCATCGGTGTTTGCTGTTTTTAGATGATGTTGAAACCGTGATGCGTTCTGAGGAACTGGCGGGTCAATATCGAGAGGGGTATGAGGGTTATGGAGAATTAATTAGACGTGTAGGAGAAGAACGTCATCAAAGTTGTATGGTACTGATTAGTCGAGAAAAACCCACAGAAATTTCCTCCTTAGCGGGAGCAACTCTACCTGTGCGAGACTTAAAACTCAAAGGTTTAGGTCAAGATGATGCTAAACGGATCTTAGAAACGAAAGGGTTTTCCCGTGTGAAGCGGGGTTTGGAAGAACTGATCCAACTCTATCGAGGAAATCCCTTAGCGCTAAAAATTATTGCTACTACTATTCAAGAACTATTCGATGGGAATATCTCGGAATTTTTAGACCAAAGTACGTTAGTGATTGGTGATATTCTCCCCAATCTTTTAAACGAACAATTTGAACGGTTATCAAGCTTAGAAAAAGAAATTATTTATTGGTTAGCTATTGAAAATCAGCCCATTTCTGTCTCAGAATTAAGAGCAGATATGGAGTATTCGGTATCATCATTATCCAAATTACTCGCCGCTTTAGAATCCCTGAAACGGCGTTCCTTGCTTGAAAAAGAACCCAATACTGAAGGGAAAGAAGCGATTTTTACGATTGAACCCGTTATTTTAAAATATGTAACTAACGAGTTCATTGAGCAGGTCTGTAAAGATATGGCAACGGTTTGCAAAACTCAATCAATAAGTCAACTTGGGTTACTCAGAAGTCATGCTTTAGTCAAGGAAGAGGAGCAAGAGGAGGTTAAAGCGATCCAAATTCGCCTGATTTTGACCAGAGTTATAGACAGACTTTACCGAACTTTGAAAGGTGGAAATCCGCTTGAAGATCAGCTTAGTAACGTTTTATCGATGCTAGAAGATAAATCTCCCCAAGCTATCGGATATGCACGGGTGAACCTTCTTAATCTCATGGCGAAAATTGAAGGAAAATTATAGTACCTATTTAGGTAATAGCATTTTTGATTTTGGATTGGAGAAAACGCACTCTGTCAGAGTTTCAGTAACTCATGTGCAACATTTCTTGTTTAAATGGGTATAACAATTTAAGAGCCAAGATCCAGAATCTAGAAGAATAGAGGACTCTGAGTATCAGATGAGCTTAAATTAGTATCAGTGGCAAAGCAGAGGAGAGATCAGTAATACTGCTAAGTAGTCCCTTATTAACAGCGTACACTATCACGCATGAAAATTCCCCTACTGCCCACTCCCCACTCCCCACTCCCTAGTTTCATTTGCCACCATCCTCATGATTGAGCAAAATGTATTACTTCAAAACCGCTATCGTGTCCTACAAAAACTAGGGAAAGGAGGGTTTGGTCAAACCTTTGAGGTAGATGATCGCGGTATTCCCAAAGTTCTAAAAGTTTTACATCTGGATCGATGCTACAACAACGAGGCTAAACAAAAAGCGATCGCTCTATTTCAACGAGAAGCGGCTGTATTGAGTCGGCTAGAACATCCGGGTATTCCCAAAGTTGATCCCGATGGCTATTTTATGTGGTCAGAAGGCACAGATGAACCCCTTCACTGTTTAGTAATGGAGAGAATTGATGGGATAACCTTAAAGCAGTGGCGGTCCTATCAAGGGAATCGACTGATTAGTGAAGACCAAGCGATCGCCTGGTTAAAACAACTTGCAGAAATCCTGGCACAACTTCATCAACAAGAACTGATCCATCGGGATATTAAGCCGTCTAACATCATGATTCGCCCCAATGGACAACTCGCCGTTATTGACTTTGGTGCAGTTCGAGAAGTAACCGAAACCTACTTACAAAAACAACAAGGAAATGTTACCGGAACAGTAATTATTTCCGCTGGTTATACGCCACCTGAGCAAGTTGAAGGTCATGCTGTATCCCAATCGGATTTTTTTGCTCTCGGTCGTACTTTTGTTTACTTACTAACAGGAAAACACCCAACTGAGTTTGATAAAAATGCTCGGACTGGCAAGTTGCAATGGCGAGAAAGTGCGCCCCAGATTTCCAAAGAATTAGCGGATTTAATTGATTACTTAATGGCAACGTTTCCGGGTCAGCGACCTCAAACGGCTCAGATGATTTTACGCTGTATCGAAGATATTGTATCGCCAACACCCCCCCCACCGCCCCGGCAATCCATTATCCAGAAGCCGCGATCGCCCACTCCCCAACAGTCCAGATCCTTTCTCTCCCTGATTTCCAGCTTACTACCCCCTGTAGCCTTACCAGGCGCTTGGGAAAAGGTAAAGTTGCGCCGTACCCTCTCCGGACATACGGAGGCGGTTAGTTCCATTGGGATCACCCCCGATGGTGAAACCTTAGTCAGCGCTAGTGAGGACAAAACGATTCAGTTATGGTCGCTACGGACTGGAAAACTCCTCAATACCCTGACTGGACATACCAACCGAATTAGTGACCTAGCGATTAGCCCAGATGGTGAAACCTTAGCCAGCGGGAGTTATGATCGAACCATCAAGCTGTGGTCGTTACCGAACGGAGACTTGTTACAAACGTTCTTCGGTCGTCCGGAACGAATTCGAGATATTGCCTTTAGCCCCAATGGTCAGACTCTGATTAGTGTTGGGGACTCGGAAGTTAAAGTCTGGGCGGTACGGACGGGTAAACTGTTGCGTGTTCTAGGTGGAAACTCCAGTTCAGCGCGTTTGGTTAGCTTTAGTCCGGAGGGTCAAACCTGTGCGATTGGCACTTTACATGGCACGCTTGAACTTTGGAATCCTCATAACGGTAAACTTGTAGGTACTTTTATTAGTGAATCGAGCAGCATTACCGCACTGACTTTTAGCCCGGATGGTCAGATCCTCGCCAGCGGTAGCAGCGCAGTTATCCAACTTTGGAACCCCCATACTCTGAGATTGTTACGCACCTGGTCCACTGAAACGTCTGGGGTTGCTTCCCTTGCCTTTAGTCCCGATGGTCAGACCCTAGCGAGTGCGAGTGGCACTATTATCGAGTTATGGAATCCTCATAACGGCAAACGTTTAACTAGGCTCTCAGGACATTCTCAACCTGTGCGTTCCGTGGCTTTTAATCCAGATGGGGATATTTTAGTGAGTGGGAGTGGCGATCGCAAGATTAAGATTTGGCAGTCAGTTTGAGGGGATGAGGGTTTGTTCCCAAATTTGAAAGTATTAGGACTTACGCAAGTGTCACAGTTAAATCAACTTGTAGGGTGCGTCAGACCAA
>DNGI01000213.1:6887-7420 GCA_003486645.1 Cyanobacteria bacterium UBA11370 | reverse complement strand
ACCCTACTCTATGTGCCAGTTACTGATGATGACGCGGAGACTAAAATTATAGGAATTAATATCGGTGAACAAATCATCTATCTTTAGATAGATTAGTGAAGAATGAGTAGGAATCTAGGGTGAAAGAATGGCTAATTTTTGAGCGATCGCTTCCTGAAAAATTGATACTGGTTCATAACAGTGTAGATAGATATAATTATTAATTAAGTAAACCGTAAACCCACAATGACACACGTCTTACTCGTAGATGATGAAGAGGCATTGCGGGCTAGTCTTAGCTATGCCTTAATTAAAGAAGGTTATCAGGTGACAACAGCAGCGGATGGACAGACGGCACTCAAGCTTTTTCATAAAGAAGTGCCCGATGTTATTATCTTAGACTTGATGCTTCCGGTAATTGATGGCATGGAATTGTGCTGGCGTATCCGAGCCTTTTCTAAAGTCCCCATATTGATGCTAACGGCTAAAGACCAAGCTATTGATAAAGTTTGGGGATTAGAAGCTGGTGCAGACGACTATATCACCAAACCGTT
>DNGI01000213.1:6379-6681 GCA_003486645.1 Cyanobacteria bacterium UBA11370 | reverse complement strand
GACGACTATATCACCAAACCGTTCAATACTCGTGAACTCCTAGCACGAATAAAAGCTGTGCTACGCGGACGTGCATCAGGTCACAGTCCTTGAAAAAGGAAAGGTTTTAAAGGTTTTGAGTGTTGAGTTGTAAGTTTTAAATTTTGAATTAAAACCAACTTATCACCCAGCCTAAAATTATATTACAATTAGTTTTTTACGCCCCAGTCTCGCATTTTAAAGTTTGAGATGAGGGGGCATCGCTGAGGGCAATGAAGAATGAATAATCAACCCTCAACTCTTAATAATCGTAATTTAATTAA
>DNGI01000213.1:5839-6136 GCA_003486645.1 Cyanobacteria bacterium UBA11370 | reverse complement strand
AAATGCTATTTCCCATTCGCCTTTGCTGGGATTCGATTTACCGAAAACTATTTGTTACTTACTTAGCACTTACAGCCCTAGGAACCTCTATCCTCGCTGGGTACATTCTGTGGTCGTTTTATGGCTATTTTATGAGGACACGACAGGCGGATTTAGATGCTTGGAGTACAGCCCTTAGTGAGAGTGTCGCGGATGCTTTAGAGGAAAATGAATTCGACCGAGTGAAAGTGTTGATAGAACGGTATGGTTCGCGGGAATCAGTAACGTTGCGATTCTTTCAAGCGGATGGTCGCTTAC
>DNGI01000213.1:2416-5638 GCA_003486645.1 Cyanobacteria bacterium UBA11370 | reverse complement strand
CTTTCAAGCGGATGGTCGCTTACTGTTTACATCTGCCCCGGATATTGATCGGCAAATAACCGATTGGTCGCAGGTTCCTGGTGTGAGTGAAGCGCTGCAAAATCAGGTCGTGCAGGGGGTCGCTAAAGGGGTTTTAACTAATGATGACCGCTTGTTTGTTGCTAAACCTGTTACCCGCAATGGTCAGTTATTGGGTGTGTTGCGAATGTCTATCACCCTTGACCAATTTCAACGTCAGTTTCGTACTCTTATTTTGACAATTTTAGGTACGTTATTGTTTACCGTTTTGGTTTGTGCCCTAATTAGTGCATGGCTGGCTCGTAATATGGCAAAACCGATTGAATCGATGCGTAATTTTGCGATTGAAGTAGGTCGAGGTCATTTAGGAGGACAGTTAGATATTCGCCAAGAAGATGAACTCGGTCAACTGGCTACAGAGTTAAATCGAATGAGTCAACGATTAGCGTCTTTGGATAAGGAACGACGGGCATTTTTAGCGAATGTATCTCACGAATTACGCACTCCGGTTAGTAATGTTTTGGTTACTTTAGAGGCTTTAGCAGATGGTGCAGTTGAGGAGATAGATTTGCGCGATCGCTTTATTCAAACGGCTCAAGATGAAACAACGCGCTTATCTCGTTTGATTCAGGATTTGTTGGATTTGGGACGCTTAGAAGCAGGTGTTGCACCACTGGAAAAACAACCTTTAAATCTGCGAGATTTAATTAATCGTGCAGTCAGAGCGATGGAGTTGCGAATGCGTTCTAAAAATGTGGGGATTGAGGTGAATATTCCTGATGTTCAGCTAGAGGCAGATCCAGAACGGCTCTTGCAAGCTTTTCTAAATATATTGGATAACGCGATTAAAAAATCAATCTCAGATTCTCTAGTTTCTGTTTCTGGTAAGATTGAAGGGGGTATGATTGCTGTGGAAATTCGGGATCGCGGTGTAGGAATTAGCCCCAAAGATTTGCCCCATATTTTTGAACAGTTTTATACAGCCGATCAATCCCGTCAAGGGAATAGTACGGGGTTAGGTTTGGCGATCGCACGGCGTATTGTAGAAGCGCATGGGGGAACAATTACTGCTAGCAGTATCGGGGTAGGTCAAGGAGCAACGTTTACCATTCACCTACCCTTTGATAAAATTACTAGCTAATTATCCCGCTAGAATATTGTTAATTTGGTTGATGAGTTGAAGAATACTAGCCAGAGGTCCACCATCAAGCAATCCGGTAAGAGCGCAAAGCAAGTTTCCTAATAAGTTGCCTGAACCTGTCACAGCATCAATATCTAGCACAATCTCCGACAAATCCACCGTCAAACCGAGAACGTCAAGGAAGATTGGACCAAGATCTAGGAAAAGAATGTCACAACTTGCGGCTTTGGTTGTGCTACTGGTTAACGTAGCTGGAGTTGTGAATGTTTGAATGACATTAGTTGTAGTACCGTTGATAGTAGCTACAGCGTTGATTGTTCCCGTGGCTAGGAGTTGACCATTACTATAGGCAAATTGGGTAATCGAGATTGTTCCGCCGATCACGCTACCGTCTGATACGGTAGATGAGAAGGGGATATCTTTGAGTAGATTGCCATTGGGTGCTGCTGCCAATATCATGTTTGTGGGCAGCTTACTGCTAGGTTTTGCCATCACCGCACTGATAGGTGCAAAGAAAAATGAAGTGATGATCGCTCCAGTTGTAGCGATCGCTGTGAGTCGATGATTCATAATTTACTCCGTGTCTGGATTGCACAAAACGCTTTTAAAGCTTGTGCTACATCATCGAGCAACTATGCCTTATTTTCTGTCTATCAAGAGAAAGACAATTATCAGTTTTTACTTCTTTCTTTAGACAGAAACTCGTTTTTTATTTGTCTTCCAATCCCGAATTTTGATGCCACTTATACCTGATTATTAATCCTTCTCAAGAGATACGTCTTCAGCCGGAAATAACACAGGTGAGATCCAACCAAATACAATTCCACCCATGACTAAGATTTCTGCAATGATGAGGATGAGATTTCTTTTCATAACTTACTTGCGACGTAGTGAAGAACGGATTTGTTCAAACCAGGTTCGAGGAGTATCATTGGAATGATACTTCAGACTAAACATGGAAACAATCAGTGGTAATCCTCCTATTTTTGCACTGATTAACACATGAAGTGCTAGACAGGATACTAATACTACCCATCCCGTTAAGTGCAGATAGTACCAGATATGATTTAATTCTCCAGCCGGAAGCCATTCTTCTTTGACCATACTACCTGAAGTTAAGGAAAATGTTACCGCTAGCAGCATTAAGGTATTCACAATTCGTTGTAGGCTATACCATCCAATGGGTTTATTTAATTGAGTTAGTTTCTGAAAGGAATCCGGTTGAACTAGGCGTTGATATCCTACATGGAAACTGTATAGTGCAAAGGCAGGCATTAACGCGAGAAGCAAGATTTTGCCAAACGTACCATGAATGCCGATAATATCATGAATTCGAGGTAGCGGAAGTTGACCAAACCGTCCATCGTAGGTGTTATAAACCAGAAAAGACGTGAGAATTGCCAACACAGCAATTAAAGCATTAACACCGTGCAGGAATCTCAGGAGTGAGGGTTGATAAGGTTTAGATTGGGGCATTGTTTTAGACTAAGTTTAAGGGTTTAAAGTCCTTCCCAGATGGCAACCGCACCAAAAATTAAAAATAGCAAACCGCCTAACGCTGTTACCACTCGTTCTGAAATTCGACCCGCAATTAAACGTCCGCCAATAACGGCGATCGCCGTACAAATACCATGTCCTAAAATTGCACCCGCCGTAACACCTACGGGTTGATAGGATGCCGCTAAGGCAATGGTACTAATTTGGGTGCGATCGCCCCATTCGGCGAGAAAGGTCATGGCAAACGCTTGAAGTAAAATCGTTATAGTGGGAGATAGAGTAATGGTTCCATCCTCGTCCTGTTTAGCAACGGTGACAGCCGCTTCTTTTGCTGTGCTTTCTGATTTTGCAGGCATTTGAGTCGCATCGTAAAGTAGCTTCAACCCAAAACCCAGAAATAAGGCAATTTCACCATAATGAATATAGTGTTCAGGGAGTAAGGAAACGACTTGTCCTAATAATACAGATAGCAACGTCATTGCCGCTAAAGCTGCCATCACACCCACAAATACTAATCGTCGTGAATGGCGCATAGCAAGAATGACCCCAATAAAAAAGGTCTTATC
>DNGI01000213.1:1925-2178 GCA_003486645.1 Cyanobacteria bacterium UBA11370 | reverse complement strand
GAAATTGTAATCAGTAATAAACCTGCTGTAAAAGCCGCTAACATTCTATCAAGCTCCAAAAATTGCTAACTTTGTGATAGAGCTTGATGAGACAAACAAGACCCCACCAAGCTCACATCACTGATAAATTTAGTGAAATGAACTTAGTGAAAGTCTCGCTCCCAAGTTTCTACAGCTTCAGCCTATGATACTGAACTGAATAATTAAAAAACTTGTCACCTGAACCAGGCTCATCGCCAGTATGTTGATTCAG
>DNGI01000213.1:925-1719 GCA_003486645.1 Cyanobacteria bacterium UBA11370 | reverse complement strand
ATCGCCAGTATGTTGATTCAGATGTCCTGGTTGATTACCTACCAGGAGCTACTCCCTTTCCATATTTTTTATATCATAAAATTATGCTAAAAGGAAGAGTAACTTAATTTCATTTTTAACTCATTTTGCATTCATATTTATTTCATTTTTTCTAGGTCACTTTAGCCAGCTTAACGTCAGTTTCAATCAATTATCTTTAAATTATGAAAAAAAAGAATGAGGCATCAGGGATAAAAAACTATTGGATGCAAGCTCTCCAATTTATTCGTGGAATTTATCCTTCATCCAAGATTGATCTTCATTAAAATTCCCTAGCATTCATTATTTATGGGGCTATTCATTAAGCGAAGCCTTGGAGAATAACTATCCGATCTAGGGTAGACGACATTGAGTTTTTCTTGGGTAAAGCTTTATAAGATTGATAATCGGAAATTTAGTATCCGTTTTAGCAGACTTAAAATCAAGTATCCTAAAAAATGAGCGGGAACATCACCTTGAAGAGTCTTGACAAACTAAGCTCTGTGAAAATAGAGTTTCAATGTATCGGGTGAAAACTAGAAACCGGAGGTAGAGAATAGTAGGGGCATCCTAAAGAAATCCTAAAGAAAGTTTGGATACAGCCTAGACTAACTGATAACGCTGATCCAACCTAAAAACAATGCCTTGGCTAAGTTTGGGATGTCATTTTTTCAACCTGTATCCCCTCGCTTTCAACGGCATAATTTGTACCAACAACTAAACGGAGATTTTCTTATGGCACCCGTGAAAGTCGGTATCAATGGATTTGGTCGTAT
>DNGI01000213.1:431-719 GCA_003486645.1 Cyanobacteria bacterium UBA11370 | reverse complement strand
AATGGATTTGGTCGTATTGGACGACTCACATTCCGCGCCGGACTTGAGAACCCCAACATTGAGTTCTGCTGTATTAACGACCTCGTACCCCCAGAAAGTATCGCTTATTTACTCAAATACGACTCAACCCACGGTCGTTTCAAAGGCAAAGTTGAAGTCAAACCCGATGCAATTGTTGTAAACGATAAAGTGATTCACTGCGTGTCTGTCAGAAACCCAGAGGAACTACCTTGGGGTCAATACGGGGTTGACTATGTAGTCGAGTCTACAGGTCTATTTACTGATTAT
>DNGI01000213.1:0-190 GCA_003486645.1 Cyanobacteria bacterium UBA11370 | reverse complement strand
AGGCGCATCTAAACACTTGAAAGCTGGAGCTAAACGAGTGGTTATATCAGCTCCGACGAAAGAAAAAGATCCGGAAAAAGTACCAACCTTATTAGTTGGTGTTAACCACCATAGTTATGATCCTAACAAGCATACCGTGGTTTCTAACGCAAGCTGTACCACAAATTGCCTTGCTCCCATTGCCAAGGTG
>DNGI01000510.1:13339-28674 GCA_003486645.1 Cyanobacteria bacterium UBA11370 | reverse complement strand
CTCCCCACTCCCCACTCCCCATCTCCCCATCTCCCCATCTCCCTACTCCTTCTGAGAAGGTAAAACGGAGCTTAAATCCAAATGAGCTTCTACCAGATTAGCGAGGGAATTTAAAAGAGCTTCTCGCTGTTCGCGGTAGTTAGGGATGCCATTGGGGAGAGACGGTAATCCTCGCTGATGTCGCAGTTTATTTAGCCAGGCACGTCGCCAAGGACCATTGTCAAACAAACCGTGGAGATAAGTACCCCAAATTTTTTGACCCACGTCCACAATACCTAAGCCTGGGTCATCACAGAGAGGTTTATAAGCCGACTCTTTTTCTCCTGTATCTAACTCCAAAAGTCGAGAACGTCCTTGATGAATTTCATAACCCGCCACAGGTAAACCTGCTTGAGGATAATTGGACGTTACTAACCGTTGACGGGCTATTTTATTACTCGTAATCCAAGTTTTTAAGGGCAACAAGTCTAACCCTTTATATTGTCCGGCTTGACCTTCGATTCCATCGGGATCAACTAGCACTTGCCCTAACATTTGGAATCCGCCACAGACTCCCAGAAGCGTTCCACCTGCGGCGGCGTAGTTTTTAATTTCTGTTGCCATGCCTGTTTTTTGGAGAACCAATAAGTCAGGAATGGTAGTTTTCGTTCCTGGAATAATAACCGCATCCGGATGGCCTAACGGTTGGTTGGGCATCAGGTATTTTACTGTAACTGTGGGTTCAGCGTCTAAAGGATCAAAATCCGTAAAGTTAGAAATTCGAGGTAGCCGAATTATTGCAATGGTAATTTCGCTTCCCTGCTTTTTCTTCCCGCTACGTTCCAACAAATCAAGAGAATCTTCAGCGGGGAAAAGTTCTTCTATCCAAGGAATAACGCCAACAACAGGAATACCCGTGCGTTCTTCGAGCCAAGTGATACCCGATTGTAAGAGCGATCGCTGTCCTCTAAACTTATTAATAACGATTCCTTTAATCAACGCTCGTTCGTCTGGGTCTAATAGTTCTAGAGTCCCGATGATATGAGCAAACGCTCCACCGCGATCAATATCAACCACTAACAACGTGGGAGCATTTAAATACTTTGCCACTCGCATATTGGTCAGGTCGCGGTGCTTGAGGTTAACCTCCGCCGGACTACCCGCACCCTCACAAACCAGTAAATCAAATTCGTGACCGAGGCGGTTTAGACAGTGTTCAATGGCTTGCCAACCCCGATCAAAATACTGTTCATAATACTCCGCCGCACCCACCTTACCCACCGCTTGACCCATGAGAATCACTTGAGAGGTCATATCTCCCTGGGGCTTGAGTAAAATTGGATTCATTTCTACACAGGGCGTTACATCAGCCGCCCAAGCTTGTACTGCCTGTGCATGTCCAATTTCGCCCCCATTGAGGGTAACATAGGCATTCAGAGCCATGTTTTGTCCCTTAAATGGCGATACGCGCCAGCCCCGACGGGCGAGAATGCGGCACAAAGCGGTGACAATCAAGGATTTTCCTGCGTGGGAGGTTGTACCCACTACCATAATGGCTTTCATAATCGGGAATGGCGAATGGGGAGTAAGGAGTAGGGAGACCGGGAGTGGGGTCAAACTAGAATCAAGAAATCATTTTGAACAGATGAAATCAAAAGGGTAGGCGCAACCAGCGGTTCAAGATATTATAAAGCCGATCCCAAACGGATGGGGGTGGTAATGTCTGTCCTTGGTTTGTCCATTTTTCCACTAACTGGCGACCTAACGGTGTCAAGCGGAAACTATCAGTAATGCCTTGGCCATCAACTTCTCGGCGCAAAACGCCAACCTGAATCAGCCACATTAAATCACTTTCTACGGTTAATTCCGACAAGGGGTATTTTGTGTAACGGGACTCAACGCCCGTTTGACCCGCGATCGCTTGGAGGGAGATACTGGTAGAGCGCATTGCCACAAATAAGGGCAACTCGAAGGGCAAACAACACATGGCTTGTTGGGCGCGTTTGACCGTGCGACCTGGATATTGAATTGACTGGGTGTTTTCAGACTGAATCGAACTCATTACAACGGTGGGCAAATTAACACCATACTGAACCGCGCTCTTAACGCTTCTATGTTAACCGATACGTTTTTGCTAACGGAAAGCTAACAAATACATAAGTCAATACTAGTCGAATAAGCACCCTAAACGGGTTCTTGAGCTGGGCAAAGGTGAAAGGACAATGGGAATTTGAGATCGGAGTTAATTGTAATCTATTGTAATATTTACAAGGAAACGATCCCATTACACAAACAGGAAAGACAACCTATGGCTCTTAAAGTTGGTATGGATGCTCCGGCATTTACTGCTAAAGACTCCGATGGTAATACGATCTCACTATCCGATTTAGCGGGGAAAACTGTTGTTTTGTATTTTTATCCTAAAGACGACACTCCTGGCTGTACGAAAGAAGCCCAAAGTTTTCGGGACAATTATCCTGAATATCAAGGCAAAGACATGGTAGTACTGGGTGTCAGCATGGATGATGAGGCATCTCACAAAAAATTCCAAGAAAAATATGGTTTACCGTTTCAATTATTAGCGGATGTGGATGGAGCGATTACTAAGGCTTACGACGTTGATGGCGGTGGTTATTCCAAGCGCGTAACTTACATTATTGATGAGAGTGGGAAGATTTCCTATGTTGATGAGAATGTGAAAACAGCTACTCACGCTCAAGATATCTTAGCAGCAATGAGCTAATAACAGTTAAGGGCACGGTAATGCTGTGCCCCTACGGGTGCGATCGCACCCGTGAAGATTCGGGAATGCGATCGCCTAAAGCCGATCAAATTTCTCTGATTGGGAACGAAGTTATCGTCAAAAGCAAAAGGTTAAAGATGAGTGATAAACCATCAGGAAGCGAATTGACCGAAAACCCAACCGACAGGCTCGCTAAAATAGGGCTATGTCTAACTCCACTTCTACCCCTAATCGTTCTGTGTCTGCTGACCCTTCATCCGTAACGCGACCGCTATTTATTCTAGTTGACGGTCATTCTTTAGCCTTTCGTTCCTATTATGCCTTTGCTAAAGGGCGAGATGGAGGACTGCGAACCAGTACGGGTATTCCCACCAGTGTTTGTTTTGGTTTTCTTAAGTCTCTGTTAGAAGTAATCGCTTCCGAACAACCCCAATCAATCGCCGTTGCTTTTGATCTTGGTTTGCCCACGTTTCGCCATGAAGCTGATGAAACTTATAAAGCTGATCGAGCAGAGACACCAGAAGATTTTATTCCGGATTTAGAAAATCTTCAAGAATTATTAACCGCGTTGAATTTACCAGTCGTAACCTGTCCCGGTTATGAGGCGGATGATGTTTTAGCAACGTTAGCCTATCGGGCGCATGAGGGGGGATATCGGGTCAAAATTTTATCAGGCGATCGGGATTTATTTCAATTAGTTGATCCGCAAAAAGATATTACAGTTTTATATCTGAGTAAGGATTTTTTGAAGCGGAGTAGTTCAACGGGTCCAGAAGAATTCGGATCAGAAGAAGTCAAAACAAAACTTGGCATTACACCCGCCCAAGTGGTCGATTATAAAGCGCTGTGTGGGGATAAATCAGATAATATTCCAGGAGTTCGAGGAATTGGGGAGAAAACGGCTGTTAAGTTACTGAATGATTATGGTTCTCTGGAAAATATTTACAATTCATTAGACCAAATTAAAGGAACTCTGAAGACCAAGTTACAAACGGGCAAAAATGATGCTGAACATTCTAAATATTTAGCTCAACTAAAGTTTGATGCTCCTGTAGAAATGGAGTTAGAAGAGGGGCGATTAGAAGGATTTGATATACAAATTCTCAAACCCCTACTGCAAAAATTGGAGTTTCAGTCATTCCTGGGCAAAATTGACCAACTCCAGGAACGTTTTGGGGGTAAGGTGGTTCTAAATACCCCCGTGGAGTCAGTACCCGTAGAACGTTCACAACCTGATAGTGAAGATGAAGATTTATGGTTTTTTAGTGCTGCTGATACGGAAGCTTATCAAGAACAACTGTTACCAACGACTGTAATTCAACCTAGAGTTATCGATACGCCAGATAAATTAATTGAGTTAGTACAACTCTTACAAACTTATACAAATCCAACAATTCCGGTTGCTTGGGATACCGAAACGAGCGATTTAGAACCCAGAGATGCTCAATTGGTTGGGATGGGTTGCTGTTGGGGAACTGAACCAGAAGATGTGGCTTATATTCCAATTAGCCATACGAAGGGTAGTAATTTAGATAAAGATACAGTACTAGAAAATCTGCGTCCAATTCTAGAAAGTGCTGAGTATCCCAAAGCATTACAAAATGCCAAATTTGACCGTTTAGTGCTGCGAGTTCAGGGTATTAAACTGGTAGGAGTTGTGTTTGATACGATGCTGGCAAGTTATGTACTGAATCCAGATAAAAGCCATAATCTTAACGATCTAGCAGAACGTTATTTGCAGGGAATTAAACCAAAAAGTTACAAGGAGTTAAATATTCCCAAGGGCAAAACTATCGCGGATTTAGATATCCAGACAGTAGCAGATTACTGCGGGATGGATGCTTATAGCACCTTTCAACTCGTTCCCAAACTTCGAGCAGAATTAGACACAGTTTCAGCGTTACATCAACTGTTGTTGGATGTTGAACAACCCCTAGAACCTGTGTTAGCTCAAATGGAGTATCAGGGGATTCGGATTGATATTGATTATCTCAAAGAACTCTCAGAATCGCTAGAAAAAGATTTAGAAGAAATTGAGCATAAAGCGTATGAAGCCGCAGGAGAAACATTTAATCTAGGTTCGCCGAAACAGTTAAGTGAATTGTTATTTGAAAAACTTAATTTAGACCGAAGGAAGTCACGAAAAACCAAGACGGGTTACTCTACCGATCATGCTACATTAGAAAAATTGCAAGGCGATCATCCAGTGATTGATACAATGCTGGAACACCGCACCTTGTCTAAATTAAAATCAACCTATGTCGATGCGCTACCTGCTTTAGTCCGTCCAGATACCCAGCGAGTACATACAGATTTTAATCAAACGGCTACCAGTACGGGACGTTTGTCTTCTTCTAATCCCAACTTACAGAATATTCCGATTCGTACAGCATTTAGTCGGCAAATTCGTAAGGCATTTTTACCGGAATCAGGTTGGTTATTAGTATCGGCGGATTATTCCCAAATTGAGTTACGGATATTAGCGCATTTAAGTCAAGAACCTGTGTTAGTTGAAACGTACCGTAAGAATGAGGATATTCACACGGTGACAGCGAAGTTACTGTTTGAAAAGGAAACAGTAACCCCTGATGAACGACGGTTAGGTAAAACCATTAATTTTGGGGTAATTTATGGCATGGGGGCGCAGCGATTTGCACGAGAAGCAGGCGTATCGGCAGCGGAAGGGAAGATGTTTATTGATCGGATTAAGAATCGCTATCCGAAGGTTTTTAATTATTTGGAACAGATGAAGCGAGAGGCGATCGCAAAAGGTTATGTGGAAACTCTTTTAGGACGACGGCGTTATTTTGAGTTCAATAGTAATAGCCTCCGCAAGCATAAAGGCAGCAATCCCCAAACGATTAACCTGGATAAGATTAAGGATTTGGATCAATATGATGCTGGGTTATTAAGGGCGGCGGCTAATGCTCCAATTCAAGGCTCTAGTGCGGATATTATTAAGATTGCGATGGTAAAAATGCAGGAGGTTTTGCAAAATTATCAGGCGCGATTACTGTTGCAAGTTCATGATGAATTAATCTTTGAAGTTCCACCGGATGAGTGGGAGGAATTACAACTTAAAATTCGAGATACCATGGAATTAGCGGTTGAGTTAAGTGTGCCATTATTGGTTGATGTGAATGCGGGGCAGAATTGGATGGATGCTAAGTAGAAAAGGTGTGGTAGAGGTTTGAAAAAGGTGTGCGATCGCCCTCATTTCAAACCCTGAAGATCTTAATCACTTCCCCCTGTTTCTCGTGATCGTGGTGGAGGTGAATCTTCTTTTTGGTTAATTGAGATTATGGTATTTTGGTCAAGGTACAAGGGAGACAGATTCCCTTCTCTAAATTGCAAGTCCGTATCCGCTACCGATACCACTGCGGGATTCGTTATTTGAACACTATGTTGAGGGCTTAAAGTACCTGCGACGGCTGGGTTTATCATCACAATTGCTGCAATTGTGCTATTCTCAAACAAGCTACTGAAAAAATTTATCCGGTTAAAACTGAGTTTCATCTCCAAACACCCATAAAAACGAATCTATGTTTTGACTATGGCTGGAGAATTTAAGGGTTAGATCCTTTGTGCAGTCACAACTCACGAATGTGAAGATGAGTTCAGATCAGTTCACATCTGTGCAAGCGTCTACGTTAACTCAGAATTTATATGATGTCCAGATAATTACCCATAATAAAATTTCTCCCCCGAACTACGTTCCGCTACGCTAACTCCCCCTCAATCTTTTTTAGGGTTATTGAACCGGACATGATATTAGTAGTCAGAAGCGATGAAATTTTTTCCTTAAAAGTAGTGGAAAAACATAAGTGCAAAATGTTACCGTCGGAAGAAGCCAAGGCAATAGAACCCCCGCTGAAAGATAAACCTGCAAGCTAACTAATCCATAAATACTCGTTCCAATGATTAGCATCCACCAGAATTGACGGTTTTGTTTAACAACATTTTTCCCAATTGTAGTTGTCAGTTTTCCTAACAATACTGCCACACCAATTAACCATAAATCCGGGATAGGAACTACCAATCTTCGATTGAGGAAATGATGAATCATGTAGGCGTGAACTTCCCCACCCGTGAACTTCTCGCGCTGCACCGCAGGCAAAGCCTGATTGAACCAGTATTTTATAGCAGGAGGAACCGGGAACCTGTCTTGTCCCTCTGCATAGACCCCAGCCTCGCCATATCCTCCAGGGACAATAATTACAACTTGCTGCTCTAGATGAGAAAATTGGGGAGAATCAGCACGACTTTCTAGTAACTGCCAAGCTGGAATACTCTGATAAACCTGTTCGGGTGGAATCGAAAAATCAATAATTGGATGCAACCACATTTGCCTGAGTTTATAGGAAAAGTGGGTCATTGGCTGAAGTTGCCCTCTCGTTGAAAATAATGTTTTGTAATTTTTTCCTTTTTCGGATTTCAGATAAAAGCTGACTTGAGAGAAAAAATCTGTTTCGCTGTTTAGCTGCGGTTTGATCGGGGAATTCCCATCATTTCCTGTTTCCAATTGTAATTGATTAGCTAAAGCAAGTAAATAAGAAAACGGTAGTTTCTGAGAAGGCGCATCTGATAAAGGCACTAGGCTCATATACCAACGCATAAAGTGGATTTGACCGACGAAACTCCAATTAGGGCTGGCAATTTCTGGTCGTACTGTTATCCATTTAGCGGAATAATCATCCTGAATAGCTGCAAAAATAAAGGTAGTCGAGGTACTCTTTTGTATCCCTGCTTTTAGCGATTTTGCTAAAGTGTCATCCGGAGAAATTGCGTTAGGGTTATCACGTTCTACCAGGGGACGACCTAAGACATAATCAATCCCAACTACTCTAGCATCCTGATGTACTAACTGATCAATTAAACGTGCTAAATAATTCCGATTCATTGGTTTAGGATTAGCAATTCCTGCTTTTTGCAGCGATTCTTCATCTATTTGCACTAGCAATACAGGTGGGGATGCAGAAATAAGAATTTGTCCTGTAAGTTGACGGTAAATGGCTTGGATATTAACGCGTTGCTCTAATAACCAATCCTGCACAGGTAGACATAAGCTGAGTAAGCTTAAAGCATAAACAGCGATCGTTTCTGATCGAGTCGGTAAAATCTGCTTTAACTGCTCTTTAAATCCCTGGACTGGAAGGCGATAAAGCTTGGTATCGGGATAGCCAAAAAGTGAAGGAATGAGGTAGGTACTAGGATAGGTAAGATTCTTTTCAACTTTGAGAGACTGACAAGCCACTAAGAGGGATTCATGGACATCATGATGTTCTGCAAGTGCCTGCATAAACTTAACTAAAAACACTTGTGCTACCGCATTGTGAATCGGTTCTCGCATCACGGCTACTTGCGATAAACCCAAATCAATGAGTGAACTTGCAAGGCTCAAACCACTGCAAGAATTGAATAGTGCAAACTTTAATCCTCGCTCTTTAGCAAACTGAAGTTGGGGAGTAATTTCTCGAATTGATATTGAAGCATTAGGTGCTATTGCTAATTCTCCACCCGTTACTTGTGTTTCATTACTATGTCCAGCAAATAACAACACATCCCAGCCTTTTTCGGAAGCAATAGCGGCAGAAATTTTAGTTTTAAGTTCCGGAATATCTTGTCCAGGTTGCCAACCGATAAACTCAATTTCGGCTAATCGAGAGAGTTTGCTGACGGCTTGGCGATCGCCTTTAAAATTGAGTCCAGTTTCATCGCCTAAAATAACTAAAATTCTCGCTTTTTTCCTGCAAGCATAGTGGTGGTTTGAAACACTGGGTTGGTGAATATTTACCGGAGTTCTAACAAAGCAAATCCTGCCAAAGGTGGGGAATTCTGCTCCAATTTCCCACGCTTCCCAAGGCAGACGTTCTAACTCAAGAGTATGACAGGTGAGGAATAGTTGAATTGTCCGTTGTTGGTTGTTTGGTGTTCGTTGTTCGCTGTGATCTGAAAAATGGTTATTCGCAATAGCTGCCCTAATTTCAAATAATTCTGCACTTCGCAACCAGTGATGGAATTCAGATAACAGTTTTGCTTCAGCTTGTACAAGTTTGGCGTGCCAATCTATCGGTAGAACAGCCAGAGAAGCGCTAGCTCCTTTTCGTCCTCGCAATGCGGATTTATAATAACTAAGATAGGTGCGCTGCCAGTCGGCATAACTCGCTGTCAGAGATTCCGGATAAATAAGGGTTGCTGAAAGTCGTTGTCCTCTTCCCCAAGACAACTCAAATACACAATTTTGCTCAAAGTGCCGCACCTGAAGCTGGAACATTTTTATTTGTTTAATCCTTACAAGCTGGGGGCAGTTAAGGCTGTGCCAGTATTGGTAAAATTTTGGCATGAATCCGCTAGATCTGCGATTCTAACTAGTAATTAATCATGCACAGTTGTGTAAATTTGCTCCTTCGTTATGTCCCAGTCTTGTTATAGCGTACCCTCATAAATCTCGCAAATTACACTTATCCATATTCTTAGGTATTCTCTAACCCAATTACTGGCGGCAATATCTCACAAATAGCAACTACACAATCCGGAAACTGCAACGGAGAAATACTTTCATCTTCAGAAAGAATCACTTCACTTTGATACCCCTGTTGAGTCGGTTCTCGAAAAACATGGAGTTGCCGACTATTAATATTTAACACCCAATAATCTGGAATTCCAGACTGAGCATAATCCTTTGCTTTTATCTGCAAATCCGTTTTGAGTGTTGTATCGGCTACCTCTATAATTAGATACACATCAGATGCGGTTGGATGATGAGCAGCGTAGTCTAACGGATCGACTCTAACTAAGGTAATATCAGGTTCAGGTTCTGAGTGATCATTTAATTGGATTGGTAGTTGTAACCGTATCAGTATCTCCTCTCCTAAAAGGTTGACAAGTATTCTATTTGTGCGAGTGATAGCCGCTGCATGGGAACTTCGTTGTGGACTCATCTTTTCTATTATTTGTCCTGCAATTAATTCAACGGGTTTCTCTGGCTGCAAAATTCCTACCTCAGCCATTCGGTGGTATTCTTCAACTGTCCATAAGCGAAGTTTTACAGGTGTTTCAGTAGTCGGCATAGTTTAGGTATCCAAGGCTAGGATTGGTCTATAGATTAAAACTATCAAGCAAGTCTTTTCGACTCCTTAATTATAGAATCCTAACTTTATTCTTTACACTCCTCCTTAACTCTTCTTCTTATTTTTTAACTGTGAATTTAATAAAGGTCAACCACAGGGTTAGATAAACACAAACTCAATGACTATTTATGTGCATTCCTCTGTGGTTTTATTACCAATTCCAATAAACAACTACCAAGGATTTCCAATCATTGTAAACGCACTCCAATAGTAAGGATGAGAGAATGTTCTATCTCCCACTTTCGCTAACTCTGGGGGTAAAGGAATACGCTCATCTTCAACGACTAATTCCCCTCCTTCAATCCGCACATCACCCCGAATCATCGCCACTTGTGCCAACCGTAACGCTTCTGATTTAACGGGGACTTCCTTCAATTTTTTATAAAAAGCTGTCATTAACGCTAGAGTTCCTTCATCACTGACGTACCACAAACTTCCCATTGCAGACTTCACACCTGCTTGCACCGCTAACCCAGCAAAACCCAACTCGGCTTCATCATTTCCTAATGCCGTTCGACAAGCACTTAATACTAATAAATCCACAGGTGGAGCATCTAATTGTAACTGACGTAATTGATCAAGTCGCAGCTTATTTCCTCCCCACAATTCAATATAAGAATTACTTGGTTTACCCGGACGAAATTCAGCATGGGTAGCTAAATGAACGATACCATAAGGAACTCGTTGACGGGCTTGTTTAAGCGTTTCTAGGGTAAACTTTTCGTTGAGGTAAGATTGCCCTGGCCACAAGCGATTTGCGATCGCGCTTAACTCAATAGGGACAGCAGGTAAGGGTCTTTGATTCGGAAATTCTTGTGCTCCCATTGCTAAAACTTGCTGGTTTCTTAAATTCGTCGGTTTAGTATTCGTCAGTGCTAAACTTGGCATAATACCCAGGCTATAACGTTCTGCCAAAAATCCCTTACCATCATGGAGTGCAGCTAGTGGTACAGAACGCAAATTCTTGTCCATCAAAAAGGTAAGATTCGTTAATTCTTGACCTTGAGATATTTCCTCTAGAGGCTCAACTAACCATTCATAAAGCTTTTGGGCAGGTTCCAAATAACTATTAGGATTTCGGACATTGGTAACTCCAGTAAAGAATTTTTGAGTCATCTCCCGAATTTGCGATCGCGTTGCGCCTTCAATCCGCTTGCGAATCGTTTTTCCGTCAGCCGTAACTAATATTAATTCCAGTTGGTCATCGTCTTCTTCTTGTTGGTTCTCCGATAGGGATTGTTTGAGCGATTTAGAACGGGAATCGGTTCTTTCTCCTTCCTTGTTTTTGGGGACAAACGAAGAGTATAGGATTCCTGGTTTAGTTCCCGTATATTGTTCAATTTTACGCAAATCAGAAAGGATTTCTGACAGAGGTTTAATGGGAACATTTGTAATACCCAAATACTCTTCAATAGCCCTACTAAAACCTAACTCCCGTCGCCCTATTTCTTGAAAGGTTTGAAGTTCACTTAAAAAGGTATCTAAATCTCTCCCCAAAGCGGGAATTTTAGATTGAGACTCTCTAACCATTTTTATAATTTCCAATAATCCAGCAACTTCTAGATCATCAGATTGTAATTTGGCGGCTGTTTCAAAAGACGCGATCGCCTCTTCATACCGTTCTAAACGGTACAAAGCAAATCCTTTCCGTTTCCAAGCTAAGGCGTTATTAGGCTCTAATTCAATTGCTCTGTCATAATTTAATATCGCTTCTTGATATCGATTCAGTTGATAGAAAGCTGTGCCTCTGTCAATCCAAATTGAAGCAGTTTTGGATTCAATAGAAACTAATTGGTTATATAATGAGAGTGCTTCTTCATACTGTCGCAAATCATACAGGAATGTGCCAGCAATTCGTGTCGGAATAATTAGGGTGATTAATTCTTCTTCATAGTTAGATTTGGCTTGAATAGAAAGCGCCTGCTTCCAAACTCTAATTCCTGCATCATAGTCTTTTAATTCATAGAAGGAATTGCCTTGCTCAAACAAGGCTATAAGGTAATCAGGTTTGATTTTAATCGCTTGTTCATAAGAAGCGATCGCACTTTCATACTCTCCTAAGTTACTATAGCTATTACCGCGCCAGTACCATGCTGAGAAGGAGTTCGGTTGGAGTTTTAGGATTTGGTCTAAAATTGCGATCGCCTCCTCATACTTACCAATACCTCGCAATTCGCTAGCTTCTTGCCACAATTGATCAATGGTACTTGCTTGAGCAGTAAGTTTCTCGATTGGGATACCCTGAGTACTATGGGTTTGACCAACGAGAGGTTGAGTATTAATACTAACTATACCTGTTGTTAGTAAAGTAGTTAGGGCTACTGATACCTGAAACGGGAAATTGTGCATTATTCCATATCAACAGAAACTCATGAAATTATAGCGGTTCTCAGTTAAATTACATTATCTATTCAGATAGATTTTGAAGCAGAGAATTCCGATTATAGGAAAAATTAGTATGTTTCCCACACTGTAGGCTCTGCACCTTATACTTAACTAAGCCGAAGTTCGCTAACACCAACGAACCAAGAAAAGCTAGAAATTTAGAGATGCTGACCCAGTTACACATCCAACATTTTAAATCCTGGCAAGACACTGAACTGATGCGGATAGCACCACTGACGGGATTGTTTGGTACTAACAGTTCTGGAAAAACATCCATCTTACAGCTACTACTCATGCTGAAACAGACTGTTGAATCTGCTGATCGCCAACAAGTTCTCCATACTGGTGACGAACAGACTTACGTTGATCTGGGTACACCTTACGATGTTATATATCACCACAAAGAGCAGGGCGAAATACAATTTCTATTAAACTGGAAACTATCTCAGACATTAGATATCCTTGATCCGGAGAGTAGAAAAAACACAATTTTATTCTCAATTGATTCATTATCATTTGAAGCAATAATTGAAGTAGTTCCCGAACTAATTTATATTAAAGAGTTTAGCTATAAATTTGATTATGATAATAATAAATACGTTTTTGGAATGCGACGTAAAGACGAAAAAAATACTCCAAATAAAGCGAAATATGAGTTAATTGCCGAAGGATACTCTTTAAAAAAATCTCCGGGTCGTAAGTGGGCTTTGCCACCTCCTGTAAAGAACTATGGCTTTCCCGATCAAGTCAACGCCTACTACAAAAATGCGAGCTTCTTATCAGATTTTGTGCTAGCGTTTGAGAAGCTATTTCAAAATATCTACTATCTAGGACCATTGCGAGACTATCCACGCCGCAGTTACGCATGGGCAGGGCAGCAACCCCAAGATGTTGGAAGGCGAGGAGAACTAGCAGTTCCTGCTTTACTGGCGGCGCGATCGCTACCAAAAATTAGTCGTGGAAGAGGTCATAAACGTCAGACAATTGAGGAGCGTGTGGCAGAGTGGTTACGTGAATTAGAACTAATTTATGATTTTCGTTTACAACCAATTGCTGAAAACCGTAAAGAATACGAAGTGCGAGTCCGTCGGTCAGCTAACGCATCTGAAGTACTAATTCCTGATGTTGGTTTTGGTGTTTCCCAGATATTGCCAGTTCTAGTCCTCTGCTACTATGCTCCGGAAGGCTCAACAATTATCCTAGAACAACCAGAAATTCATCTCCATCCCTCGGTTCAAGCTGGTTTAGCTGATGTATTCATCGATGTTATTAAAACTAGAGATATACAGATTATTGTGGAAAGCCATAGTGAACATCTGCTGCGGCGTTTGCAACGTCGAGTCGCTGAAGAAAAAGAAGATCTTAAGAGTAAGGACTCAGCACTTTACTTTTGTCAGACTACTGCCAATGGAATATCACAACAAACTTTACTAAAGTTGGATGATTTCGGTAATATTAACAATTGGCCAGATAAGTTTTTTGGAGATGAAATGGGTGATTTGGTCGCAATGACAGAAGCAGTAATGAAACGACAGATGGCTGATGAGGGAGAGTAATGCACGTCGTTGTAGATACCAATGTTCCAATAGTTGCTAATTGTAAATCCCCCCAAGCTTCACCCCAATGTGTAATTAATTGTCTACGAAAAATACAAGAAATTCAGCAACAACACGTACTGGTATTAGATGACAAATGGCTGATTATCAAAGAATATCAGAATAAGTTGTCTTCTACAGGGCAGCCCGGTGTTGGTGATGCGTTTTTGAAATGGGTGTTAATCAATAAGTCTAACCCTGAGCGCTGTCAGTTAGTATCAATTACCCCGATATCTGAAGACAATTTTCAAGAGTTTCCTCAAGCTCAAACCTTGATAGGTTTCGATCCATCAGACCGCAAGTTTGTAGCAGTTGCCTTAGTTCATCCTGACCATCCCCCTATTTTTAATGCTGTCGATTCAGATTGGCGAAATTTTGAAGCTACTTTAGCAGATTGTGGAGTGCGAGTGGAATTCCTCTGTCCTGAATTAATGCCTCGCCTTTAAAAGTATGCTTGCTTATCTTGATTCATCTAACTAAACAACTAAATCCCGTCGCGGATTAAAATTTTCAATCTCCCGCAACTTTTCGTATAATTCCTTCGCTTCTGCACTAACTTCTTTCGGAATAACGATTTGAATTTCGACCAACTGATCGCCTCGCCTACCCTCAATTGGATAGCCTTTATTCGCAAGACGCAATCGTTGACCTGGCTTAACTCCGGGAGGTACATTCATCTTCACTCGACCATCCAGAGTCGGCACTTCTATTGGTCCTCCTAGAACTGCTTCCGCTGGAGTTACAGGAATCTGACAGACAATATCTAACCCTTCCAACTCAAAGAAAGGATGAGGAGCTACCGTAATAATTAAAAATAGATTCCCCCCAGCAATACCCTGACCTTTCAGTCGCACCCGCTGACCCGTCACCATCCCCCCAGGTAACTCAACTTCCAAGGATCTGCCATCTTCCAAACGAATTCGTTCTAACCCCCCTTCATACGCTTTTTCCAACGGTAGGGTCAATCGTGCCTCAACATCTTTGGGAGTGGGGCGAGAACCGACTGTGTAAGCCGTTTTGCTGGTTCCAGGTCGGTACGCATCCGATGAGTTGATCCGAACACTAGCCCGTTCGGGAGCAGTTGCTGTCGGAGATGGAGTACGCCGTCCCAGGAGTTGCTCGACAAACCTATCAAAATCACTAAACTGCTTGTAATCAACGTCCTGGGTAGAGGTGCGAGTCGTATCATTACGAGCAAAGGAAGTTTTAAAATTAGTGGCTTTAGCAGGTTGGCGAGTAAACCCTTTCTTCTTCCAGAAGCGGCTGAATTGATCGTATTGCGATCGCTTATTCGGATCGGACAAAACTTCGTGAGCTTCATTAATATCTTTAAAGGTTTCCTCCGCGTCTTTATCTCCCGGATTCACATCAGGATGATACTTCCGCGCTAACCGTCGAAACGCCTTCTTAATTTCATCACTCGTCGCATCAGCAGGTAATCCTAAAATCTCGTAATAATTCCGAAAGTTTTGCATAGAAATTAGTTATTTGTTGTTGGTTATT
>DNGI01000510.1:0-13123 GCA_003486645.1 Cyanobacteria bacterium UBA11370 | reverse complement strand
GTTATTTGTTGTTGGTTATTTGTTGTTGGCTATTTGTTGTTGGCTATTTGTTGTTTGTTATTCGTCATTAGTTATTAGTCCTCTTTAACTAACAACCAACAACCAACGACCAACAACTAACAACTAACAACCAACAACCAACGACCAACAACCCATTAGAACCAGTCATCATCCTCTTCATCCCAATCATTTTCTAACGGAGCAGGACGGGAAGTTCTTCGGGGTGGTCGGGTTGGTCCTCGTTCCTCGTCGCTAAAACGTCCCCGTGGAGAACGACTCGCACCCACGCTGTAGGAGTCGCGGCGATTATTGGTTTCCCTCTCCCAATATTGATCCCGTTCATTGTCTCCCGTAAAGGCGCGGCGAATTGAGCCGAAAAAGTCATCATCTTCCTCGTCAGAGTAAGCGAGTCGTACCTCACGTTTCAGCTCGTAGACGGTATCCTGAAGATCAGCTTGCGCTCGGTCAATGGCACGGTCATCATTCCGGGCGATCGCTTGACGCAAGTCCTGAACCAACGCCTCAATTCGTCGCCGATATCCACTCGCAAACTGATTGCCAAAATCTAGCGTAACTTCCTTAAGTTGCCGTTCGGCTTCAGTCGCTAAGGTTTCCGCCCGGTTGCGCTTTTCCACCCGTTCCCGCCGCTGTCGATCCAGTTGGGCAAATTGTTCGGCTTCGCGGATCATTTGATTAACTTGGGATTCACTTAACGTAGATGCCCCTTGAATCGTGACACTCTGTTCTCGCCCCGTGGTTTTATCCAGCGCCGTTACCTGTAAAATCCCATTGGCATCAATATCAAAGGCGACTTGAATTTGGGGGACTCCCCGTGGCGCTGGCGGAATACCCGTCAGTTTAAACCGACCGAGGGATTTATTATCCGCCGACATTTCCCGTTCCCCTTGCAGGACGTGAATTTCCACCAGCGTTTGATTACTTTCAGCCGTAGAAAAGATATCAGAACGCCGCACTGGGATCGTCGTATTGCGGGGAATCAGCTTTTTCATCACACCGCCAATCGTTTCTAACCCCAAGGATAATGGCGTGACATCCAACAACAATACATCCTGAACGTCACTGGTGAGAATTCCGGCTTGAATTGCTGCACCCACGGCGACGACTTCATCGGGATTGACGTTTTGATTCGGTTCTTTATCAATAAAACTACGAACTAATTGTTGGACTACTGGAATGCGAGTGGAACCCCCCACCAACACCACTTCATCAATTTGCACCGGACTTAAACCTGCATCTTTAATCGCCCGTTTGATGGGACGGCGTAGGCGACTAATCAGATCCCCACACAACTCCTCAAATTGGGCACGAGTTAGCCGAGTTTCGAGATGTTTTGGGCCATCTTCCGTTGCCGTAATAAAGGGTAAATTAATATCAGTAACCGTCACGCCAGAAAGTTCAATTTTGGCTTTTTCGGCAGCTTCGGTGAGACGTTGTAAGGCTTGGCGATCGCGTCTTAAATCGACTCCTTCCGATTCCAAAAACTTCTCAGCTAACCAATCTACAATTTTTTGATCGAAATCATTACCCCCCAGTTGGGTATCCCCACTCGTTGCCTTAACTTCAAATACACCATCCCCAACATCTAGGATCGAGACATCAAACGTACCGCCGCCTAAATCAAACACCAGGATCGTTTGACTTTCCTTGCGATCCAACCCATACGCCAACGATGCCGCCGTGGGTTCATTGAGGATTCGCAATACCTCCAACCCCGCAATTCGTCCTGCATCCCTGGTTGCTTGCCGTTGAGAGTCATTAAAGTAAGCGGGAACCGTAATTACTGCCCCCGTCACATCGTCTCCCAAATAGCGAGTTGCCTCTTCTGCCAGCTTCCGCAGTATCATCGCCGAAACTTCTTCTGGGGCAAATTCTTTTTTCAAGCGAGGACAGCGAATTTTGATATTCCCCTCTTCATCGCGGCGAATGGTATAAGGAACCCGTTTTGATTCTGGACTCAATTCAGCATACTTGCGCCCAATGAACCGCTTAACCCCATAAAACGTATTTTGAGGATTAAGTACCCCTTGGCGGCGTGCCATTTGCCCAACTAAACGTTCCCCATCCTTACTGAAGCCCACCACAGAAGGAGTCGTTCGCATCCCTTCTGCATTGGCAATTACCACCGGCTTGCCGCCCTCCATCACTGCTACCACGGAGTTTGTTGTCCCCAGGTCAATGCCGACTACTTTGCCCATGCTTACTCTGATCTCCTGTTGCTGTTGCTGCCAACTCGCTTTCTGACTTTATCTATCCTATAGAATGCTGACAAGAGGGTTCCTCACCTGTGTTCAAGGTTTAATTTTAAATGACTCGTGCCAGTTGTTCTTGGTAAGCTGTGGATTGCTCCTGCTGACCCTATTCTATCTTGGGTGAGTTGACTGTCTGTCGGGAGTGGGGAGTGGGGAAGGCAATATTATATTTATGAGATCTCAAGCCAAGTCCTGATCAGTTGTAAAAAACTCAGTTGCAAAAAAAACACTTCAGGAACAAGAGGAGAATTCCGATGGCATACAGTGATTTCACTCTTGATAGTTTAAAAAAACAATTTCACCTAAAGATTAGACCTCTTGCAAAAGTCGATTTTGGCAACGTAAAACTAATACATTGAGGAGTCCGATTTTCTAGTTATGCAAGAGGTCTAGTATTTTCCCGGAATCTCCAGGATGGACACCGTTACACTATGCAATTGAGCAACTTGAAGATGGTGGTTCAATACTTGGTATTGCTGCCAAACGGCTTGACTTGAGCATGATTAAACTTCTCTTACAAGCAGGAGCAAATCCCCAAGTGTATGATGCGGAGAAATTGACTCCATATCAACGGTTACCACAACGGAACAAAACTGAAGATGATACTATCTGGCTATATTGGTTTTGAGCATAGAATAACTTCGTTAACCCTGCGTCACTCAGATATTAGTCTAAATGAACCCATCTTTAATTCCTCAACAATCGGAAATACAGAACGATTCGTATTTCAAGGCTAAACCCGATGTATCAGTCGTTGTGCCCATCTACAATGAAGTGGAGAGTGTGCCCCAACTGATTGAAGCGATCGCCACAAGTCTCAATCCCACTGCGCTAACCTACGAACTAATCTGTGTCGATGATGGGTCTAAGGATGGTTCGGCTGAACTGCTGAAACAACAAGCTCAATATAACCCCAATCTACGCGCTGTGCTGCTACGCCGCAACTATGGTCAAACCGCAGCAATGGCCGCTGGATTTAATTATGCACGGGGTCACGTTATTGTTACCTTAGATGGTGACTTGCAAAATGACCCGGTTGACATTCTCATGATGCTGGCAAAACTCGAAGAAGGGTATGACTTGGTGAGTGGATGGCGAAAAAATCGTCAAGATGCAGCCTTAACGCGGTTATTACCGTCTAAAATTGCTAACTGGTTAATTGGACGCATGACTGGAGTTAAACTCCATGACTATGGTTGTTCGTTGAAAGCCTATCGGTCAGAATTAGTGGCTGATATGAATTTGTATGGCGAGTTGCATCGGTTTTTACCCGCTTTGGCGTTTATTGAAGGGGCTAGAATTACTGAATTACCTGTACGTCATCATCCTCGTCGTCATGGTCAAAGTAAATATGGATTAGGGCGGACGTTTCGGGTTGTGATGGATTTGTTCACCGTCTTTTTTATGAAAAAGTTCCTGACTCGTCCTATGCACGTATTTGGACTGTTGGGACTATTCTCTATACTGTTAGGGCTGGTTTTAGGAGTTTATCTGACGATTCTCAAACTGGGGTTAGGTCAAAGTATTGGCGATCGCCCCTTACTCATTTTAGCCGTCGTCTTGCTGTTAACGGGTATCCAGCTATTTAGTTTTGGGCTATTAGCAGAACTACAAATGCGAACCTATCACGAATCCCAAGGAAGACCCATCTATCGGGTGAGGGAAGTCATCGAGCCAAATGTTAAGAATGTTTAATAGAAAGCGTGTTGAGTTTTGAGTTAATAGCAAGTTGACCTTCTGTAGAGACGTTGCAATGCAACGTCTTTACTTCAAAGGAAAAAGGACGTTCAACACCTTTACCCCTTCCCCTTTTCTTCCTTTCTGCTGAGAGGTCTAATCAAAACTCAAAACTCAACCCTCAACTCTCAAACATTTCATCCAGGATGCTTACCGCGTGAAAAGTTTTAGCACAATCGAGGCGCAACAACGCCAAAACTTACTGATATTATTTGCTGCTGGTCTGCTGTTTTGGTCAAGTTTAGCCTCTATGTTGCCAACCCTACCGCCTTATATTGAGGATATAGGAGGAACTAAGCAACAAGTCGGAATTGTGATGGGCTGTTTTGCCGTTGGTTTGTTATTATTTCGACCGACGTTAGGGCATCTTGCTGATTATCGTAGTCGTAAGCTCGTCGTTATCATTGGTACAACTGTTGCTGGAGTTGCACCGTTAGGCTATCTGGTTGTTCACTCGATAGGTGGGTTGATGCTGCTGCGAGCATTCCACGGTATTAGTATAGCCGCCTTTACAACGGGTTATATGGCTCTGGTGACGGATTTGTCACCTGTAGAGAAACGAGGTGAGTTGATTGGTTATATGACTCTAGCGACCCCACTTGGTGTGGCGATTGGCCCTGCGCTGGGTGGCTTCCTACAAGCTGGGGCAGGTTACACTTCGTTATTTCTATTTTCGGGTGGATTGGGTTTGCTGGCAACCCTTTGCTCCAGTCAGGTGAGTGAACCGAAGCGGGTCGAAGTCTCAGAGCCGAAGACGGCACCACCTCTCTTACAATTAATCTGGCAGCTTTTGGTCAGTTCTCGGCTACGAATTCCGGCTTTGGTTCTGTTGTTAGTGGGTTTGGCGTTTGGGTCAATCAGTACCTTTATTGCCTTATTTATTCGGGAGACAGGCGTAAACTTAAATCCGGGTTGGTTTTTCACCGCAGCGGCGATCGCAAGTTTTATGATGCGTTTAGTGATCGGTCGCGCATCGGATCGGTATGGGCGAGGGCTATTTATTACGGGAAGTCTGGTATGCTATGGGCTATCTATGATTATGATTTCCCAAGCTCAAAGTCCCCAAGCGTTTTTGGTCGCAGGATTCTTTGAAGGCGCAGGCGCAGGGGCGTTATTACCACTAATGATTGCTTTAATTTCTGACCGATCATCGGCTAGTGAACGGGGTCAAGTGTTCGCCATCTCTGTGAGTGGATTTGACTTAGGAATTGCGATCGCCGGTCCGGTTTTCGGTTCCCTTGCTGATTCCATCGGCTATCACGGTATTTTCGCACTGACGGCGGCATTAACGTTCCTAGCCTTAATCATTTTTATTACCCAGTCCAGTAAAGATTTATCTCACTCTCTCAGATTTGCCACAGGTCGTGAACGAGATCTGTATGCTATTAGCGGTTCCCCATCGAGTTTACCGATGGATTCGCCAGGAGAGTAGTTGGAGAGGAAATGATATCTAAGAAAATTTGTCTCGTGGGTGACTTTGGCGTTGGGAAAACGAGTTTGATTCGCCGCTTTGTTGATCGCCAATTTAGTGATCAGTATCTTTCCACGGTAGGTGTCAAAATATCCCGAAAAGTCGTGGAAACTGTGAATTTACAGTTACTGATTTGGGATTTAGAAGGTCATACGAAGTTTAAAGCGATCGCTCCGAGTTACTTACAGGGAGCGAGTGGTATCATTATCGTTGCTGATGTGAGTCGGATTGAAACGATTGAGCGACTGGGTGAACACATTAAACTGTTTTTATCCGTTAATCCTAAAGGTGTGATTCTTGTTGCGTTAAATAAATCCGATTTAATCGAACCAGAAAAATTAAAGCAATTGGTTGAAATGGTTGAGGTTAAAGATATCAATCAAGTATCAGGGCTTTATATAACTTCGGCTAAAACAGGGAAATCGGTTGATGAAATTTTTGTTAACTTAGGGCAAAAACTATTAGAGAGTGTGTAATTCAGTCGGATACTAACTATGACCTTCAAACAGCCAATTTATCTTATCTGATGCACTCTACACACCTTTAAAAATTTCAATCTACAATTTATATGCACAGCAGCTTACCCCAGTCTCACCCCTATGTCCCTAGCCAAAGACTTAAACCTCTTAAACAATTCCCCCACACCTGATATCATTCCCTCTGACGACGAGTTATGGAGTGATGAACCCCAATTGGAAACCCACCTACACTTAGAGCAAATCATCATCCTATTAACTTGCCTCAAATGGTGGTGGCGAGAACGAGAAGACTTCTTCGCCTCCGGCAATATCAGCATTTATTACGAACAACAGCAAGTCAAAGAAAAACCCCATAAATTTAGAGGACCAGATTTCTTCGTAGTACTCAATACTCATCCCGAACCAAGAAAAAGTTGGGTAGTGTGGCAAGAAGAGGGACGCTTCCCCAATTTAATTATCGAAATCCTCTCAAAAAGCACAGCCAAAACAGATAGAACAACTAAAAAGAAACTCTATCAAGAGACCTTTAAAACCCCAGAATATTTCTGGTTTCATCCTCAAAGAATGGAATTTGCTGGGTTTCGGTTAAGTGAAGGAATTTATCAACCAATCAAGGCAAATTCGAGAGGATGGTTGTGGAGTGAAGAACTGGGTTTATATCTGGGAGTTCATCAGAGGAAATTGCGGTACTTTACAGCAGAAGGAGAGTTAGTCCCGATTCCCACAGAACAATTAGAAACAGAACGCCAAACGCTACAAGCAGAACGCCAGCAACGAGAATTAGCCCAACAGCAAGTGATTACTGAACGTCAGCAACGCGAATTAGCCCAACAACAAGCGATTACTGAACGTCAGCAACGAGAATTAGCCCAACAACAAGCGATTACCGAACGTCAGAAACGCGAATTAGCTCAACAGCAATTAACCCAAATGGAAGACTTATTAGCACGTTATCGAGAACAGTTTGGTGAACTTCCGGATTGAGCGATCGCACCTTATCATCTATTCCAATAATGCAATGAACTTTATCAATCCCAAAACAGACTTTGCCTTTAAACGAATCTTTGGTTCAGAACAAAACAAAGATATTCTGATCAGTTTCCTCAACGCTATCCTCTACGAAGGCAACTCAATTATTCAAAATTTAGATATCCTTAATCCTTATCAAGCCCCCCGAATACGAGGTGTTAAAGACACCTACTTAGATGTGAAAGCTATCCTCAATAATCAGCAAAGCGTCATTATTGAAATGCAGGTATTAAACGTCGAAGGATTTGAAAAACGAATTCTCTACAATGCTGCCAAAGCCTATTCAATGCAACTAGAAATCGGGCAAGAATATACCCTCCTCAATCCGGTGATTGCTCTAACCATTACCGACTTTGAAATGTTCTCCCATTTTGACAAAGCTATTTCCCGATTTATTCTCAAAGAACGAGAGTTTTTAGTAGACTATCCTCTCTACGATTTGGAGTTAGTGTTTGTAGAATTGCCGAAGTTTGTTAAAGAACTAGAGGAATTAGAAACCCTAACCGAACAATGGATATATTTTTTGAAAAGTGCAGCGAAGGTGAAGGAAGTACCGGAAAAAATAGGAAGAGTGCCCGAGATAAGAAAGGCGTTTGAAGTAGCAAACATAGCCACGTTGAATCGAGAAGAATTAGAAGAATTGGAACAGCGAGAAATTTACATAATGGATCAGCGAAATGCAATAAAAAAAGCAGCAAGACAAGCTTTAGAACAAGGATTACAACAGGGTTTAGAACAAGGATTACAACAAGGTTTAGAACAAGGATTACAACAGGGTTTAGAACAAGGATTACAACAAAAATCTCTAGAAATTGCTAAGAGACTTCTAGATATATTAGATGAAGCAGCTATCAGTCAAATCACGGGATTGAGTTTGGAGGATGTGCAAAGATTGAAGGAGGAAAGATAAACGGATTGGCTCTTTTGATAACAGATTAATGGGAATAGAACTGATTTTCAACACCTTTACTCTTTCCCCTTTTCCCTAAATAAAAATAAAAAGTCTAATGATCACATCGACAAACTTAACTCCGATCCTTGTTCACTTTTCCGCACCTCAATCCGCGTCTGAAATGCCTCCTTAAACTGAGGCATATGTGTCACCGCCAAAATACAAGAAAAATCGGAAGCGATCGCATTAATCGCCGCAATCAAGCGATCGCATCCCTCTGCATCTTGTGTCCCAAACCCCTCATCCACAATTAACATTTGTAACGAAGTCCCTGCCCGTTGCGCCAACAATCGCGCTAATGCCAAACGAATCGAAAAATTAATCCGAAATGCCTCTCCTCCCGAATACATTTCATAAGGACGAGTTCCACTCGCATCTGCAATTAAAATATCCAGGGTATCAATCAGTTTTGTTTGTTTCTTAGATACCCGACGACCTGCTTTTTGGGTAACAATTTGAACGTGTAATTGATTACCCGTGAGGCGAGATAAAATCTGGTTAGTTTCCGCTTCTAACTGAGGCAGAACATTTTCAATCATCAGCGCCTGAATGCCATTTTTCCCAAAGGCTTGAGCTAATTCTTGATGAATGCGATATTGTCGTTTAAGGGTTTGAATTTCTTGCCGTTGTTCTTCGTATTGATTTTGCAGTAATTCTAGTTGAGTTAATCGCTGTTGCAAACGCCCCTGATTTGAGAGTTCTTCATCCAATTGTCGCCTGCGTTCTTGCATCCGTTGCTCTAACTTTTGCATCTCGCGGGTGCTATCTGGATACTGTTCTAATTGCTTGACAATAGTATCAAGTTGTGAATTCAGTTCTTCCTGATCAACCCGCCGCCCTTCTAACGTTTGAGTTAGAGTGGCTAAACGGTGACAAATTTGAGGATATTGTTCTTGGGCAGACGCTAATTCTTGATAGCGAAACTGCCAAGATTGGGCTTGCCGTAATGAGGATCGAAGGTTATTGTGTGACTCTAGATTATAATCAATTTTAGTGATTTTTTGCTCAATACTATCGAGTTGCTGTTTGAGAGGAGATGTCGTTTGTAACTCTTCTAACGAGTTATTTAAACTATTAATTTGTGCTTGAATTTGCGGTTTTTGAGCATCAATTTTTTCCTGCCGTCGCTGCGCTTCTTCTAACTTTGCGTGCCGAATTTCTGCCCAACGCCACCGATCAACTTCTCCTCGTGCTAAAGCATGGGTTTGTTCATGATAGTTAAGGTGTTGGAGTTGAGTATCAATTTGTTGCAATTCTTGCTGTAATTCTGCTGCATAAATATTTTCATTAATTGAGCGCTCAATCTGTTTCTTTTCCTCAGAAATTTCATACAATCGATCATAAACTTCATCCGTTGCTTCTAGTCGGGCTTCCAGTTGTCCCCGTTGTTCTAGTAATTTTTCATAAGGAGCAAGTTCTTGGGAGAGTTGAGCATATTCTTGCCGAAGTACTTGAAGTTCTCGTTCGCAAACGGCAAGTTGTTCTCGCACGACCCAAAATTGATTTTGAATTTCTTGTTGTTCAGCCGTAGTTTTTTGAATTACATGGTGTCCGTGGGCTTCATCTAAAGGGCGATCGCATAATGGACAAATGGCATCTTGAACTTGCAACATTTGCAGTTTGTGAGTCAGTTCCGCAATCTGTTTTTCATAGCGTCGTTGATTTTCTTGCAAGCGTTCCTGAAAGCTACGACGTTCGAGTCCTTTTTCTTGTACTCGCTGTTGATAAACGCGCTTTTTATCCAGTTGGTTAATTTCAGCTTCTACTTGCAATACAGTTTGTCTGAGTTGGGGTGTTAGGGCAATTTGAGTATTGAGTTGATTTTCAGAATATTTTAGTTCTTCTAATCGTGCTGTAAGTCTAGATTGGGCGCGATCCAGTTCAATCTGGACAGAATTACGGCGTTGCAATAAGGGAGATACTTCCAGTTGTAAATTATCCAATTCATTAAGCCGTCTGCGAGCAAGATTCAGTTTTTCTAGGGCGGTTACGACTTCTCCAGAACGGGATAAAATATCCTGAATTTCTTGTTCTTGGGTTCGCAGAGATTCGAGTTGGGCTTGGGTTTGGCGAATCTGTAGATTGAGTTCGTTAATTTGTTGGCTGAGTTGTTGTTGCAGTTGTTGTTTTTGTTGTTGCGCTTCTTGATAGGCTTGGAATTTTGAGGTGAAAAGTTCGTCTTGTTGTTGTAAATTTAGATAGTGGGAATAACCCGCTGTAATTTGCTCTTGTTGAGTAATTAGAGTAGAAAGTTGTCCCTTTTGGGATTCAGTACTGGCGATATCTTGTTGTAGGCGATCGCAATCTTGGCTGAGATTTTGATATTGCTGTTTGACAAAGGTTAATTGTTGTTCCCAGCTATGGCGTTGTTGTTGAAGGGTTTGTAGGTGTTGTAGATTTTGTTGGTCAGTTGTTTGAGCGTTTTGGAGTTGTTGTAATGTACTTTCGAGCGTAGATTGTTGTTGGGTAATCGGATCTCGTTCTTCGAGTTGTTTGGCGATCGCATTGATACTTTGTTCCAATTGTTCGGCTTGACCTTTGAATTGCTTTGATAAATCTTTCGCTTGTTCAGCTAACTCTTCATATTGGTCAAGTTTGAGTAAATCTGCTAGAATTTGTTTGCGCTCACTCGGTCGCCGTAACATAAATTCATCCGCTCGACCTTGACGCAGGTAAGCCGAGTTAATAAATGTGTCGTAATCGAGCTTTAAATGATGCAAAATTAACTGTTGAGTGGCACGTACTCCTTTCTCGGTTAATGAGCGAAAACCTTGGGGAGTTTCAATTTGAAATTCCAAAGAACTACTTTGTCCCCGCGTTCTCGTGCGAATCACTCGATGGGTTTGTTCGTTATTTTGAAAGATAAAATCGACCCGGACATCTTTTGCGCCTGCGTGGATAACATCATCTTCGGAAGCGGCGCGGCTTTGTCCCCAGATTACCCAGGTAATTGCTTCAAGGAGAGACGATTTGCCTGCACCATTCGCCCCGCAGATACAAGCCGTATGTAACCCGCGAAAGTCCAAGGTGGTGGCGCGATAGCTGAGAAAGTTTTTAAGCGTTAGTTTCAGGGGAATCATGAAGGTTGGAACGCCATACCTTTTCTTGAAAAATCTAAGTACATCTGCACTGTTGCATAGTTTATCGACGGAACGATTAGGATTCCAGCCTTTGGGACATTTACTTTATAATTATTAATAATAGACCTCAAATCCAATATCTAAAATTGCCTTGGTTAGTCATTCAGGACGAATCAAATCAAGGGGAACCCTCCTCGTAAAAAAAATGAATTTGATCAATACAGAAAATTTTGTCAATTTGTGATAAGGTTAGCTGGTGTTTAAGTTATAATCTTGAAATCCTGTATCAGGGGTGTGGAGTGTAGAGTGTAGAGTGAAGGCGCAAGCAACTTGAATATCACGATTAGTCGATTCTATCTGGATAGAGTAATATTGAGTGGATTTCAGGCAATCAAACCCGAATTTTGGGGCAACTAGCGATCTACAATAGACGTTATCGAGAGATTACTCTGGAGAATTAGACTGCTGAACTTTAGAGAGATGACTGATTGTCAACTGTACCCATGATAATGATATCACTAACAATCAGGGCACTCAGCATTTATTGTCTACCAAGTGAGCGAGATGAAAGTAGCTCTACGCCGAATCAGCCGATCGCTGGCAACCTTCTATATTGTTATCGGGCACATGGGTCTGATGCGGGTTCAGGCACAGTCCATAACCCCATCCAATGATGGCACGGGAACTAACGTTAACAAAAATGGCGATCGCTATGATATCTATGATGGCACTCGCGTTGGTGACAATCTATTTCACAGCTTGATTAAGTTTGGTCTTGATGAGGGTGAAATTGCGCGTTTTCTCTCTCAACCCGGTATTGAAAACATTCTCGCTCGGATTAGTGGCGGAAATGTTTCAGTTATTAACGGACTAATTGAAGTCACTGGGGGAAATTCCAACCTCTTCCTGATGAATCCAGCCGGAATTATTTTTGGCCCTAACGCTACCTTAAATGTACCGGGTGACTTCACAGCCACAACATCAACCCGTATTGGTTTTGGTTCAGGATGGTTTAATGCAATTGGCAATAATACATATACATCTTTAATAGGGACTCCTAACGCTTTTGCCTTCGATACACCTCAACCCGGAGCAATTATTAATTCAGCAGACCTCACTGTTAACCAGGGAGACTTAAACTTATTTGCAGGTACAGTTGTTAGTACTGGCTCACTCTCAACACCAAACGGTCAGATTAATATAGCAACTGTATCCGGTCAGAATGTGATCCGGATTAGCCAAACGGGAATGGTGCTAAGTCTAGATATCCAACCCCGCACACCACAGGATGGCACACCCGCCAACTGGACATTTCCCGTCGCTTCTTTGCCTCAATTACTAACGGGTGGAAATGTCGGTAATGCAACTGGAATCACACTGAATCCACAAGGACAACCCGTATTAACAGGGTCTGGCGTTCAGATTGTCAATGGAGATGTTGTAACTAGTAATATACAAGCGCAAGTAGGAGTCAGAATCGACGCTTCAGGTGGGAATATTACAACTGGAGCTATCAACACTAATTTACAAAATCAACTGAATTCCGGTTTTGTCGATTTGTCTTCATTAGGTGATATAAAAACTGGCAATATCACGGCAGAGAATCAAAACAATGGAAATGCAGGTGATGTAACAGCGTATAGTCTACACGGCGACATTAATATCGCAAATATTTTTGCTCAGAATCAAGGTTTAGGTGATGCTGCCTCCATACTAGCATCCGCCCCAAGTGGCAATATTACAATTGGAGATATTAGACTGCCCAATCACGGGAGTGGTTCTGGTGGTTCTGTTAACTTGTCTGCTCCCAACGGTAATGTTACTCATGGGGTAATATTTCCGAACGCTAATGTAACGATTACGAGCCGCAATACCCCCCAGAGCAGTAATACTAACACCAACACAGGCAGTAATACTAACAGCAACACAAGCAACATCAGTATTCCTGACAGTCGCCCTAATCCTAGCCCTAATCCTATCAGTATCCCTACCGACAACTTTCCCATCGATAGCGGTAGCATAACAGGGGGTACTACGAATAGCGGTAGCACTGACAGCCGAGATAACCCTAACAATACTTCCAGCGATAATTCATCTACCAATAG
>DNGI01000058.1:14874-16846 GCA_003486645.1 Cyanobacteria bacterium UBA11370 | reverse complement strand
GGGTGTGGGGTGTGGGGTGTGGGAATTTATTTATTTTCTAGCGAACGAATCAAAGCTAGTAGAAGTCTACCAACTGATTCACATTGATTAAGAGTAGGGTTGATGCTCTCATCAGAAGTTAATTCAACTCTTTGAGCAATTAACAAATGAGTTTCTAATTCTTTAAGAGAACCTTGGGCTATGTATAAGAATTGGATATATTCTCCTCTGGTTTTACGTCCATACCCCTCGGCAATGTTTGCCGCTATCGACACAGAAGCTCGGCGTATCTGAGTTGTCATTCCATAAAGTTCTTCTTTGGGAAGGGTTTTGGTAAAGCAGTAACAAATTTCAACTAAATTTACTGCCTCCTGCCAAACCTTTAAATCTCGGTAAGATTGAATTTTTGACTCTCCCATAGGTGTTCTCAATTTATCCCTACACCCTACACCCTACACCCTACCCCCCACACCCCACACCCTACACCCTACACCCTACTTCCCATTCCCTTATAAGTTGGAAAGCCCCTTTTCTTACTGCCTGCTATACCGAATGAAACGGACTCCACAGTAAAAGGATGCTACTCGTGTCATGCTCAGTCGTTAAACCTATTAAGAGAGAGCAAATCATGGCAACCTATTCAATGCAACTTGTTGGCGATACGCTCAACGTCGATTTTGCCAAAAGCGATGAAGACAAGCCTATTCCTGCCGATGGCGACACCGTAGTGCGGGATGTGCAGCGATTAGTTAGACAGATGATTGACTCTGGGGAACTCGCTGGGGGAAGCTTGCTCAAGATTCAGGGACGGATTTCGGTAGCCGCCAGTTATACGCTCTCTCATGAGGTGGCGCATCTGTATCGGGTGATCGCTGTTTCGGATACGCGGTTGGGGGCATATGTGGTGGTTCACACTACGGCAGCTGAGTATCCTCTCTCGTGTCGGGTTGATTTCAAAAGTGGGGAGGTTACTCAAGTTTCTTGTCCTACTGAGTTATCCGCACCTTCATTGTTGATCCGTTGGCACGGGGATGTCCTGAAAGCACACATTAATAATGCCGTGCAAGTCGATGGAGACCAAATTGTTCGGGATGCCAAAGCGCAGTTGAATGAGTTAATGGCTGCTGGGCAGTTGCCAGGGGGGAAACTGCTCAAAGTCAATGGGCGTTCAACGGTATTGGCGAGTTTTGTGATGGCGCTGGAACTGGCTCATTTGTATGGTGCGATCGCAGTCTTCGATCCCAGACTTGGTGCTCCGGGATTAGATCGGTATATTGTCACTATCAGTCATACTCCAGATTACCAGGTGGGTGACACGATTGATGTGGAGCGCGATCGCTGCCAGACGGTGAAAGTGGTGCTGTGCGGGTGTCCGAATACGGGAAAAACTATCTTTCGGGATGGGTTGAAAGAGGCAATTCTCAAGCGAGTGGATGCCCCTGAAGATTTTTACGTGATTTCCGGTTGTCCGGATGGGGATGGTTGCTGGTTTACGGAAACGGCACAGAATTATCCGGAGTTAGCGAAACAATTAAAAGCGGAGTATAAGCGTCAGTTTACACCCGAATTTGCTGTTGCTAAAGCTAGAGATATCCAAGTGACTAAAAATTCGTTGTTGTTGTTTGATGTGGGGGGGAAGATTAGTCCAGAAAATGAGTTAATTATGTCCCAGGCGACTCATGCTGTTATTTTAGCTAAGTCGGAATTAGACGTTGCCCAGTGGCAAGCTTTTTGTAAAAAATTGAACTTGCCTATTATTGCCATTATCTATAGCGACCTTGAGGCAACCGCCGATGAAATTCAAACAGAATCTCCTCAGTTAATTGGCACGGTTCACCAACTCAAACGGGGTGAATTTGTGGGTAATCGTCCTCTAATTCAAGCTTTAGCGAAGCGATTGATTGAGTTAGCTAAATCTCAGTAATGGGTTGGGTTGACTGGGTATCAATTTTCTGGCAACTTGCTATACGTTTAGATCCCCCCCAACCCCCCT
>DNGI01000058.1:14480-14661 GCA_003486645.1 Cyanobacteria bacterium UBA11370 | reverse complement strand
TTAGATCCCCCCCAACCCCCCTTTTTAAGGGGGGAGTGAGACAACTGTTATGCAAGTTCTACCTAAAATAGCCGCTAAGAGTAGGGGCGGGTTTAGGGGTAACCCAAGTTTTCACAACAGTAACTTTTATTCAAAACCTACCCTAACCCTAAGTCAATAAAAGTCCCCCTTTTTAAGGGGG
>DNGI01000058.1:10107-14282 GCA_003486645.1 Cyanobacteria bacterium UBA11370 | reverse complement strand
CTTTTTAAGGGGGATTTAGGGGGATCTACACTTACATAAAAATAACTTCTCACAAAAAATCAGAGTATGACGAGTATCATTCCTAACGAATTTTCCCTAAATAGAGAAGGTTATCCGACAGCAATTATTGATGACTTTCTCCGTTTAGAAAATTTTCAACGCGCCTGGGAAAAGGTCGCTGAAAATCGCGGTTGTGCGGGGGTTGATGGGGAAAGTATTGATCGGTTTGCTCGCAATCAAACAATGAATATTTATCAATTACGTGATGGGGTTGCTCAAACCAGATATCAACCGTCCCCTTACAAGCAAGTGATTATTCCTAAACGAAATGGGACGCAAAGAGAGTTAAAAATACCAACGGTTAGGGATAGGATTGTGCAGCAGGCGTTGTTAAATGTCCTGTCTCCATTCATGGAGAAGACGTTTTCGTCGGCGAGTTTTGCCTATCGTCCCAATTTGTCTTATCTCAATGCGGTGGAAAAAGTTGCCGAATGGCGAGATCGGGGATATCAGTGGGTATTGGATGCAGATATTGTCAAGTTTTTTGATAATATCGACCACCGCCGATTATTAAAGGAAGTTCGGTTACAGATTGATAGTCCGAGAATTTTATGTTTGATTAAATCTTGGATATCGGCTGGGGTGTTAACAGAAGAAGGGGTGATAGTCTCCCAAAAAGGAATTCCTCAAGGTGCGGTTATTTCTCCCTTATTAGCTAATATTTATTTGCATGAGTTTGATGAGTTAGTTACGGCAACAGATTTAAAGCTGGTGCGCTATGCGGATGATTTTTTGGTTTTAGCTCAAACTCAAGAGCGGATTTTACAAGCTCAGTTAGAGATTATCAATCTGTTGGAGTCAATGGGATTGATGCTGCATACTGAGAAAACTCAAGTTACTACGTTTGAGCGTGGATTTCGGTTTTTAGGTCATGGGTTTTTAGACAAGGCTATTTTTCCTGTGGATGCTACTGATGTTAGCTTGAAGTCAGCGATAGAGAGAATTTTTGGGTTAATTCAAGGGCGCAATACAGGGAAGAACAAAGGTAAAAAAAAAGTACTGAAGAACTTATTGTTTACGAGGAGAAAGTTTTAGATTCTTCCCCGTCAGATTTAGATCCCCCCCAACCCCCCTTAAGAAGGGGGGAGAATTCAATCAAAGTCCCCCTTTTTAAGGGGGATTTAGGGGGATCTCCGGGTTGGAAAACAGGATTTAAGGGGTTAGGTCAGGACAATGATGAGGAAATAAGAGAGATTGCAACGTTACATCAACCTTTTCTCGCAGAAGTAGAAACGGAATTACCGTTTCAAAGCGAGGAGGATGAGGGTGTTTTTCAAAAAAATATTTGGCATCAAGAAATGGCAGCTATCTATCTGATTGAACAGGGTACGAGTATCTATAAAGATTATCAGCGCTTTGTTATTCATGTGTCTGAAAAACCCAAACTTGAGGTACCGATTCGAGAAGTACAGCAAATTTTGGTGTTTGGGAATATTCAATTATCAACGTCCGTGATTCAAGCCTGTTTACAAGAAGAAATTGCGGTATTGTTTCTGAGTCAGAGTGGTCGCTATCATGGGCATTTATGGAGTGCTGAGTTGAGGGATTTGGAGAATGAGTTGGTACAAGTGAATAGATCTAATGATGCTTGTTTTCAATTTAATGTGTCTAAGGCGATTGTTTATGGGAAGTTGATGAATTCTAAGCAGCTTTTGTTGCGATTTAACCGCAAGCGTAAATGCCGGGAGGTGGAAAAGGCGATAGTTGGTATTACTCAAGATATTGAGGCATTGGAGTTCATCGATAATTTGGATAGGTTACGGGGTTATGAGGGGATAGGGGCGGCGAGGTATTTTCCGGCGTTTGGCAGGTTAATTACGAATGCTAAGTTTGAGTTTTGTTTGCGGAATCGTCAACCGCCTACTGACCCGGTTAATTCGTTGTTGAGTTTTGGTTATACGCTTTTGTTTAATAATGTTTTGAGTTTTATTATTGCTGAGGGGCTTTCTCCTTATTTGGGGAATTTTCATTATGGGGAAAGGCAAAAGCCCTATTTGGCGTTTGATTTGATGGAGGAGATGAGGTCGGTTGTTGTTGATAGCTTGGTTTTGAATATCGTTAATCATTCTTTATTCAAACCGCAAGATTTTGATAGTGTTCCTAGTACGGGAGGGGTCTATTTAAATCAATCAGCGAGGCGAGTTTTTCTTAAACAATTTGAAGCGCGGATGAATGAAGAAGTTTCTCATCCCGATTTGCAGTCAAAAGTCACCTATCGTCATGCAATTCAATTACAAGTGAGGCGGTATAAACGGAGTTTATTATCTGGGATTCCCTATGAATCTTTTTTAAGAGCGATGTAAATGGGAGAATAGGGTTAGATTGCTACAATAGACTCAATGAGAGCCACCTAATATCAATTAGCTAAATGTTGGCTACGAACGATTAGCAGCGAGAGGATGATTGGTAGCATGATTTTTTCTATTTTCTTTAAAAACAAAATCCATGATAGCCGTCCCACATTACATAAGTCCTAAAGATTATCTCGACATCGAACACCAAAACCCGATTCGGCATGAATATCGGCGTGGCTTAGTCTATGCTATGGCGGGTGGTACAGATAATCATGATCGTCTTGCTCTGAACCTTCTAACCCTAATTAATTTACATTTAGGTGACTCAGAATGCCGATTTCACTCCGGTAATGTGAAGGTTAACTACCGGGATGAGTTTTATTACTATCCTGATGCGTTTGTCACTTGTGACCCACGCGATCGTGATGACCGCTACATCAAGCGATATCCTAAACTCATTGCTGAAGTACTCTCACCTAGCACACAAGCCTTCGACTTGGGCGAAAAATTTGATGACTATCGACAGCTTGAATCTTTAAAGGAATATGTCTTAATTTTTCAAGAAAGTCAGCGCGTAGAATGCCGTCGTCGCACCTGTGGGAATACCTGGGAAACGGTCATTTATGGTGCAGGCGATCGCGTTTTACTAAAAAGTCTTGACCTGGAATTTGCAATTACGGAACTATATCGCGGTCTTGATGGCTAGGAAAAGTTATCCGCTTTCCTCTTTCTCAGTAAAATGTTAGTGGTTGTTGTGTATGATATTTCTGATGATAAAAGGCGCACAAAGTTGTCCAATTTTTTAGAAGGATATGGGCGAAGAGTTCAGTGGTCTGTGTTTGAATGTTTTTTAAGTTTGCCGGAGATGCGACAGCTTTATGAAAAGGTGAAAACGTTAGTTAAGCCAGAGGAGGATAATGTGCGGTTTTACTGGATATCTGAGGAGGCGGTGTCGAGGTCGTTAGTTATTGGTGGGGAAGCGCCCCAACCCCCGCCAACGTATTATGTTATCTAGGTTTGGGGGAAATTAGGGGTGATTGTTTGGGAGTGAATCGACACCACTCGCCAAATCCCCGAAACCCTATATTTTTCGTTGAGTGGTGTCGATGCCTTACAGGGAAAGGATTTGAGGTATGTGTTTAGAGCAGTTTTTGGGAGGATACATTATAATTTCAAGAGTGGTGTCGATTTGGCGGCTGAAACCTTTACTGGGTAAGGGCTGCTAGACGAACTCCCTACCGATTGGGTTAAATCGGATTAGTTGGAAACATGATAGAAAGAGCTCCTTCCGAAGCATCCACCCTACCGATTGGGTTAAATCGGATTAGTTGGAAACAACTGCTGGGTAGCATCGGCAACCGCAATCCCTACCGATTGGGTTAAATCGGATTAGTTGGAAACATTTTTTCAACGCATCATTAGTCATTGCTGTTCCCTACCGATTGGGTTAAATCGGATTAGTTGGAAACTCGCTTGCTGCGACTATTCGCAATTAGGCGAATAGCCCTACCGATTGGGTTAAATCGGATTAGTTGGAAACGTCGGGTGACACCGCATTGGTTGTTACTGAAACCCTACCGATTGGGTTAAATCGGATTAGTTGGAAACACAACTTCTCCGCACTTCTCGGAGTTGATGCCTTCACCCCTACCGATTGGGTTAAATCGGATTAGTTGGAAACTGCTAATACAGCTGGACCAAACACCACGAACCCTACCGATTGGGTTAAATCGGATTAGTTGGAAACCTTCTTGGGTAAACCCCAAGGATGAAGCAAAGAAGTCACCCTACCGATTGGGTTAAATCGGATTAGTTGGAAAC
>DNGI01000058.1:0-9863 GCA_003486645.1 Cyanobacteria bacterium UBA11370 | reverse complement strand
CCCTACCGATTGGGTTAAATCGGATTAGTTGGAAACTCTCCACCGTTATCTTCTAACCAGAGCGAGATATTTTCACCCTACCGATTGGGTTAAATCGGATTAGTTGGAAACAGTGTTAACACGTAAAACGGTGTTGAACACTCAACCCTACCGATTGGGTTAAATCGGATTAGTTGGAAACCATCCTTGGCTATCCAAATACTGCTGGAGTGCAGGCAAACCCTACCGATTGGGTTAAATCGGATTAGTTGGAAACAGAGAGTCCGACGCCGCCATTGCCCAACGGCAAGCCCTACCGATTGGGTTAAATCGGATTAGTTGGAAACTTTTAGGACACCTACTCTTCGTCGGTGTCCTCTTCTCCCTACCGATTGGGTTAAATCGGATTAGTTGGAAACCCGCTTCCACGGTTGTCATTTTGACCGACCTGAGACCCTACCGATTGGGTTAAATCGGATTAGTTGGAAACGTCGCTGTTAGCTCGGGAACCGCCAACTTGAAAAGCAAGCCCTACCGATTGGGTTAAATCGGATTAGTTGGAAACCCAGGAGTGCCAGTGTTGATAATCACAAACCGACGCAGAGTAGCTGAAATATAGCTCATGTTGATGTCTGCAAGCGTTTATAAGCATGAGCTTTTGCTAAACGCACCCAATGTTCTAAGAGCAAGTACCGATCAAGTTCGACTTCTTCTTTTCGGGAGAGAGTACCGGATTTATTGCGATCGAGCAATTCACTGATGCGAGTCTGCAATGCAGGTGTGGGGCGAATGGCGAGGATGACTTTTGGGCTGGGTTGACTGGCAAGCAATTCGACGATCTGAATTTCGTCTTGGTAAGAGATGGTTTCTGCAAAGGTGAGTTCCTGAAGCGCACGAGCAAGGGCTTCCGGGAGACGATCGCCCAATTGTTGCAGTTTTTCACCCACGTGTCGGGGACTTCTAGGGTGATTTGCATCTTTCGGCGATGTGAGGATAGAAATTACATTGATTGTAACAAGTGAGCGATCGCTTTCAACCGTGAGCTGTGATAACCTGCATTGAAAAGGGCAGTCATCGTGAAATCATAGATTCGTGGGGTGTCAGTTAGTCAAGTCCTCAAACTGCCAGGAGTATAATTTTGTGGAAAAGGGGTTTTCCAGGCATCCGTATACTATTGGCATCCCAAGTAAAAAATCTTTCTTCCCTGTTCCCCGTTCCCTCTTCCCTTAATTCTCATTTTGAGTTGTATAGGACTAATTCATGAACACAAACTGTTACACAGTAATTACGTTTGCTCCCGTACAGGGTTTCATTGAAAAATCACGCAAACTCCGGGACTTGTATGGTAGTTCTTTCCTCATATCCTACCTAGCGGAAGCCATTTGCAAAGAAGCTGAAAAACATGGATACAAAGTTATATCGCCTGCTTTAATTAAAGTTACTCAAGGAACGCCAAATCAAATCATTCTCAAAAGACAATTTGACAAAGAATTTGATAAAGAACTTGCCAGAGAATCCATGCATAAAGCGTGGCGGACAGTCAGCGAAACTTGCCGCCAGTGGATTGAAGATAACGTCAAAGATTGTGGGAAATATTATTGGCATCGAAATTGGCAATCTTGGGGGAATTATACCTGGGAGTTTTTCTGGGGAAGCGGTGATACGATCAGCAAAGCAAGGGAAGCTATTAACGAGGCGAAGCGATCGCGCGATTGGATCGGTATCAATTGGACGGGAGAAAGTTCGACGCTATCGGGTGCCGATGGCGTAGCTTGGCCGGGAATGGGAATAGGCAATCCACAAAAGACAAACCGCCACAAACAAAAGCAAGAAATTGCAGACTTTTATCAGCGACTTAGTTACAAATTAGGTGAAGCATTTATCGAAACAGCAAAACTCACCATAGCTGAGGATAAGTTAGCCGCCTTAATGAAGGAATATGGGGAGGCATTTGTTGACCCAGATGAAGAATTAAGCATTCCCGAATTAGTCAAGCGACTGATAACACATCAGGCAATTGCTAACAAAATTGTCAGTAATCTTAAAGAACAAATCGACCCAAATAGTCCCCACAGACTAAACATCCTCACTAAAGAACTCAAGCCTGACAGCTTTAGCGACATTAGTCGTTTAAAACACAAAGATAAAGATACCAAATCCCAAGAATCTCATGAAGAAAAATACTGGACTGGTTGGTTTCAGGGAGATGGCGATCGCATGGGCGACTTGCTAAAAAGATTGTCACAAAACCCCAAGACTGAACCTGACGAACTCAATAAGTTCAGCCAAGCGATGATGAAATGGGGTGAGGATAAATTCAAACCCGCGATTGTAGAAGCCGAAGGTCGTACTGTCTACGCTGGAGGCGATGATTTCATGGGCATTTTCTACCGTTTACCAGAAAAAACATTACCAAATCAAGAATTTACCCCTTTAACTGGGAAAGAGTGCGTCAATTGGTTTGCTTCAAAATTTCCGAGTATTTGGCGGCAACACCATCAACCAATCACTGTCAGCGTCGGCTTTGTCTGGACAGCCCCGAACGTCCCGCAGCGCGATGTTTTGCAGCATTGCCGACTCGCAGAAAAATCAGCGAAAGATAGTGGCAAAGACCGCATGGCTATCCGCATTTTATTTAACGGTGGGACTCATATCGAATGGGTTTGTCCTTGGTGGTGTTTGCCAGTATTGGAACACTATCAAGATCGAGAAGGAACTAAAATTAAACCGAACTGGACTCACATTTATAATGATGTTGCCACCTTAGAATCGCGGCAAGCTTTTAAAGATAATACTCAAATTGCTGAAGCACTATTTAAGATTTATTTTCCGGATTGTGAAGAGTGGATTCACAAGCTTAATTGGTGGGTTAATTGTTATAAAGATGGAGAGAGAACCGGGCTTTTAGGACATGAAGCAAAGGACGCTAGAAAAGAGGAGATCGAACTGTTTAACGAGTGGTTTATCAACTTAGCCAAGGTAGGATTTCACTTATGTCGATGAATTCAAACTCTTCCCCAGATGAGCCTCAAGAGCCCAAGCCACCTTTTTCCTATTTAGTTACTATCGAACCATTGGGTTTACTTTATGGTAGTGCCGGTCGGTTTCTTTCCCCAGAAAATTTAGTTGGACGCTCTGGTTCTAGCTTTCCCCCTAGTGCTGCTACTTTATCAGGAATCTTTGCCGCCGAATTGGGAGGTGACAATATCAAACAACTGCAATTAGCAGGACCATTTTGGGGGAAATTCGATGAATTACCAGATTTTTACGTTCCCACGCCCCTCAACTACCTGATTGAGAAAGGTAAAAGTCAAATTAAACGTAAACTTAGCTGGGATGCAGTCGAAAAACAATGGCTGCCAAACGTCAATGAAAAATTTGAAAAAGGTGGGTGGGTTAAGGTTAATGATTGGCAAAAAGAGGATTGGGAAATTTCGATAAAAGTTCCTTGGAAGAGCGTATCACACTTGCACCCACGTTTAGAAGAAAATCAGCGACGGGTTCAAGTTGAAAAAGACAGAGAACAAGGAAGCTTGTTCTTGGAAAATGGGGTACAACTCGATCCAGATTACTGCTTGGTTTATCTGTCAAATACAGAACTCAATTCAGGTTGGTATCGGTTTGGAGGTGAAGGACATTTAGTGAATATTGAATGTCAGCCTATTTCTACAGAATTGAAAAACTTACTTTCCCAACCAGTCGGACAAACCTTTGCCCTCATCACTCCTGCTGTCTGGGGTTCTAATCGCCATTCCTACAGACAGCCAATGGTGCAGAAAAATCAGGCTAAAAATAGCGAGTGGGTTCCGGCTTGGGAGTGGGAAGCTTTGCTCACAGAACGCCCGTTTTCTTTCCGCTATCGCTTGGGAAATCCGAAATCTGAGGGAAGTGAAGAGAAGCTATATAGCAAGGAAAAGTTACTTTCTCGCGGGCGTTATGCCGTGCCTGCTGGCAGTGTTTACGTCTTAAAAGAACCTCTCACATCTTGGCAAGAATGGGATGAAAGTTGGTTTCCAAAAGAAGGAGTTTCATTAAAACGCTGGGGTTGCGGGCTAGCGTTGCCTTTACCAAGTGCTCTTGCTCAAAAGTGTGATTGAGAACCGACTAATACTTCTGAAATTTTACCAATAGGAGGCAATTAAATGTATCACAAAGCCTACGGCATCATTGAAACGCAAGCACCCTTGCATGTGGGGGCAAGTGCGGGAGAAGAAAGTGGCAATCTCAACCTAATTTTTCGAGACCAATTTACCCAAACCGGGATAATTCCTGGAAGTTCCATTCGGGGACGATTTCGGGCGGATATGCGTCAAAAAAATCCAACTGAAGTGGACAAATGGTACGGACATGAAGCTAGTGCGGGAAAAGAAGATGGCGGCACAACTGAAGCGATAATTAAATTTGAATATGCCTCCATTGTTTGGCTTCCCGTTTACTGTCCAAACCAACCGATTGTCAGAGTCTCTTGTCCAGCACTCCTTAATCGTTATCAAAAGATTACCGGAAAAGCTGTCACAGAGATTAAGCCCTACAGCTACTTCGGCAAAGCGGCTAGTAAAACCCTCTTCTTTAACTTGGGTTTTTTGCCTTTAAAAACTGAAGATGCAACGTTAAAGGAATGTTTCCCTAAAGAACTTCAAAAAAGTCCCAAACATTTACTTTTAGTTGTCGATGATACAGAGATATCGATGATTCATGATATGGCTCTTTATCGTCAGAGTCGAGTTGCCCTTGAGTCGGACAAAAAGAAAGCGAAAAAAGGAGCATTTTTTGATGTTGAAGCGTTACCAGAGGGCACAATCATGGCTTTTCCTATTGCTATGCGAAAAATGTATGATAATCAATCTGTTGAGTGGGAACAATTTTTACAGGATAGTAAGTTTACGCAGCAGGACAAAGAGGACAAAGAACTCTATTTTGGAGGATTAGAATCGATTGGCTTTGGTCGAACTAAAGTCTTTGTCACTTCCCACCCCTCTAATCCTGATCAAAATAGCTAATTAATTACAGGAGTAACCCTTATGACTCAGACAAAAAACTCTCAAGAACTAACAGAGTGGAAACCTTACAACTTGGACTATTATGCTCAAGAATTAGTCCTCAAACACCGGGATAAAAAAAATGTAATCAATGAGTCTCATAAAATGCGGATGGCTGTAGCTTATGGACTGGAACGGTTCTGGGGCGAACATTTACGTCTCAAGTACGACAAAAAAGAAGAGAATCAAAACAAAAGCAAATACTGGAAAGATGTCTGGAATCAGTTAGCCATAATTCTCAGTCGTGCGGGAGTTAAATTGCATAACGATGAAATTAATTCTAGAGATGAAACTACCCAAATTAAGGAAATGGCACAAAAACTCTGGTCAATGCCGATTTCTGAACAGAGAGTTGCCTTAATGGTACTGACTCAACTTTGTGATGCCTTAGTGTGGTGGACACAACGTTATAAGAAGCAAGACAGTTAGAACAAATTGACCTCCTAGTCTCCTTGTTATGTTCACGAGGTACAGAGTTCTTTGGTTTTAAGGAAGAAGGAAAAAGAAAAAAAATGTACTTAACTTAGCTGAAAATTGCCGTAATTCTATCTGTAGCAGGCATACAAAAAGCTGGAATACAGTTCTTATCTACAAGTCATTACATAGAGGAGAAATATGGTTTTCGCCAAAGCCTTGCAAAAAGCGATCGCACAAAAAGGAGATGATATTAACATCCCCATTCCATCAAATGAGGGTAATGATGACAATGACGGCGATGACTGGGAACCCACCAATCCAGAACAAGTTCCGATGATGTACCGCGCCCAAGTACAAGGACGCTGTAGTTTGCAGTATGCCAGGAAGAACGAGGATTTAAATCGATGGACTGAAGAATGGATTTATCCAAATCCACAACAGAACCAGACTCCCTTCTATCAGCACACTGAACCCAAACTAGGACTGGATGGTTTAGTCTATCGCCTCAAAGTTGAGTTTCCGTTTCGGGTGTTTACCAATTGCGGTCAGGATAGCATCTTGCGTCCCACCATCGGCAAAAATGGTATTCCTTTCGTTCCCGGTAGCGGGATTAAGGGATTATTTAAGAGGCTTTTGGGTAATCCTCAAGTCAGTGAGGAACTTCAGCAGAAGGTAAAAAAATACTGTGGGAGTCCAGAAGAACAGGGCATACTTCGCTTTCATGGTGCTTATCCCGTTGGGGATTGGGCGGGGACAAAGACGGTTCAATCGAGAAATCCGCAAGCAGAAACCATTTATCGTTTAGTGGATGTTGTCCATCCCCAGCAAAAGCGGCAAATTGAACGCGAGGGTTCTGCCCAGGCGATCGCTATTGTTAGCTTCTTTCAACCGACTTTCGTATTTGAGTTAAGCAGCATCAAACCTTTACCAGAGTCGGAGTGGCAAACGATTGCCGGATTGTTGAGACGGGCATTACGTCCTGGGTTGGGTGGGAAAACAAGTACTGGGTATGGCTTGTGTTTCCAGCCGCAAGACCACTACCCTCTTAATATCACCTTAAAGGGTAAAGGTGTCAGTCCTTTACTCCGCAGTGATAAACCGGAACCGGAGTTTCGCCCCAATTTATTTAAAGCGAGTCTTAAAGGACACGTCCTTCGCTTACTTGCGGGTGTTAGTGGAAACAAGACAGCGGTTCAAGCTAAAGTTGATCAACTGTTTGGAAATACCACTGAGCCTGGGATATTGCAATTGTACTGGGAGTCTAAATCCTTAGAGTATGGCAAACAGGGACAGGAGGACACACCCACTTATGAAACCAAAGGAATACTCTATCTGGATGTGTCCGAGCCAGATTTGGCGTTTATGCAAAAGGTGATTGAATTTGCTGTGACGATGGGAGGTTTTGGCAAATCGTGGCGTCGAGTTTGGCATCGTGATTTTTTTCCGGATTATAAAACCCGTGCTATTGGGTGTCATTGGGTATGCCAAGATAGCAGTTTTGAGCCAACGGTTGTTGCTAATCAGGACAATCTCAAAACGTTTTTAACTCAGCTACAGCAGGCGAGTATGAACTATATGGGAGTCAAGGCTAATTCGGCTCAATGTTTGCCCTGGAAAGAAGCCTGGTGTTCGGAACGGTTAAGTGTTTACACTCAAGTTGTGTCTCAGTCAAAGGCGATTAAATTGTTTCATGAGGCTGAGTTTAAGACGACTCCTGCGATTGGGGGCAGAAACCCCAATGACAAGCGTCCCACTTCTATCAGTTTTGTGTGGCATCGGATGCTACCAGTTGATGGTAATCGCTACCTGGAGATTGTGACGCTGTTTCATGGTGGGAACTTGGGTAATAAGGTTGATTGGTTAAAATCTTGGCGGCGGCAAGACTCACGCGGTAAGGTAGAAAACCAGTTACCCTTGTTTATTCAAAAACTCAATAATTTGGGATTTGAATTCACCTGGGGGACTAAACCTCCCATCTAGAATCACGCACCGTCAAGGTATAGCCTTCCCAAGGCAGATTAGGACATTTCTAGAGTTCCCTCTTGCCTGTTCTCAGGTTATTACTGGGATTAACTGATGTCCTAACGTATCTGCGTAGTGCTATAGGTTAACGAATCAAGATTTGAGAGACGGCTTCATAGCCTGTCTCATCTTAAGTTTGGTCAATTTCAATACAATCAGCAATGGATAAAGCCGATATAGTTTTTAAGAAAAGGAAAACCTCTGAGAAGCTAAAAAATTACAAACTGGTAAGACCTCTAGGGTTCCGACTCACCAAAAGTTAGGTCGAGTGTCTGGTCCAAGAGAGGTCAATCCGTCACGAATCTGTGTTTTAAGGAATTTGATGGATTACACGGCGGGACAAAAGCCCGGGAGAGCGTTGCAGCGATCGCTGTTTCTCTCCCAGGCTTTTGCGTTTTATAGGTTACAAAAAAAATTTCTATCAGGGCAATTACCTTAACCTCTTAGGCACGTTTTTCCAATGCTGAATATTAATTCCATATCTCGGAAGAAGCCAGAGCAAGCGAATAACCCGACTCACCCTAGTGAATCAATCGCCAAACTGGAGGTAAACAATGTCTGCAAGTCCTACGCAACACGCGGCAAACAAAAGTTGACCGTCCTACAAGAGGTTAACTTTCAGATTTTTCCCAGAGAAATGGTCTGCCTGGTGGGTTCCTCTGGTTGTGGCAAGTCCACCTTACTCAATATTATTGCAGGGCTGACTCCTCCCACTTCCGGGCAGGTGCTTGTGGATGGTCAACCCGTCACAGGACGACCCGGTTCCGATCGCGGTATGGTTTTCCAAGGCTATACCCTCTATCCCTGGCTGAGTGTCGCTCAGAATGTAGCGTTTGGCTTGCAGTTTCAAAAGATGCCCAAAGCCCAACAGCGCGATCGCGTCCGCTATTTCCTAGATGTCGTGGGGCTGTCGAGATTTGCCAATAGCTATCCGAAACAGTTGTCCGGTGGGATGAAGCAACGGGTGGCGATTGCCCGTGCCCTAGCCAATGAACCTGCCCTACTGCTGATGGATGAACCCTTTGGGGCACTCGATGCTCAAACCAAGGAACAGATGCAGCAATTCTTACTGGAATTGTGGGAGAAAACCCATGTAACCGTGTTGATGATTACCCACGATATAGAAGAAGCTATTTACCTGTCCCAACGAGTTTACGTTATGGGTACTCATCCGGGACGAATCGAGCGAGAAATTCTCATCCAACTGCCGGAACACCGAGATTTGGATATTAAGCTTTCCTCCAAGTTTGTGGAAATAAAACGGCAAATTATTCATGCACTACGTAATGAGGCTGGCATGGCCTGATTGCCATCGATTTGTACTTTCTTAAATTAAGGGATAAACCGATTGATGTTAAAGTTATCTTCTCTTGTTCGTTTTGTCTGTTTGGCAATTGTTTCTCTGGTTCTGACGATTGCCTGTACCCAACAACCTAATACTAATTCGCCTGAGACGAATTCCCCCCAATCCCAACCTTTAGTCTCGGCAACAAATAACTGGGTAGGATACTCCGGACATCACGTTGCCGTGGGTAAAAATTTCTTTTCTGAACAAGGTCTAAAAGTTCAAGATTTGTTTTTCCAGAGTGCAACTGAAGAAATCACTGCCTTTTTGGCAGGCAAAGTTGATTTAGGTTGGTTTACCTCTGGCGATGCCATCCAAATGATAGCCAAAGACCCGTCCATTAAAATGATTTACTTGGTTGATTACTCGGATGGATCAGATGGCATTTTGGGACGTGGGATTAAATCTCCGCAGGATGCCAAGGGAAAAACCGTTGCTCGTGAAAATATTTTGTTTGAACGAGTTTTACTGCAAGCTTACTTGCAAAAAGCTGGATTGACGGAGAAAGATGTCGTGATTAAAGACTTGGCCTCTGCTGATGCTGCTGCTGCCTTTGCTGCTAAAAATGTTGATATTGCCGTGACTTACGAACCTTATCTGAGCAAAGCAGCTAAACAGGGTGAAGGTGAAGTCATCTTCTCCACCAAAGGTACGAACTTAATTGCTGACGTTGTTGTTGCCCGCGACAGCTTGATTCAATCCCGCAAGGCCGACTTACAAGCTTATTTTCGAGCTGTGGATAAAGCGGTGAAGCTACTGAACAGTGGTGACCCAGAAGCCTTCAAGATTTCAGGAGCAAAACTTGGGGTTACAGGGGATGAAGTAAAACAGCAACTCCTCGGTGCCAAACTGTTTGACTTAGAAGGCAATAAGTCCGTGGGATTTAATAAAAATAATCCCAACAGTTTGATTGGCAATTTAGAGCTGACAGCCAAAGGAGCCTATGACTTTAAAATGGTTCCTCAACCCCTAAAGGTCGAAACCCTTTATGACGATTCGATTGTGCAGTCAATGTCATAAAGGCAAAAGGCAGCAGAATTGAAAGGGGTGTGGGGTGTGGG
>DNGI01000450.1:2886-8572 GCA_003486645.1 Cyanobacteria bacterium UBA11370 | reverse complement strand
TTAATTAGATCCCTCTACTTAAAAGTTTTATAGCATTTCTCAAGTAGGTGAGGTACAGTTGCATTTTCTTCCCCACTCCCCACTCCCCAAAACCTAGGAATTTGTACCTCATAAGTCTGAGAACCGCTATAAGTTTTGAGTTAAACTATTTATAACAACCCATAAAATCTTAATTCAAAACCTAATTCCGAGAGGTATTATTCTTCCTATCCGGATTAGGACTTAACTCTTCCGGTAACGATGGAACTGTTCCCCATTGTTGCACAAAGTCTTGTAAAAGTGCCTCTTGTTGAGCGCGAAATCCTTCTAAATTTGCTCCACCATTCATTGTCGCAAACCAAACTGTTCCTCGCTGCTGAGTTGGCAATGCTCCAGCTAAAGCACTAACATTATTTAAACTACCGGATTTAACAACAGCCAAGGATGGAATATTACGTTGATTTAATATCCCTTCATCCTGTCCAACAATCGCAAATAAATCCCCAATTGTCATATTATAAGGTTGAAGATAGCGCTCTATCGCTAAAAACATAGCACAAGCCGCACGGGGAGAAATGCGATTTAATTCACTTAAACCCGAACCGTTGACCAGAATAATTTCTGACTGAGGAACTCCAGCAGCTTGCGCGGCTTTAAAAGCAACAACTTTTGCGCCACCAACGGAATTTGCTAATATCTCCGCCATCTTATTATTGCTGTACTGATTCATTTTTTTAAGCAGTTCCGTTAGCGGTAAGGAAGAATGGCGAACCAGAGGTTTTAAGTTACTAGGAGTTGCAGAAGATAGTTGTACCGAACCCGCGATCGCAATTTGGGGTTTTGGCGTATCGGGTGGTAACGTTTGATATTGAGTTTGTGCCGCCGAAGGCCATAATTGAGAGTTTAATCCTTGTTTGAGAAGACTCCCAGATTTAAGAGGATCAAACTCAAAATTCATGTAAAATTTACCAATAATAACTAAATTTCCCGTTACCTCCTTGATCCCGATTTGATTTAATACATTACCAAGTGCGATCGCTTCTTCCCAAACAAAGAACGGATCGTCTCCTCCCTGAATGACCAAATCCCCTTGCAAAACACCATTTTCAATTGGCCCTGTCGCACCAATTACTGTAATAAACTGATGGTCAGGATTAAAAGTTTGCAATGCAGCGAGAGAGGTAGCGACTTTAGTGATCGAAGCCGCAGGTAAAGGAACTGTACCTTGGTGGTTAGCTAATAGGGTATTCCCCGATTGAATCCATATGCCTTGGCTTTCTTTAGAAAATCCTTTACCAGCTATACCATTAATGTATTGTTCAATTTTCTGTTGAATAGCTGGATCGGGATTATCGGGAGAAACAATTTGAGGTATTTCTGGTTTTTTTACCAGATTGGTTTGATTCGCTGGTTCAGTAGTATTTTCAGATTGGCTAACAGCTTGCTGAGAAGAATTAGATTGAGCAGAACATCCACTAATCAATGTTAATAGAACGAGAGAGAGATTTACACTCAAGCGAAATGATTTTAGCATTAGGTTGATTAAATCCGTAACAACTTAGGACTTACGCACAGCCTCTATCCGTAGGGTGTGTTAGCGCAGCGTAACGCACCATAACCCCTATAGATAGCGTAGCTGCGTAAGTCCTGAACTCAAATCTTACACCACCAGTCCTTAACTTTAAGTATATCTGAGAATATTATTTTACTATTTCAACCGGCTTATAGCTCGGAAGTTAATCCAATCGAAAGGTTGTGGGAATATCTCAAAGAGCCACTTAAATGGGAAACTTTTGACAATTTACAAGACTTGAGAAATTCTGTACAAAAATTTTTGAGCCAATTAAGTAACCAAGTCATTGGTTCTTTAACAGGATAGCAATTTATTTTAGAGGCTTTATCTGTAGCAGGAATTTAGTAAATTAGTATTATGCCGAATCATTCTGCCTATCCGCCCATTTTGGGAGCTTAGGCGGAAAGTTTCAGCCTATTAATAGTTAGCTAGCTTCGCATCAAGTCTTTGCACTCGTCCTTCAAGGAGGTCTACAAATCTGAAACTACCTAGCAAATAGTCAGTTGAGGCATGATATTAAAGAGTACCCGTATGGGTACTACCGATTTACTATCCAATGCTTTACAGTTTATTCTAATGGTAAACAGCAAGCCTATTGGATTGTGAAAGCTTATGAGCTTTAGAAATACTCAATAGAGAAAAAATAGATTCTTTGCTCATTGAGGAATTCAAGTTCAGATCAACTTAAAGATAAGGAGAATCGGAAATGCAATTCAAAACAAACGATACACGAAGTTTCATAAAGTCATATGTCTTTGACCGCATTAATCGTAGAAACAATATTAAGTTGATTTCCAGTAATAAAGACAAAAGCTATACTTTACCTGTGTTAGGCATACTAGAAATTGACAAGAGCGAAGCACCATCATTGATTAGCCGCCTTGAACTTTCCTCAACAGAAATTTCCCCCGAAACAAATAAATATGGCAACCTTTTCATTCGCTTGAGCAAGTTTGTTGCACCAGTCAAGTATCAAAATAGAAAACTGGTTGCGGAGATAGAAATTGTGCTGGGTTTTTTACAATCAAATGCTAACTTTGAATACTTAACTTTTGTCACATCAGCTCGATTTGAAGCAAAGTTTAGTGGGAATATACTGGTTGGGTCTCTATCCGGCTCACTGCCTAAAGATATGCCGATTGTAGGTGGTGGTGAAATGCAATTAGATTTGTTAGGAATCTGTGATTCCTACGGCGAATTCTCAGCTAAATTTACTAGGGATGGTAAGCCATATCCAGTTCGATTACAAATTTCTAACGGACTTGACTGTCTCGAATTGTCCGGGGTGACAGAGGTTTCAGAACTTGTGCCAAGCCACGCGACTTATACCTTAGATTGGTCAGTCACCGATGGAGATACTTGTTCCGCTGTGTCTGAAACTCGGCATGTTCGTGATGTTATTTCTGACGTTGTTATCGGACCTGGTAGTCGTGCAGACTTAGAATTCAGTCTCTTCGATCCTGGTAGCATGCATTTGCTAGATCCAGTCATTCTTGCTCAAGAACCAGGAACAAACGCAAGTATCTGTAATGAATTCAAAGGAAAACCCACTTTGGGTCAAAGAGTAACTCTTGTAACAAGAATTGAGGGTACACCAAACAGATATGTACTTCTTGATACGATTGGAGCTGCACAAAATTTATCAACCTCTGAAGGTAGTTTACAAGGTGGCGTATTCGTTGCTCCAGACCAGCCAACGGCTATCCCTATCTGTTGCAATCTTAAGCCACCTGGACCGAATAGCCCAGGCAGTGAACCAGTGTTGCGGAACCCGCCTGGCGGTAGTGGTGGTGTCCCAGAAGAACCATCAGGTGGTAGCGGGCAGCCAAACTCTTCAACAAGTGATGGTGGAAATTCATGTGATGTGAACTACTCAGTTGTAATACCACCTAGTGGTCAATTGATATTTGAAACTCAAGCGTATGCTTTGAAGCCTGACGAGAGGGAAATTGCCTTCGCTGGTGCTTTTCGTAATGGAGCGAGAATACCGACGGCTAATATTCGACTGCTAGGACAGAATGGCTATTGCATTGAGCGTCCGCTAATGCCTATCTGGGTGGTCGAACCTGGTTACTACGAACTTTCAGTTGAGATTCCAGCAGAGAGAACACTCCGTAGGATCATGGAGTTAAAATTTCCTGTTAATGCTACAAGGAAGTGCGTTAGCCAGATAACTGCTTATCCTCCGACGATATCAGAAATCCAAAACCTTGTACCAACAGTGATAGGTTCAGGTCAGCAAGGGATAGGCTTTTTCTTGCTTGGCTATAGCATCTTTCCTGGATCTATCGAAATTCATTTTGCTAATGAAAGTGGTGGCTGGGTTCTTGTGCCAACACTACGACACTGTAGCATTGTGACGGTTGTTGCTGAAACTAAAGACGGAGCTGACATAAGCCAGGATTGCCAATATTGCTCATCGCAAACTGATCAAGACATTTCGCTTAACGTGTTTTGGATTCCTCCAGAAGTTCCAAAAGTTGTACTTATGACAAATTAAAGCTTATTCTCCTTACTTATTAACCTAGCAATCAAAGAGTGTGTATGCACGGTCTTTAGTTGCCAGGTTAATAAGCTTTTGATGATCTGATCATCAGCCTCATAAGATACTTTGCTAAGGCTGTGTCAGCCTAACAATTATCAAAACTTAAGAGATTTGTAGATATATAACTAGCAACTTGGGTTATTAGTTGTTAGTTGACAGACAACTTACCACGGACTGCCAATCAGAGTAAACGCACTCCAATAATACGGATGTTGAAAATTCCGGTCTGTTAGCTGGGCGAGTTCTGGTGGTAGAGGGACTGATTTATTATCCGTTACCAGTTGACCTCCGGCTACAGAGACTTTCCCCTTCAGCATGGCTAGTTGGGCTTGTCGCAGGGCTTCTGCTTTAATGGGTGCTTGTTTGAGTTGCTCATACAATTGGGTCATTAACCCCAAAGTTCCTTCATCACTCACATACCACAAACTGCCGACAGCAGACTTGACCCCAGCTTGCACAGCTAATCCGGCAAAGCCTAATTCCGCTTCCTCATTTCCTAATGCAGTCCGACAGGCACTTAATACTAATAGATCTACGGGTGGATTATTCCAACCTAATTCTGATAATTGATCTAGCCGTAGTTTAGTATCCCACAGTTGAATATAGGAGTTACTCAGTTGCCCGGGTACAAAATTGGCATGGGTGGCTAGGTGAATGATGCCAAAGGGTCGCTCCTGTCGCTGTGTTTTGAGGTTTCCTAGGGTGAAGGCATTGTTGAGGAACGATTCGCCTTGCCACAGAGAGGTGATTGTTGATAACTCAGTTGGTACGGCGGGTAAGGGTCTTTGGTCTGAAAATTTTGCCGCTCCCATTGCTAGCACTTCTAATTCTTTAATATCTTGGTAGCGAGTATCGGTCAGACTAAGACTGGGCATTAAGCCAACACTATATTTCTCAATGAGAAACTGTTGACCATCATAAAGGGCACCCAAGGGGAGGGAGCGTAAACGGCTATCCATGGCAAAGGCTATATTTTGGATGCCTCGTTCTTTCAATGTGGCTTCCAAAGGAGCGATTAGCCAGTCGTAGAGTTGCTTTCCTGACGTAAGGTAGCCACCCTGACTGCGGACGTTAGTGACTTGTGAGCGAAATTCATCTGCAACTTTAAGGACTTTTGTGCGGGTCGCTCCTTCGATGGGTTTGCGAACAACAGCTCCATCAGACGTTATTACCAATATTTCCAATTGGTCTTCAGCCTCTCGTATGCGAGAAGGTTCACCTGTAACATCATTGGCTACCAGGGCTGGAGGTACAAAACCAACATACATAATTGCTGGTTTGACCCCAGTTGCTTTCTCTGTATCGGAGAGAATGACACGGGTTTGGGCAATGGTTTTTTGTGGAGTATCGCCTGATAGCTCCAAATAAGCTTCAAATTGCTGTGTGAAGCGGTTTTCAAGCTCGGTAACAACTGTTTCAGATCTTCCTTCACTTGTAACTGGAGACGAGTCTGTGTTGGGTTGGTCAGCTACTGATGTAGGTTGGTCAGGGTTGGTGTCAACCTGATTAGTGCTGCCTGAATCGGTTTCTACACCTGTATTTGGAGTACCTGTATCAACCGTGGGAGTGCCTGGGTCAACCGTGGGAGT
>DNGI01000450.1:0-2570 GCA_003486645.1 Cyanobacteria bacterium UBA11370 | reverse complement strand
CCTGGGTCAACCGTGGGAGTGCCTGGGTCAACCGCTGGAGTGCCTGGGTCAACCGTGGGAGTGCCTGGATCGTCAATGACTGGATTTGGATTTGGCTCTGGCTCTGGCTGTGGTGTTGGCGTTGGTTCTGGTTCTGGTTCTGGTTCTGGTTCTGGTTCTGGTTCTGGTTCTGGTTCTGGTGGAAGAATGGGAGTACCTATGGTATCTCCTGGTAAAAAGGGAACATCTGGGTCGGACGGTCTGCGAATTTCAGTCCCTGCTGTTACAGTAATCATGCCGTCCTGACCGAAGTTTTGATTAGGGGCTTTCGCACTTATATACCCATAAGTAATACTGCCTTGAGCGGTTAAGGTTACATTACCCGCATCACCTTGACCTTTACCATCTGTAGTTATCATGCCAACTATGATGTTGCCCTGTGCAGTCAATTCCACAGGACCACCACTCTGATTACCTCGATCAGCAGAGGTATTTATACTTCCGACCTTGATGCTTCCTGATGCCAGCGACAATGGGGATGCTGGAGTTTGAAATTGATCTGAAGGGAAATTGACAGGCTCCACTGAACTCAAACCTGCACGCAAAATCAGCGCTCTACTAGTGGTTAAAGTTATAAAATCGTCCGGAGCTATGAGTAAATTTTCTAAATTAAATACACTTTCTGGCCCTGTGATAGTAATATCCCCCCCCTGGATGCTGCCAGTTGCCTCTATCATGAGCGCCACACCTGTATAATCCCCAAACACCACATCTCCATCAGCTCTAATGATTGGGTCGTATAAGCTAATAAATGTTCCAGGTTCACCGGATAAGTTGAGAATCGAGAAACTTCCACCACTGAAAAAGTGAGCATCTCCAGAAATATTGCCATCGCTAACTAAGCTGAGGTTTCTACCACTTTGAAAGGGCGTTTCAGGATGATTCAGAGCTAAGATATCAATACTTTCATCCCCCTGAATATAAAGATTCCCCCCAGCTTTAGCACTAAACGGATTTGCTACACTATCTCGTGCAATCACTGTATTGTGTGCCAACAAATTTAAGTTACCTGTTGTTTGCAGTTGGCTCTCGACTAAGGTCAGGTTATTCTGAGCAGATAGTGTTGCCGTTTGAGAGGTTACATTCTTCGCCACAATATCCCCATTTTGCACAGGAATACCAGTTCCACTCACTTCTACTTGTCCAGCACGATTTACCTCAACACCCGTCATTTGACTACTACCTGTTAGTAGCTGAGGTAACGATAGAGGAGTGAGGGGTACAGAGGGTGACGGGGAAACCTCTAAACTGAGGATATGTCCGGGTTGAGTAATGCGGAGGGTACTTTCACCGGGAACTGTAGCGATCGTAATCTGTCCTCCGGGCGCTTGCAAACTGCCCGTACTCACTACCGTACCACCGAGTAGGGTTAAGTTTTGTCCTTCTGCTACCCTTAACGAACCCGTGTTAACAATTGCTCCTGGAGTCTGGGATGTGGCGAAATCAAACCCGCTGGGTGTGCCGACGAGGGAAGCATAGTTATTTGTGCCGATCGCTTTAAACCACTCGTCACCAATACCAATACCCGTTGCTGTTGTTGCGGTAAATGAACCGGGAACGTCCAAGCGAGCATTTGCACCAAACACAATACCCGCCGGATTCATTAAGAATAGATTAGAATTACCGCCTGTAACTTGAATCAGACCATTAATAATGGAAGGATCGCCACCATTAATGCGGGAGAGGATATTCCGAATCGCGGGGTTGGAGATAAAATTAGCCGTCTGATTTCTATCTAGACCAAACTGGGTGAAACTATGGAAAAGATTCGCACCATCTCTAGACGTTTGACCGCCAGTAATATCGAAGCGATCGCCACGGGATCTCACCTCTGTATTCGTCCCATCCCTAGCAGGAACAATCGGTTCTGCCATCACCCAAGTGGGTAAAAAACTAAAAAGTAACGTCAAAACTAAATACGTGTTGGCTTGGCTTTTTCCTTTTGTTGTTGCCAACAGCTTGGCGACGAGTAACCAACAGATTTTAAACACTATAGTAATTTTTCTTGGATTCATTTGTTGCCGCCTAGCCTATCGCTCAATCCAGCAGGTTAAACTAGGAATAAAAGAAGGAATTTTTCAGTATTTAGTTCCCTCGCTTCCTTCATTTACTCTCGCCATTACTGCAATACTCTATATAATCTGATACTAACTCTTTCAAGAGTGAACTGTCCGCTCCGGATAGGCTTGTTTTCTTAAAGATTTCACAAAGACTTTGTGCATTTTTTGATGGAAGAGTATCACTCCCTACTCCCTTCTCTTAGTGAAGGTGCGATCGCACCTATTCTAATTCTTCTGGATCGATCCCTAATTCACGTAGTCGGGCTGCAAGTCGTTCTGCACGTTGCTGTGCAGTTACTGCTTCTTCATCAGAATTTAAAATCAACTCTCCGGATAAAGTAAACCAGCGTAACCACAACCGTTCAATCCCACGAAAACTGCCTTGCCACAATCCCAAACTTAATCCTATTTCCGGCATCGCCATTCGGTTATCATTTAAAGCCATTGCTTCATAATGTCCATCTCCTAAAT
>DNGI01000192.1 GCA_003486645.1 Cyanobacteria bacterium UBA11370 | reverse complement strand
GTTGCGGTCAAAGATAGTAGATAGGAGAGATTTGCAGGACAAGGGGGACAAGGGGGACAAGGGGGAAAGAAAGTACTACGTATGAACGCAACTTGGTATCATTCATTGGCTCAAATAGGATAAGTTTAATTTGATAAGTTTGAATACAGTATCGTGAAAAATATCCTTAGCAGACATAGTGATCAACATCACTACTACAGGTATTAATAAAGATCTTCATCTAAACCATCGAACACTTAACAAAATGTTCAACTAGCGCAATCAATGCCTCAATCACCGAATCTCTTTGATTGGCATTCAACGTGACAAAAGGGGGTCGGTTGTTCTCATCCACGAAACCCAAGGCGATCGCCACATTCTCCGCCGACCATGCGCCCTTACAATCCATGTGAGTTAAACCGACCAGCATGGGAATTTCTACCCGCTGTTGCATAAATGCCAAAAGTTTGCGAGCTTCTCGAAAATCTTTCGGTTTGTGAGCGTCTACTAGCAGGATATAAGCGTGAGCTTTACGAATTAGAATATCCCACATAAAATCAAAGCGAGACTGTCCTGGTGTCCCATACAAGTGCAACGCCATTTCTGGGGCAAATTGCAAGCGTCCAAAGTCCATCGCCACCGTCGTCTTTTTCTTAAAGGCCGCTGTCTCATCGGTTGCTACTCTATCAGTATCTACTACAGCAATCTCGCTAACTGAACGGATGAACGTGGACTTCCCAGCACCCACGGTACCGGTCACAACTAGACGCATAATCTCCACGCTTACTTGCTGCTCCTCAAGAAACCGAGCAAGTTTTGCATAAAGGAGTTACTCAGATCGGAAACGTTGTTCTCCTTGGGGTGATCCGGGTCTGGGTTATCCGTCGTTACCGCAACGGGTTCGAGTACCTCTTCGGTTGCTACTCTGGATCGAGACGGAAGCATCATTGGCACTTCTGCCACTAAACCAACACTAATCAGCCGGAAAGCCGTTTGTTGAATGATTTCCACAGGTTGTTTGAGTTGAGTGGCGATCGCATTTACTGTAACTGATCCATTCGCCAACTGCCAGACTCGGCTTTCCAAAGAATCTAACCGCAAGTGACGCTTGCCAATCACTACCCTTGATAAGGCTGAGGTTGGTTCAGGTAGTTTGTCTGCCAATAGCATCCAATCTCTCAGGACTCGCAACCCCATCAGCGTTGCTTCCGTCGCACTTAGGCTTAAACCCGTCATTTCCGTTGTGGGTAATGTCGCTTTGGAGTCAAACTTAAACCGTGCGTCTTTCAGGCGAAATAAACCACATACTTGCCGCAGGACTTGGGCGTGGAACAGCAATCTTAACTGTTCGGGTTGTAGAAACCCTTGGGTCTTCAAGTACAGACCAATGGGGATATTAGCTGGACATCGGTTCACCTGTTCCCGCAACACTTCTGGACTGAGCCACCCCCGTTGACAAATCATCGCTAGTAAGCATTGATGATCCAGGCGATTTGTCACAGCGACAATCCGACCTTGATGTAAGAGAACATGGCGCACTCGTTTCTCTTGGCTATCTGTCTGAAAGCGCAGGGTTAGCAATCCTGTTTTGCTTCCGTGATCCAGAAATTGAAACAGTTCTGGCAGGGAAAATTCTGACAAACAACTGGTAATTGCCATTATTTTTTCACTAATCTAAAAATTCGCCGAAAACTCGGCAAACCTTCTTTTATTTTCTTAATTGTCAAATTCCAATTGAAGAAAAATCAACGTTTTGTTACGTTTCTTCGATCAATAAGAAATTACTTTATAATATATAATAGTAGATTTCGGCTTTCATTGGCAACCTTAATCGAGTTTGGACTCATGACTGCACCCTGATCCTAGAACATCCGGGGTAAAGGTAAAACAGTTCAATGGCTATGGGGATCGCAGGGATTCACCAATCCGCGATCGCTCAAATTCTTCTCGGTGTACCCGATCACCCGATCACTAAACTCCTTGTAGAAGTCAGGAACAGGCAACAGGTGTATTTATTCAGCGAGCTGGGATTGAGTATCATAGACTCCGGATATTTTCCGGATCGGATCTAAAGCCGCTTTTAATTCTGGGATCACCCGCTTAATTTCCAGGAGTAGCACCCCCTGTTTAGCTGCCCTACTCGCTAATACGAGTAACACCGCATACTCACCACAATTAGTTAGGATACCGTAACCGCGATCGCCTTCAACATAGATGCGGTCTAGAAAACCTCTGGATAGTTCCGAGCCAATCCGCTCCCCCAACGATAGCATAGCGGCTGACATTGCCGATACTCGCTCCTCATCCATCTCGCTTGGTAAACTCGATGCTAAAGGCAGACCATCCGGAGAAACCAAGGCTGCTCCCTGAACATCACTGGTACCCGTGACAAAATTTTGGAGAATGCTCTCAAGCTTGGCTGTATTAATCGTCATTGTCATATCCTCACTTTATGTCCACGCCTTCAAACCGTGAGAAAAGTCAAATCGCGTTAACCCGATTAGATCCATTCATTATCTAGGTATCTGACGCAATCTCACAACTGAAGTTAACATGGACTTCCCTAGGATGAGAGGGGGAGGGGGAGAGGGGGAGATGGGGGGA
>DNGI01000283.1 GCA_003486645.1 Cyanobacteria bacterium UBA11370 | reverse complement strand
TCATACTCATGAGGTACAAATTTCTAGATTTTAGGGAGTGGGGAGACCGGGAGTGGGGAGAAAATATAGTGTACCTCACCCATCTGAAGAATTGCTATATACAAAGAATTATAAACTTGAGATTTAAGGGGATGAGCGCCATCAGCCCAGTTTTTTTTTCATACTTAGGAGGAGATAGCATGACCCAAGTGGTTGTAGGAGAAAATGAAGGCATTGAGTCAGCTTTGCGTCGATTTAAGCGCCAAGTCTCAAAGGCGGGAATTTTTGCGGATATGAAGCGCCTGCGCCATTTTGAAACGCCTATCGAAAAGAAAAAGCGCAAAGCGATCGCCAGACGACGTAAACGAAGGTTCAACTAAGTCTAGTTTGGTTGTTAGTTGTTGGTTATTGGTTGTTGGTTGTTAGTTGTTGGTTATTAGTTGTTCGTTATTAGTTATCAGTTGTACACTAGACTTCTTGCAGAATTCGGGAATAGGGAACAGGGAACAGGGAATAGAGGACAACAATTGACGTAAACCCTATTAGAAAAATACTTTTGCAAGAGGTCTATTGTCCGTTGTTAGTTCCAACAAACAACAACTAACAAACAACCAACAACAAATAACAACCCAACTTTAATATCAATAGTTACAATAATCCCACAAAATGCAGTGGGCCTTGACCGCTGATTAATTCTAACAGTAAAGCAATAAAACCAATCATAGCGAGACGACCATTCCACACTTCAGCAGCCGTTGTCATTCCCCATTCCCATCGTTCTTGAGGATACATCTTAACAGTTTTTGTGGGGTGCATCACTTCGGAAAGTTGAATACTAGGAGATTCAAGAGCTTCAATCACTAATGTAGCTAGAGAATCAATAAAAATAGGATGGGTATTGAGTGCGGGTACGCGCTGAAAGTTTTCAATCCCTGATTCTTCTGCGAGTTCCCGATACTCAATATCAATTTCTTGTAGAGTTTCGATGTGTTCGGAGACAAAACTAATCGGGACAACTACTACATCTTTAACACCTTGGCTACCGAGTTCTGCAATGGCTTCTTCAGTGTAGGGCTTGAGCCACTCGACGGGACCGACCCGACTCTGATAGGCTAATGTATGGGGATTGGAGCGATTGAGCGTTTTCATAATCAGGGCAGTACACTTCTCAATCTCTTCCTGGTAGGGATCTCCAGCTTCTGTAACATAGCTTAAGGGAACACCATGAGCGCTGAAAAAGATATGAACCTGATCGGGATTGGCAAATTGATCGAGTTCCTGAGCAATTAACTGAGCCATCGCTTGTAGATAGCCCGGTTGTTGATACCATGAAGGAATAACGGTATGTTCAATCCGTTGTAAGCTGGGGTCTTCTTGCCAGAGTTTTTCTAGAAGCCGAAAACTGGAGCCACTAGTGCTAATTGAAAATTGGGGATAGAGTGGAAAAATAACGAGCTGTTCAATAGCGTCGCGTTTGATTCGGGCGATCGCTTCTTCGGTAAATGGATGCCAGTAACGCATCCCGACATAAACATTCGCCTCAGTGCCTTTTTGCTTTAATTGCTCCTGAAGCGCTTGAGCCTGTGCTTCTGTAATATAACGCAGTGGGGAACCCCCACCAATTTGTCGGTAGTTTTCTTGCGATTTCTTCGCCCGCATGGTAGAGATTAACCAAGCCAGGGGACTTTGCATCCAGGAAAAACGCAGACGAATAATTTCTGGATCGGAAAAGAGGTTGAATAGAAAAGGACGGACATCCTCTAGCGTTTCTGGCCCACCTAGATTAAGTAATAATACCCCAACACTACCCATAGCGTTCACAGCTTCTCAGAACTTTCATATTTGTTACCGATTTTAACAATATATTCTGTTAATGGTTTGAATTCTCAGTAACAAATCCAGATCTTTATCCAGAAATCAGCAATGGCAACCATTTTAAGACCCTTGAGTTATCAATATCAGTGGCTGTATGACGGAATTTCGCGCCTATCTGCCCTAGCCGTCGGGGGTGAAAAGCGCTTCCATCACCTACCTTTACAAAACTTAACGATAACCGATGAGACAAGAGTGTTAGATCTATGCTGTGGTAGTGGTCAGGCGACTCGGTTCTTGGTGGACTATTCCCAAAATGTCACAGGCTTGGATGTTTCCCTGGTTTCTTTGCAACGGGCAAAGCGCAATGTGCCTCAAGCGGAGTATGTAGAAGGTTTTGCTGAGGATATGCCCTTTCGAGATAATCTGTTTGATGTAGTGCATACCAGTGTGGCGATGCACGAGATGCCCCCTGCTATATTACAGCAAATCTTGAAAGAAGTGTATCGGGTACTGAAACCGGGAGGTGTGTTTGCCCTAGTTGATTTTCACAAGCCCACTAATTTACTATTTTGGCCTGGAGTGGCACTATTTTTGTGGTTATTTGAAACGCAAACGGCTTGGCAATTGTTGGAAACTGATTTGGTCGGGTTGCTAAAGGAAACTGGGTTTGAGGTGTGTAATTATGCTCTCTATGCGGGGGGAAGTCTTCAGGTGATTCAGGTGAAGAAATAATTTTAATAATGACTTATAGTATTTCTCAAATGAGTGAGGTACATTTGCATTTTCTTCCCCACTCCCCACTCCCCACTCCCCACTCCCTAAAACCTAGAAATTTGTGCCTCATGAATATGAGAACCGCTATAAATAGCTTACTTTGCAAAGATTGTTAACATCACTAAACCTAAAAGATAATAATGCCCGACACATTCTAAACCTGCTACTGCACCAAATTGTTCTCGTTGCTTTTGACTATAAAATCGAATCCCATTCGGAGAAAAGGGTACAGTACTTGTGCCTGTTTCTTTCATAGCTTTGTAGTCAACTAAATAGAAAAATCCCCCAGGACGCAGCACCCGACTAACTTCTAAAAAAACTTGTTGAGGATTGGGGTAATGTAGAAAACTGATTGTACTAAAAACCGCATCAAATTGACCCTCCGCAAAAGGTAGAGATTCAACATTACCCTGTTTATAAATAAGGCGTTCTCGATACTGATTGCGCTGTCGTGCTTGACGTAGCATTTCAGCAGATAAGTCTAACCCAATACCTTTAAGAGTGGGAAATTGGCTGGCAAGGCGATGGAGTAAACGACCTGTACCACAGCCCATGTCTAATACATTAGGTTCATTGGGTAACTCAACGTAATCTAGCAATCGTTTGTGGATAGCTTGATAGAAGATGGTGGTAAATAGCCAATCGTAATTGGGTGCCCAGCGGTCAAAGAATTTTTGTTTTCTATTAAAAATGTCACTTGTCATAAATTATTAATGTAAGTTGGTAGTTATAAACCGAGGTCTTGTTTATTGCTAATGGCTAATGGCTAATGGTTCAAAAACCTCTCTTCCCTTAACCATTAGCCACTCTTCCACTCTGAAAAATCATGATCAATTTGAATTATGATGCTCAACCTTTTTAACTCTGCGAAACAGTTTTTGATTCAGCATCAGAACTCGAAGAAAATTGCTGTGAAATCCAAGCTGTCAGAATGTGAGATAACAGTCCCATTGGCCCTGCAAATAAACATAAAGCTAGGGAGTGAACAGTCCAAACCCCACTACGTTGCCCTTCCCAATAAATCCAACGACCCACAAACAAATCCATCACCAAAAAGTGAATCCATCCCGTCGCTGCTGCCTTTTCATCCCCAAAGAATCGGGCAATATCCGCTAGCTGAGGATTAGACAAAGCCGCCGCAGATTCCGGTGTAATGCTGCTAACGAACAAATAGATATACAAAACAGCCAATCCTACAAACGGCAGATAAGATTCCATCACCCGCCGCGTAACACCCCAATTGGGCAGCAGAATCATCAACGTCCAGAAGGGTAAAACAAAGACATTAGCAATATTGAACAGTAAACTAATCGTCATTTTTGTTAAAAATTGGCAACTACAGCGTGACTAACTGTGATTTTATCGTTAAAATTTGATTCACTCTCATCAATATCAGATGCGTTAATGCTCAACCCATCAACGCCACAACCACTGAATCGCGTCCATGTTTTCATTTCTGGAAAGGTTCAGGGGGTTGGCTATCGATACTCAACCTTCCATCAAGCCAAGCATCTCGGTATCAATGGCTGGGTGCGAAATCTCCTTGATGGTCGTGTAGAAGCTGTATTTGAAGGAACTCAGGACATGGTGAACGCGATGGTTCGCTGGTGTTACAATGGACCACTAGGGGCGGTAGTGAAGGATGTCATTGTTGAGTACGAAGAACCGCAAGGTTTGGGACAATTTGAAATTAGGCGATGATTGATAATATGACCGATAAGACGTTGCAATGCAACCTCTCTACTACGGCAAAAATCGATCTAAAGCCGCCTTCAATTCTTCAATTTCTACCTCAATGTTGCCATCTTCGGCAGCACGACCAATACATTCGGTTAAATGTTCATCTAGAATAATCCGGGCGACTCGGTTTAAAGCACCCCTTACAGCCCCAATTTGTACCAAGACATCTGGACAAGGACGACTTTCTTGCACCATCGTCTTAATTCCTCGGATATGCCCCTCAATTCGAGATAGCCGATTGACAATTCGCCGTAGAGATTCTTCGTTGTGAACGTGGGGATGGGTAGAGAGTCCATCACCCTGATCGCCATAATGATGGTCAGTGTGGTGATCGTGGTGATCTCGATTCATAGAATATTCATGTTGACCAGACAAGGCAAAGGTTTCATTAGTCAATGGTTCAGCTCCAATTATCCGTTGGGAACATTCATAGGTTCTGCTTCCCCCGATCCTTGCCTAGTGTAGAGAAACGTCGTTCATTCGAAG
>DNGI01000284.1:18058-20880 GCA_003486645.1 Cyanobacteria bacterium UBA11370 | reverse complement strand
AACAACCAACAACCAATGACACGTAAGTTCTGGATAGCCTTATGCTTATGGGGACTCGTAGGCTGCTGGACACCCGCTTCTCAAGCCAAAGAGATGGAACTGAAAGTGGGACTGGTGCAGCGTTTTGGGTCAGATCCCACACAAAAATTGACCTTGCAAGCGACTTCAGGCGATCGCCTTACCCTAAGATTTCTGGCTGGTAATATGCAGCCCCAAACCCTGCAAACGAATAGTGTCAAGCTAGAAGTGGCAATGCAACCCCTCTCAAAACCAATGGTAGAAGAACGGTTGGTTTTGGGGGACTATGCCACATTTGAAACCGCAGAAGATAGCGCCAATCAGTGGAAACAACTGGGAATTCAAGTGGAAGTAGCCCAACCGGATCGCTGGCAAGTTTGGGCTAAACGGGATGTTTATCAAACCGCTTTATTGCGTCGCCTGTTGCTTTCAGCACTCCATACTCAAGGGTATAAAACTGTCCGCCTCGACACCCAAGTGTTAAATGAAGTGCCGCGAGTCTCGTTTACGGTTGATGGGTTTCGTTACAATCGCCAGTGGCTAGAAATTTCCTCGGAAAAAAATCTGATCCAAATTTCTCAAGGTGCGAATAATCAAAACTCGCGTTTGTATGGGGGTAGTTTTCGAGTACAACCTAATGCTTATAAAACGTTTACTCTAGTAAATCAAGTCCCTTTAGAAACCTATTTGCGGGGTGTTGTACCTCATGAAATTGGACCATCTGCCCCCTATAACGCCGTGGAAGCTCAAACGATTATTGCCCGCACTTATGCGTTGCGAAATCTGCGTCGGTTTGTGACGGATGACTATGAACTTTGTGCCGATACTCACTGCCAAGTATATAAAGGATTAACGGGAACTGTGCCAACGGCTGATCAAGCGATCGCGGCTACAAAGGGTTTAGTTTTAACGTACAAGAATGAGCTAGTTGATGCGTTATATTCGTCTACATCGGGTGGGATTACGGCTCCCTTTAGTGATACGTGGAATGGTCCTGAACGCCCTTACTTAAAAGCGATTATTGATTCACCTAATTCGGTGTGGAATTTATCGCAAAAATCATTAGCTGATGAAAAGAATTTCCGTGACTTTATTAATCTTAAGGATGGGTTTAATGAAACCGGACGAGATGTTTTCCGCTGGCGTAGAACAAATACTTTAGAACAAATTGCTGCCGATTTACAACGGTATTTGGAGCGGACTAAACATCGATTAGCAGATTTTACTAAAATTGTCAAGATGGATGTGGTGGAGCGATCGCCTGCTGGACGGATTCTCAAACTGAGGGTTCAAACGGATAAGGGTATGGTTGAACTCCAGAAAAACGAAATCCGGAGTGCGTTTGGTCCTCCTACCAGTACTCTTTTTTACCTCGATCCGATTTATGATACTGATAAAACGTTAACTGGCTATGCCTTCGTTGGGGGTGGCTTTGGGCATGGCGTGGGTTTGAGTCAATATGGTTCTTATAATTTAGCGAATCTCGGTTGGTCAGGAGGGCAAATTCTCAGTTTTTACTATCCTGCTACTCAAATTCAACCCCTTAAAGAGGGAATTGTATTTTGGCGAGATCCAAATTGAGGACAAGGAGAAAGGGGAATAGAACACTTATCTTTTCCCCTTTATCTTTCCCTTTGACCTTCAAAGGATGTTTAGCATAACAATAGTGAATTGTCTTAGGAATTGGGTCGCAATACGTTACCTGTTTGGTTAAGGAAAAGTTAAAAGGGAAAGCTTTAATAACAGTAAATCAACGTTTTCCCTTTCCTCTTTGCCTTTCTCTCAATCTCAAAATGAGTAACTTATTTTGACAACAAGTCCTTAGTACAGTTCTTCCTCTTGGTGAGTAAGAATGGTGCAATCAGACTTGGGATAGGCGACACAGGTCAAAATGTATCCAGCTTCAATCTGATCATCATCGAGGAAAGACTGGTCAGACTGGTCAATTTCACCACTTTGCAGCTTCCCGGCGCAGGTTGAACAAGCACCAGCGCGACAGGAATAGGGCAAATCAATCCCTTGTTCTTCAGCCGCGTCGAGAATGAACTCGTCGTCGGGAACGTCAATCGTGGTGTTTAGTCCTTCGGCTTCGTTGATTAATGTAACTTTGTAAGTTGCCATTCGTGTTCCTCTCTATGGATTTGAAACTGGAGTCTAAATTCTGCTGAAGCCGAGTGATGCCTCTAACATCTACCTAAAGGTAGGTTTTGTGAGGCACAGGGCAGCTTCATTTCTGATACTACGAGAAAAAGCTAGATAGGTTAAACGGGATTAGTAATGAAATTGTGAATTGAATATTAAATCAGTTATTCTTATGATCGGTTTAGGGTTAAGGGGTGTCTTAATTACCTCAGAGAGTTACTCCCAAGTCTAGGATTGACAGAGGTTTGTTAATTTTTACTGCCCTAGGGTTCTGGATTTAGCTCTCTCATTAATTAGTATTAATTATATTTATAATTAAAATCAATGATTTGTTCTTAGACGTTAGCCATTTGCCATTTGCACCAAATGAAAAATATCGTTGGCTGTTGATTCACTGACACCAAACTGTATTCCCAGCATTTGAAACGTTGGTAGATGATGTAGATAGACTAAGGTGAGTATTATTTGCTCTATTTTGGAGAGGTCTAATGCCTGGGCAGAAAAGAATAGCCGCCCCCAAGTCCCTAGTAATGAACGACGACGCAATTAGGTAGGATGAATTTCGAGTTTTTTCTCCTCAGTTTTACACTTTATCCAGTTGCCATCTGCTATAGCTAGTCTATTTGATTCGTGAACAACGAAAGACAAGGAAGACAAGGAGG
>DNGI01000284.1:4880-17810 GCA_003486645.1 Cyanobacteria bacterium UBA11370 | reverse complement strand
ATCATTTAGACTGGCTATATAAGTTATTGTTTTCCTAATCAAGGGTTTGATATGTCCGAAGAACACGCAACAACGAACAATAAATTAACGCTAAAATCGGGTACATTGTGGACAAGGGTTACAGAGCAAACTGAACACGCTATCCAATGCGGCGCACTTCATTCGATCCCAACGGAGTACGAATTTGTAGAGCAAAATGGTATTAATTTTTTAGTTCGGATTTTGTCCAATCTAGTCCGAAAAGACGAGGCAAAAAAGAAGCAAGAAAAGAAAACTGATCCTTCTGGCAAAGAATTTAATCCGTTCCTACCTTACGAAGAAGATTTATTCGTTGCAGACATTTCTAAAACCCACCTATGTCTGTTAAATAAATTTAACGTTGTTGACCATCACCTACTGATTGTCACTCGTGAATTTGAGGAACAGGAAACTTGCCTGACCTTACAAGATTTTGAGGCAATGTGGGTATGTTTAGCGGAAATTGATGGCTTAGTATTCTACAATGGTGGGAAGATAGCAGGTGCAAGTCAGCGACACAAACATTTACAACTTGTTCCTTTTCCTCTCATCCCAAACGGATTAAAGATACCGATTCAACCTGCAATTGTATCAGCTAATTTTGAGAATTCTATGGGTACTACACCCAGCTTTCCGTTCCATCATGCGATCGCTAAACTCAATCCTGATTGGACACAATCTCCCCTTAATGCAGCCCAAACAACGTTGGAATACTATCACACTCTACTTCGTGCTGTTGGCTTAACATGTAATGAGAACAAACAATCAGCCGCTTACAATCTTCTAGCTACACGGGAATGGATGTTAATTGTACCGCGATCGCAGGAAGATTTTGAGTCAATTGGTGTTAACTCATTAGGATTTGCAGGTGCGCTTTTAGTCCGAAATGAACAGCAAATGAAAATGCTAAAAGAATATGGTCCGATGACTGTCTTAAAAAATGTTGCCTATTAGAGCAATTACACTTTCAACTATAGGCTCAGGATGTCTTAAGTTAGCAAAAGTACATATAATTAGATATAACTACGTATAATTACATAAACTTTTCTATTCACTCGATCAAGGTTAGGATTTCGCTCTCGCACAGCTTTGTAGTTCGGTAATGTCCTGCCGTATTAACCTAGGCTCATAACTTGGCTTTTATGTCAATAACTAATGGCTCACTTCACCAAAACTTCATATACTCTTCATAAGAATTTATTTTTCTGTCTCTTGCTTGAAGCTTTAAGCACTAAGTAATCAGGCAGATTAACCTCCGTATAATCTCGGTCTTCAAATTTAAAGATTCGGTAAAGTCTAATGCTCTAGCGGTACAAAAATTAGATAGGTATGCCAAGATCTACACATCATAAACACTTGCTTCGACAGATCAAATCAAAATAATCAGTCAATTTACTTCTGAAAATTAGCAAATTAAAAGTAAGAACTGGTTCTAGTGATATTTTTTTAGTTAGAGGAGTGTCTGGGTCAACATCTGCTTTTGGAGTAATTAAATCTATGACTTCATTTGTAAGGAAAGCTTCAACTTTTGCTTTCAGCATTGCTTGCTCATTTGGATTAACAGGGCTAGTCGCACCTTCTGGTGCATTTGCTCAAAGCATAGTAACAGGAAGTACACCAGGAAATCCAGTCAATCCAAGTGTTTATGATGTGTTCTTAGATACTGGCGATCCCCTCAATATTCCCATCACAGTTACTGTCCCAGCTACACCTACCAAGTTAGACTTGGTTCTGTTAGAGGATCTTTCAGGTTCTTTCTTTAACGATCTACCTGTTTTAAAAAGTTTAGTACCAAATCTGGTCAGCTCCCTAACCAGTATGGTTCCCGATACTCTATTTGGTGTAAGTTCCTTCGTTGATAAGCCAGTTTTACCTTTTGGGGATCAATTTTCCGGTGATTTCCTCTACAGAACTGACCTGGGATTAACCTCTGATACGGCACTACTACAGTCAAGTGTAAATAGCCTCTTCACTACTGATGGATCAGACCTTGCTGAAGGACAACTGGAAGCATTGCTGCAAATTGCAGTTCGAGCCAAGAGTGAGATTGGTTTCCGGGATGATGCGTTCAAAGTTGTTGTCCTGTCTACAGATGCCATATTCCATCAAGCTGGCGATGGACTCGATGCTTTCGGTGATCCAGATGGAGACGGAAATCCAGGTATCCAGACACCTAACAATGGAGATGCAATCCTTGATGGCAATCCAGCAGGAACAGGTGAAGATTACCCAACCATTGAACAAGTCAAGACTGCTCTGATGGATGCTGGTATTGTGCCAATCTTTGCCATCACAAGTGGTACCTTGAGTAGCTATCAAAATCTGGTCGATCAGTTCGGATTTGGCACAGTTGTTGAACTGTCGGACTCCAGTTCAAACTTGGTTGATGCTATCCTGGCAGGTCTGGAGGACATTACTCGTGACATTACCCTTGTCCCCGTCAATGATGATTTTGGCTATGTAGACAGCATCATCCCCTCTGATTTCAGTAGCGTTCCGGCTGGAGAATCAAGAACCTTCCAAGTCTCACTGCTGTCTGATGGTACTGGTAGAGATGATACGTTGAAACTGGTTGCTCCTGGCTTTGGTGAAACAGTGGTCAACGTTGATGTGGATGATGTTACCGTACCTGAACCTTCCTCAGTCTTAGGTCTTCTAGCAATGAGTTCCTTTGGTGTTGCTTCTGCTTTTAAGCGCAAACGGAATCAAAAAGTTCAATAATTAAAGTTGCTAGTTATCTTGCCAGGTCTGCTAATAGTTAATTGCTAATGGCTAAGAGAATAACGTAAAAAATAGGGAGAGAGATTTTTATCTCCCTATTCTCTATGGCTTAGTATTCTACAATGGTGGGAAAATAGCAGGTGCAAGTCAGCGGCACAAACATTTACAACTTGTTCCTTTTCCTCTCATACCAAATGGATTAAAGATACCGATTCAACCTGCAATTGTATCAGCTAATTTTGAGAATTCTCTGGGTACTACACCCAGCTTTCCGTTCCATCATGCGATCGCTAAACTCAATCCTGATTGGACACAATCTCCTCTAGATGCAGCCCAAACAACGCTGGAATACTATCACACTCTACTTCGGGCTGTCGGCTTGACGTGTAATGAAAACCAACAATCAGGGGCTTACAACCTTCTAGCTACACGGGAATGGATGTTAATTGTACCGCGATCGCAGGAAGATTTTGAGTCAATTGGTGTTAACTCATTAGGATTTGCAGGTGCGCTTTTAGTGCGAAATGAACAGCAAATGAAAATGCTAAAAGAATATGGTCCCATGACTATTTTAAAAAATGTTGCTCAGTCCCCTTAATCCAGGAAACTTGCGAGTAATCCTATGTATATCCAAGCCATGGGGATACCAATAAACAATCCTGCAATTGTCCAGCCTCTTTGATGAGCTTTGAATTGTTCAATACTGCGCCACTTTCTGCTTTTCCAAGCCCATTCATTTCCCTTATTTCCCAACATGATTGCCATCAACCAACCCACTTGCGGGACTAAGGCAAAAAGTCCAATCCAAACTTTATTGGTGAAAGGCCATAAATAAGGCATCAAAAAGGCTCCCCAATTCCAACCTTTAATTTCATCCGGAACAGGTATTGAAGAATCAAATACACCTCCACACCCTGAATTATTAACGAATGCTACTGGAGTTGGTCTGATTAATTGACTACTTGTAATAGTAGTATTGTTACTATTATTTGCGATGCCAGATTCTAAGGCAGAAAGAGCCTGATAAGCCGTGTTAAATCGTTGCTCTACATCAGGCTCTGTCAGCTTCTCAATCCATCTCACTAGACTAGGACTAATACTTACTTTATCTTTAAAAGAAATTCGCAAATTCTTCTGTGGTAAGTCAGCAGGAGCAGTTCCTGTCAGTAAATGAATTAAAGTCGCTCCTAACGCATACACATCCGATGATGGAACGGCACGACCCCCAAATTGTTCCATTGGTGCATACCCATAGGTTCCTACTACTGTAAAGGTTGCTCCTTCTCTGGCAGCTCGGTCTTGAACTGCTCCAAAATCAACTAAATAAACCTTTTTATCTTCTGCCAAAATTAAATTACTCGGTTTAATATCCCGATGGAGTATCGGCGGATTCAATTCATGCAAATATATCAGAATCTTCAAAATATTAGCCGCAATTTGGCGAACTTGTTTTTCAGAAAATCTTTTCCCCTGATTCAATACCTCTCGCAGCGAAACACCAGGAATATACTCATAGACTAAACCGAACCAAAGTGTTCTCTCATCAATAGAAAAATAATCCCGATACTTAGGAATGCGGGGATGATCGAGCTGTTTGAGAATTTGCACTTCTCGTTCAAACAATTTCAAATCGTCCCATTGCACTTCACCCCCAAAGGCGAGTAATTTAACAATTACAGATTCAGTCGGATTGCTATGCAAATCTTCTGCCAACCACGTTTGACGACCTGCATTTTGTCCTAATTTTTCTTTGAGCTGATAGCGATCATGTAATATTTGTTCGGCTTGCAGCATCTTACCTTTGATTCCTTAGTGGCTTATTTATCTAATTTAGCCAAAAGAAGAGGAAGGAGGGGGGAAAGCTTTAAAAACGCTAAGTAATCTAGGATAATTTTTGTTACTTATGTTAAAGATTGTAAAACTATTAACATCTTTAGTCGTCCTCTCTTTCTCTTTCCTCGATCTTAAAATGAGTAACTTATTTTGAAAGCAAGTCCTAAGCACAGGTTCCAATCAGCACGGCAATAATAATACCAACAATAAAAAGCTGAACGAATGTTAAGCCAACAATACGACCATAACGCACTGGACGGCGACGAGATTGATCCGCTTGTTCAGAATAAACAATTGCCTCTTGACCTGATTCTAACGCTAAAGCGGCTTCACGAGCAGAGTTAAATCGTCGTTCTAAAGAGGGTTCTACCAGAGTTTCCAACCATTGAAAAAAATGGGGAGTAAGACGAACGTGATCGCCAAATTGGATACGCATTTGATGTTGAGGTAACTCTGTTGGTGGAGTAGCAGTTAATAGATGAATTAAGGTTGCGCCCAACGCATAGAGATCCGACGCTGCTACCGCCCGTCCCCAGAATTGTTCAGGTGGGGTATAACCACTCGTACCGACTACTGTAAATGTAACGCCTTCAGCCGCCGCCCGGTCTTGCACTGCTCCAAAATCGACAAGATAGACTTGATTATTATTGCCTAAAATTAAATTACTAGGTTTGATATCACGGTGAAATACGGGGGGTGAAAGTTCGTGTAAATAAATCAAAATTTCCAGAATACTAATGGCAATTTGATGAGTTTGTTGTTCGGTAAATTGTTGACCTTGATCTAACCAGAATTGCAGAGAGTTGCCCCTAATATACTGCTGCACTAATCCAAACCAAGGTAAACCTCCACCTGTCTCCTGATCTACTGAAAAGTAATCATGATACCGAGGAATTCGGGGATGGTTGAGATGATTTAAAACTTGGGCTTCTCGTTCAAATAGTTTGAGTTCATCCCAATTCATTTGAGGATTAAATGCTAGCAGTTTGACAATAACGGGTTGCGGCGGTGACTCACTAATATCTTGAGATAACCACGTTTGACGACCTGCATTTTGTCCTAATTTTGTTTTGAGTTGATACCGTCCCTGTAAGATTTGCGAACCTTGGAACATGAGTTGTTGGTTGTTGGTTGTTGGTTGTTAGTTGTTAGTTTTTCGTTGTTGGTTGTTGGTTGTTTTTTTATAATTCATTTAGCCAGTTTTTAATTTGTTGCGCTAACCAACGGCGCTCGTTTTCTGTTAGTTCTTGACCTAAAGAATAACTCATCATCTGAGTTTCCAGCCTGATCTCAGTGAAGGGAATTTGTTTAACATTTTGGATATGTGAAATTTTACCAACATGGCGCAAATAACTTAACCCAAAAAGTTTCTGTTCAAGCAGAAAGGATTCTCGATCTAAATAAAGACAATAATACCCAAAGATATGACGGAGTGTGTAAGCAACTTCTTCGTGTAATCTGCCTAACTCCTGGTTTGTAGAGATGAATGACCAACCCATGAGTAGAACTAGCGGTAGTAGTAATAAAGCTATAGCTGGCTTATACATTAGTAGGGTAAGCACAACAAGACCAATCCCAATGAGCATAAAAATCAGCAATAATACAATGGGTAGGGATGATACTGTGAGAAATAAGTTACCGAAAAGTTTGATAATTTGCAAAAGCGATCGCTTCGGTCTAGGAATTCTAATTGATAAAAAAGAAGGCGTTTTATTCAGGTTAACTCGACTGCCACGAGGTTTAGAAATAGTAGGGATATGAATTTTAGGGTAACGATTACTAGATAGGGCTTCTAGGGCTTGTGAAGCCGTGCTAAACCGCTGTTCTAAATCCGGTTCAGTTAGGACTTCAATCCAGCGAATAAATTGGGGATCTACAGATACGCGATCGCTCCATTGAATTCTTAAATCCTGTTGGGGTAAATCAGCAGGTGCAGTTCCAGTTAATAAATGAATCAGGGTTGCACCTAACGCATAAAGATCGGATGCAGGTACAGCTTTTCCCCAAAATTGTTCTAAGGGGGAATAGCCAGTTGTTCCGACGACAGTAAAGGTAACACCTTCCGTTGCTGCTTGATTTTGTACAGCTCCAAAATCTACTAAATAAACTTGCTTATCTTCACCTATAATTAAATTACTCGGCTTAATATCCCGATGCAATACAGGTGGATTTAGACCATGCAAATAAATCAAAATTTCCAACACTGACTGAGCAATTGTTTTTACCTCAGTTTGAGTAAATCGTTTGCCCCTATCTAAAAGTTGCCGTACCGAAGCACCTGGGATATAGTCTTGTACCAATCCGAACCAGTACAAGCCACCCCCTGTTTCTCGATCCAGGGAAAAATAATCCCGATATTGAGGAATTTGGGGATGATTTAATTGTTTGAGAACTTGCGCTTCTCGTTCAAATAACTTGAATTCATCCCACTGCATTTGGGGGTTAAACGCCAGCAGCTTAACGATAACAAATTCTTCAGGTGATACTCCAACATCTTGAGCTAGCCAAGTTTGCCGCCCCGGATTTTGTCCGAGTTGTTCTTGGAGTCGATAACGCCCTTGTAAACATTGTTGTGCTTCCAACATATCAAGGTAGCAATCCTGTCGCGCCACGTTATTTTAATATAGCCAATTTTAAATTAAAATTTTCGAGACTGAATCTATTAAACTTAGCCGGAGTCAAAATACTCGTAAAATGAGTCTATTCTCTCCAGTTGCCTTGGTATTATAGGCGAAGAAACAACTATCATTCGTAAGCCTTATTTTCCCCCTTACCCACTTCCCATTTTACAGGGAACATTCCAACCTCATTTCAGTCTAGTTCCTGCATAGCGATATTCTTTGGAGGGTGTCCTTCCATGTTAATTTCTCATCAGTGGCAATCTAAAATGGCATTAGTCATGGCACTGGGAATGACAGCAACAGCAACGATTCCTATCCTAATGGCGACTCCAGCTACAGCCAGTTCCCAACCTTACCGTATCGGGCAACTTTTTCCTCCACAACGCACTCAAGTTACACCGCAATCCACAAGGGTTAGAGTTCAAGCGGGAACAGTAATTCGGGTGAAATCTGATCAGGCTGAGAAAATTGTAGTTACTCCGGATGAAACTGCACCTGTAACGCTAACTGTTGCTAGAGATATCCGCTCCTCTGCTGGCACAATTCTAATTCCATCAGGGAGTAAAATTGAGGGGGAATTGCAACCTGTAGAAGGCGGTACTCAGTTTATTGCCGAAGAATTGACGCTTAAAAATAGTAATCGAAAACTGCCAATTGAGGCGACATCTGAGGTCATTACTGAAACTGAAACAATTGATAAAGGAACAGATATTAGTCGTATTCTCAAGGGTGCGGCGATTGGTGGCGCGGCGGTGGCTGTGATTTCTGAGATATTTGGTGATATTGATTTAATTGAAGTGTTAGCTGGTGCTGGATTGGGAGCGTTAGGAAGTTTAGTTCTAGGAGGAGGCGAGAAAGCAGAAGTCGTAGTTATTTACCCCGAAACGGATTTGGATTTAATGTTGCAGTCTGATTTACTATTGAATTAATTTGTTGTTGATTGTTTAAGCTGTTCGTCATTTAAACCTTATTGTCAATAATTACAGAATCCTTGTAGTGCGACCATCTTGGTCGCTACTGATACCCAATTTAAAGGCGTGACAGCTTATGAGTCGTCAGTTCCACTAAATCCCTACACTCTTTACTTCCGGTAAAGCAGATGTCCCGACCCAACGGTAACAACGGCAAAAAACTTGCCTTACTCGGAGCGTTCCTGACCTCGCTGTTCATCCCTTGGTTTCTAAGTGCCATTGGATTATTTTTTAGCCTTTGGGTAGTCGTACCAGCGCCCGCGCTTTTCCTGTTTCCTTTGGCAGTAGTAGCGCCAGAACTAAGCCCCTGGCTGGTGAGTGTCAATGCGATCGCGCTCCTGCTAGTCTTTTTTAGGCTGCATGAAGGTTGGCTGTATCGAGTCTCACTGACTTGTAGCCTCCTCAGTCTACTTTTGAGCCTGCTGCCGTTGCTTCAATTACCGACTGCCAACGCACGGATCGCTGCTGAGGTGCAAACAGTTCTAGGAACCAATTATTTAGCAGCAGTTCCTCAAGTTGCACAGGCACACTTACGTCCCCAACCCTTCGTCCTCGCAGATGTCTTTCGGGGAATTGCGATCGGGGAAGTGCGTATTGACCGGGGTATTGTGTTTGCCAACCCGGATGGGGTGAAACTGAAACTGAACGTTTACCGACCGATGCAAATTGGCTCCTATCCGGCAATCATCATGATTTACGGTGGAGCTTGGCAAGCAGGCAGTCCAGAGAATAACGAGACGTTTAGCCGCTACATGGCATCACAAGGCTATTGTATGGTGACGATTGATTACCGCCACGCTCCCCAGTATCGCTTTCCGGCTCAACTTGAGGATGTACAGGTCGGTCTGTCCTATATCCAAACCCATGCAGGTGAGTTGGAAATTGATATGGAGCGAATTGCTCTGATGGGACGATCCGCTGGGGGTCATCTGGCATCACTAATCGCTTATGGTTCAGGTACAATTCCAGTTCGGGCAGTGGTGAACTACTATAGTCCGGTTGACCTGGTGCAAGGATACAATGACCTCCCTTTCCCAGACCCCCTTAACGTCCGTGCCGTCCTGCGTGCCTTTCTGGGAGGAACCCCCGATGAACTTGCACAAATGTACCGAAAAGCTTCTCCCATCAATTACGTCAAACCCAACCTTCCCCCTTCTCTACTGGTCTATCCCAGTCGTGATCATATCGTTAAGGTGAAATTTGGACGGCAACTCCACAAGCAATTACTCGGAACCGAAAATCGTGCCTTATGGCTAGAAATTCCCTGGGCTGAACACACCTTTGATGCCGTTTTTAATGGAATGAGCAATCAATTAGCCTTATACTACACAGAGCGCTTTCTGGCTTGGGCTTTGAAATCTGATTAATGCCAACACACAATTATGAACCAGCTTGAGGGCAAAATCGCATTGGTCACAGGTGCGACGCGGGGTTTAGGCAAAGGAATTGCCATTGGACTCGCTGAGGCAGGGGCAACGGTCTACATCACGGGTCGCAGTTTTAATACATCTCAGGCTGAGAATGGCATATCCGGGAGCCTCCAGGAAACCCAATCAGCCGTCGAGGCAGTCGGTGGCGCGTGTATTTCCGTGCAAGTCGATCACAGCGACGACGAGCAAGTACGTTTACTGTTCGAGCGCATTCAAGATGAGCAAGGACAGCTCGACCTCTTGGTTAATAATGCTTACTCAGGAGTGCAGGCATTAAAGGATGCTTATGGGAAGCCTTTTTGGGACTGCGAACCCAGTGTGTGGGATGCTTGCAATAATGTTGGTCTCCGCAGCCATTATGTGGCGAGTATTTTTGCAGGGCGGATGATGCTCCAGCATAAGCAGGGACTCATTTGTACGATTTCCTCCTGGGGCGGTTTGTCTTATATTTTTGGTGTTGCCTACGGTGCTGGGAAGGCAGCGTGCGATCGCCTAGCTGCTGATATGGCTATAGAATTTAAACCGTATAATATCGCCTCGCTCTCAATTTGGCCAGGAATTGTGGGGACTGAACATATTTCCCGTTTGGCTGAGGAAATGAATCAAAGTGACACGACCGACTTAGAAAACTTAGTGATCCAAGACCGCTACAATTGGGAAAGCCCCTTACTCACAGGACGGGCGATCGCCGCGCTGGCGGCAGACCCAACCGTGATGCGCCGGACAGGTCGGGTACAGATTGTGGCTGAATTGGCACAACACTACGGATTGGTCGATGAGGATGGTTCGCGTCCTGTGTCGTTACGTTCTCTGCGTTTCGTGATTCCCTTCGCCTTGCCCGCATTGAGAAACTACGCTGGAGTTGTGCCGAATATTAACGTACCCTGGTCACTCCTACTCCTGAACGCACTGCGATCGCCTAAAATTTGACCGAAGCAATTTTGGATTTTGGATTTTGGATTTTGGATTTTGGATTCAATACAATTTTGGGTTTCAAGCCCCTAGTTTTAACTATGGAGCCAATCTCAACTCGTAAATCTAAAATTGCTTCGGTCAACTAACGTTAACAGGGAGTCGATCATGACCCAGCTACAGGAAGCCGTGGTGCTGATTACTGGTGCCGCAGGTGGCTTCGGACAAGAACTCACTCGGCAGCTATTGATGGCAGGTAGTCGATTAATCCTAACGGATTTGGACTCAGATGTTCTGCACAAACGGGTCGAAATCATTCAGCGTCAAGTTTCGACGGGTGAAATATTGGCTTGTCTAGCGGTCGATCTGGCTTCTACTGAGGGATGCCAAACCCTGTACGCGCAGGTGAAAGCGCTGGACATTCCCGTTGACATTTTGATCAACAATGCTGGAATCGGACTGGTTGGGCGCATGGATGAAGTTCCTCTGCCACAATGGGAGCGGTTGATGCAAGTGAACCTCCTCACCCCGATGCGATTGAGCGCTTTGTTTGCCACCGACATGATTGCCCATCAAAAAGGTCATATTGTTAATATTTCATCGCTGGCGGGTTGGGTAAGCACTGCTGGCATGGTGCATTATTCCGCTAGCAAATTTGGGTTGCGCGGGTTTAGTGAGGGGCTTTTTAATGAATTAAAAGCCTATAACATTAAGGTGACAGCCGTTTATCCCTTTTTCAGCCGCACTCCCATTCTCCAATCCGAACGGTATGGAACCTTCGCCGAGAAAAACCAGAATTTACCGGACTATTTAATCACCGATCCGGCTAAAGTGATGCGCCAAACGATTCAAGGGATTGTTTGCGATCGCCTAGAGGTATTTCCTGATGCGATCGCTCGCAATAGTCACCTACTAAAACGCTATTTCCCTCGCTTCTTTTACTGGATTGCTGACGGGTTTGCTAGGAGGATAAAAGATGAGGCAATTTGACGAACATCAGGCAACGGAAAAAGCCACTCATACGACTGGTAAACATCTAATTATTGGGGCGGGTTTTGTCGGGTTGGGTATGGCTCAGGCACTCCAATCGGCTGGCATCCCCTACGATCAAGTGGATGCCAGTGACGAGTTAGCTGGCAATTGGTATCACGGAGTTTACAAAACCGCACACATTATTTCATCCCGCAAAGTGACCCAGTTCACCCATTTTCCTATGCCGGAGGATTATCCCGACTTCCCCAGCGCTCAACAGATGCGGGATTATCTCAACAGTTTTGCCGATCACTTTGATTTGCGCCCCTCTATCGAACTCAATCGCACAGTTACTTATGTACGACCTATTGAAAATAACGTATGGGAAGTAACGTTTGAGAATGGAGAACAGCGAATCTACAAGGGAGTTTTGCTATGCAATGGCCATCACTGGTGCAAGCGATTTCCTAAATTCTTCGGAGAGTTTAAAGGAAAAATTATTCATTCTAAAGATTACAAAGATCCGGCTCAGTTGAGGGGTCAACGAGTTCTGACCATCGGTGGGGGTAATTCCGCTTGCGATATTGCCGCCGAAGCAGCACGAGTCGGGAGTAAGAGCGTTTTAAGTATGCGAGAACCCGTGTGGTTTCTCCCCAAAACCTTTGCGGGGATTCCGGTCGTCGATTTAATTCAATGGTGGATGCCACAATGGTTTCAACGGCTAATGGCTTACGGCATTATCCGCCTTACTTTCGGTCAACACTCAGTTTATGGTTTGCCCCAGCCTAAATATCGCATTTTTGATAAGCACCCGACTTTAAACAATGAAGTACCTTATTATCTGAAACATGGTCGGATTGTTCCTAAACCTGCGGTACATCGGCTTGAGGGAGGAAAGGTTGAATTTGTCGATGGGAGTTCGGAAGACTTTGATTTAATTGTTTGCGCGACTGGGTATCACGTTGCTTATCCGTTTTTGCCTGCGGAACTTCAGCGTGTAGAAGGGGCGGTGGTTAAGTGTTATGGCGGCGCGTTTTTGGATGATTACAAGGGGTTGTATTATATCGGTTGGGGACAGACTCGCGGTGGTGTAGGGTCTTTAATTTCTGCTAGCGGGCCAGTTTTTACCCGTTTCCTGAAATTACAGGATCAGATTAATGTCCCGATTGGTTTAGTTCTCAAAGTAATGGGACAGCAGTTGCCTTCCAGCCATTTATCAGATCCCCAGGCAATTTTTCGGCAGTTAAAACTCACTAAATGGTTGTTTAATTGGATTGTTAAAAGAGCTTTTCAGGTTGATGCTCAATATCCTGATTTTGCTAACTGCCCTCTCCCTGCTTTAGCACCGATTGAGAAAAGTCAGCCAGTCGTGGTGTATTGAGGACGTTTATTTTGCGCGGCTAGGGCTTATATGATGTCCGGTTGAATGACCCTAAAAAAGAGTGAGGGGGA
>DNGI01000284.1:0-4635 GCA_003486645.1 Cyanobacteria bacterium UBA11370 | reverse complement strand
GGGAGACTTTTTATTATGGGTGATTTGCCGGACATGATATTACGCATTAACAGGGAACTAACAAACAACCAACAACTAACAACTAATCGCATATTGAACTAGGTGAGCCAATTTCTGACGCAGATTTTCCAGTCCTAAACGCTGACTGGCAGAAATGAAAACGGCTTGAGGAAATTCGTCTTGGGCTAGCGCTAATGTATTACTATCTACTTCGTCAATCTTATTAAATGCCACTAAAATAGGGCCTGGTGTAACGGGCATTTCCGTTAAAATTGACATCACTGAGCGAATATGACTTTGCCATGCTGGATGGGATAAATCCACCATATGTAATAAGGCATCGGCTTCCGTTACTTCTTCTAAAGTAGCCCGGAATGAGTCTACTAACGGTGGTGGTAGTTCGTGAATAAATCCCACTGTATCTGTTAGTAAAATTGAGATAGAGTCCCCGGTTTCAGTATTAATAATCGGTAGTCGTCGAGTTGTCGGGTCAAGGGTAGCAAATAACTGATCAGCCGTATAAACTTCGGCATTAGTCAGGGTATTTAATAGCGTAGATTTCCCAGCATTTGTATAACCGACTACAGCAACGGTCGGGACTTCTTGATTCTGCCGTCGTTGTCGCATTCGGGAACGATGCGCTTGTAACTGGTTCACCTCTTGTTGCAATCGGGTAATCCGACGTTGAATGGCGCGGCGTTCGGTTTCCAACTTCGTTTCACCGGGACCACGAGTGCCAATTCCACCTCCCAATCTTGACATCGCCTGACCGCGACCTGTCAATCGAGGTAGCATATATTCTAATTGCGCTAATTCTACTTGTAATTTCCCGGCACGAGATTGGGCGCGTTGAGCAAAAATATCGAGAATAACCTCAGTTCGGTCTACAACCCGGACACCCGTTTGCGCTTCTAAGTTACGAACTTGTGCGGGGGATAAGTCACGGTCAAATACGACTAAATTTGCGCCTAAAGTCTGCACAGTTAAAGCAATTTCCTGAACTTTTCCTGAACCGACTACGGTTTGGGGATGAGGTTGCGATCGCTTTTGTCGCATCGTTTGCAACACCTCTCCCCCCGCCGTGTCTACTAATCGCGCAATTTCTGCCAACCCGTCCTCAAATCGTTCTGGGGTCATGTTCTCAGTCATTAACCCCACAATCAACACCCGGTCTTGGTCTACATCAACGTGTTGTGCAACAAATTCGCGGCGAAATTCGGTTTCCAGTCCTTCCACTAAATCCAGAAAATCCTGCTTGGTTAAAATGTCCAAACTTAAAGGAGGGGACAAATTCCAGCTTTGTTGGTGGTCGAGATTTTGTTCTTCTGGGTTAGTGATAGGAATTAGGTGGGCTAAGTACGTTTCTTTAACATATCCTGTCGCACCACCCCCGCGTCGTTCAAATCCCGACTCTGTAACGGTTAGCATAATCAAAGCATCCAGACGTTGAATTGCCATTGCGGTTAAGTCAGATTTTCGAGGCGTTTCTGACTTGAGTTGAGTGGCAATACAGCGAATCCCACACAATCGTTCTGCACCATAGCGCGGTAATTCTTGGGGCGGAATTTTGGTCTGATTGGGTGTGCCAACCCCCACGCGAATCACCTGTCCCCGACGATTGATATAGGTACAGACCGACTGTTTAATATCAGCACTAATCGCTGCCAGTCGTTGGGCAAATTCAGGTGTGGTTAAGCGATCTCCGGGTAAGCGTTGGTGATACAGCCGTTGCAGTTGCTTGAGTTGGCTGGATTTCAACCCTTGAAGATTGCCGTGGATAGTCTCGATAGGCGTTCCTAACCAGTAAACTGGCTCCTAAAATCTATAGAGTTTATTTTAGCGGATTGACAGAAGGGATGAAGCAGAAGACCTTTGTGGTTTGTTCTGGTGTCGGTTGTTCATAACGACCACTTCGTATAGGCATTTAAGTTCACTGATAACAATTCAGATTCTATGTAATTCTTTACATTTGAACCGTATAATACTGTGCAATTTAGCATTATCCTCTAGGAAAATCAGAATGGCTTTTAGCTAAAAATCCGAGCCAATCGGGTTTTATACCCCGCGTTCACTCAATTAAAGCTTTGCCCATGAAAACACGTCAACTGCGTCTAGGAATATGTTTGGCATCTGCTTTATTAGGATGCCTCTGGGTTGCGTTTGAAAAGCTGTTATTCCCCAGTTTATCTGCTCAAAATGGTCTGCTCATTTGCCTTGGATTTGGCATAGTTGCCTGGATAACAACCAGTCCAAGTTTCTTTCGGAGATTCGTGGGAGACGCTACTCCTGAGTCCCTAGGGGCTATCCGAATTATCACCTGTGCAATTCAACTAATGATGACACTCTGGCTTGAAGATTTGCCGAGTAGTGCTTTGCTCCCTGAAGAAATTCGTCATTCGATGGGAATTATGAAGTATTTTTATACTCTTCCAGGTTTCGAGGCGTTTGTCAGAAATCAAGCCTATTTACAGATATTTGAATGGCTGACAGCCTTAATCTTATTTTTGGGACTAATCGGTTGGCGAACGCGAATCGTCATTCCATTAGGAGCATTTTGTTACTTAATATTAGGGGGAATTCTTCGTCAATATACATGGTTTTACCATACAGGATTAATTCCTGTTTATGTGATGGCAATTTTATCCCTAACTCCTTGCGCTGACGGATTATCTGTCGATCGCCTACGGAAAGTTTATCAGGGCAAAACTGTTCCTGTTGCTGACCAAGCCTTCCCCATCTACGGTTGGTCACGGTATGCCTGCTGGGTCGTGATTGCTATATCTTATGTACAAGCGGGTCTGAGTAAAATCTACAAATCCGGTTGGTACTGGTGGGACCCAGAAAACATGAAATCTATCCTTTTTTCATCAAATCTAGATCCTGTGCAAACAAACTGGGGTGTTTCCTTACACCTCGTTCATGCTCCCAATGTGGTATTTGCTATCTTAGGTTTTGCTGGAATGTATGGTGAAATCGTTTATGGTTTGGTTCTTTTCTCTAAGATAGCTCGCAAAGTGTTGCCAATTTTTATGGCTGGGCTGCATATTGGAATTTTGTTCTTACAGGATATTCTGTTTTTCGATCTGATCATCTTGCAATTGATTTTTTATGATTTCACTGAAACCCGAAAAACTATTCAGCGCTGGATAAGACCTAGAGAAGGATCGATTGAAGTTCTGTATGATGGTTCTTGCTCTGTTTGTTGTCGAACGATTCGTCTGCTTGAGTGCTTTGACCTGTTTGAACGCCTCCAATTTATCGACTTTCGTCAGTTAGATATCTCGGATTACAATAGCGATCGCAACCTAGGTTTGACAGAGGACTATTTGCAAGCCAAACTATGTGTTATCCGGAGAGGAAGACCTTACCTCGGTTTTGACGGCTTCCGCTTGATTGCACGGGTACTTCCTATTTTTTGGTTGTTGCTTCCGTGTCTCTTTTTACCAGGACTTTCTTCAATCAGCCAATCGGTTTATAAACAAGTTACTACTAAAGATTTCAAGCCTCTCCAAGCGGAGTCTCAATCTGAAATAACGCCTCGTTCTACCAAAGAACTAACCCCTATTGGGTCATTGTGGGACGCACTTAGAAACTTCTACTACCCTTTAATCATTTCTGGGTTAACCGTCACGATGATATTTATTTGGTTCAAGCACACCGAATTTTATCCCCTGACTTCCCTACAGATGTTCTCTGGTTATAACAATTCAGGCAGCGTTGGCTATACTAAGTTGATTGCTCATTATGAGTCCGGCGAAACTGCCCGTATCTTTCCAGATACAATTATCCATCCTCCGATGAATACTCGCTACCGCCTCACCATGAAAGGTTGCTTGAGAGATGAACCTAAAGGACTTTACAAGTGTGACAAATTATTAGAAACGCTTGCTTCAGTTCACAACCAAAAAGTTCTCCCAGGTGAGAGGATTGTGAAATTTGAGGTTCAGCATTGGAGTTGGGATTATCGTTCTAATCCCTCAGACCCTAATTATGGAGAACGGGTGGGTGGTCATACTTATGAAATCACTAAACAACCTAGATAAATTCACTCGATAGGCAATAGTTTCAATCCATTGGATCGCAACGAATCTCTATCATAAAACCATCCGGATCGTAGAAATAAATTCCGCGTCCTGTGGGTCGAGTCACTGGGCCATGATCGATAGAAACTTGATGCTGTTTGAGGACTTCCACAGCGTGGTCAAACAACTCTGGTGCAATATCAAACGCTAAGTGATTCGCACGAGTAAAAGCGTGATGAGGATCAGGATGGGGGGGTGTAAGTTCGGGTTCCCAAAATAGGTCGATAACTGTATTATCTGGGGTAATAAAGTTCGCCACTTTCCCCGCTGTTACTAAATCTTTTAGCGTGGTAGGAACCTCTTCGCCTATTAGTTCATGAAGACCCAGAATATGTCCGTAAAAGTGACGAGAAGCCTGCATATCGCAGACATTTAAAGCAATATGGTGTACTCGACGCAAACTTCCTGGAGTCAGAGTAGTTTTGAGAGAATCCTGGCTAGATAGCATAACTTCTAAGAGGTGAGGATATCACGTTACTTCTCTTAGCATAGTTCATTTGTCTGGCTGTTTCGCTATTCCTATTTCTCACCTAAGAGGCTATTTATAAAGTAA
>DNGI01000277.1:20447-24415 GCA_003486645.1 Cyanobacteria bacterium UBA11370 | reverse complement strand
ATTTGTAAAATACCTCTCCCTTGTCCCCCTTGTCCTCCTTGTCTCCCTTGTCCCCCTTGTCACTTTTCTTCCAATAATGACCAGAAGACAACAGCTTGGCGGAAATAACCTGAGCAGCATTGCCCTGTATTGCATAAATGCAATAATCTGTTGATTATTCCTTCCTCCTATGATATTCAAGCTAGCTCGAAAGGTTTGTATTCCATTTCCCGATTGGGTCAAGATACCAGTAGTAGCGATCGCAAAGCGGGGTTCGTTAGTATCCTTGGCGACCATTGCTGTTGCCCTTCCTCTGCTGGGACTGCGCTATCTCTTCCTCTACTAAAGATCTTCTTTATGGATGAAGATTGCTGTTGCCCTTCCTCTGCTGGGACTGCGCTATCTGGGTGGACTGGAACCCTTAGAATTGATAGCGTTTGACCAGTTTGTGCGTCTGCGACCTTCTGCCACTGAACCTGACCCTCGCCTGTTGGTCGTTGCGATTACTGAGGACGATATTGACAAGCAGCAACAATGGCCTATCTCGGATCAGGTCTTAGCGGAAGCGTTGAGAAAATTGCAAGCCGAGAAACCCGCCGTTATTGGTCTAGATTTGTATCGCAATTTCCCAGTAGAACCGGGTCATACTCAATTAATAGCTCAACTTAAGCAGCCCAATTTAATTGGAATTCAAAGTATTGATACTCGTGTGGGTGTATCCCCTCCCCCAGATGTCCCACCCGAACGAGTGGGTTTCAACGACCTAGCGATTGACTTAGATAATGTAGTTCGTCGCAATATTTTATTTGCTGAGAATGATGAAGGCGTTTTGTATTCGTTTTCCTTACGTTTAACCCTCGCTTATCTGGAACCTCAAGGACTCTCCTTACAAGAGAGTGAAACCTATCCAGGTGTACCTCAGTTAGGGAAGGCGGTGTTTTGGCAATTAACCGAAAATTCGGGTGGCTATCAACGGGCGGATGCCGGAGGCTACCAAATCTTACTCAATTATCGCCCCAGTGAAACGGTAGCACGGCAAGTGTCCTTGAGCCAAGTCTTGAATGGGGATGTCGATCCGAGTTGGGTGAAAGACAAAATTGTGATCCTTGGTTCCACTGCACCCAGTCTTAAGGATATGTTCATTACCCCTTACAGTCCTGCTATTACAGAAAACCTGAAGATGGCAGGGGTTTTAGTTCATACTCAGCTAGTCAGCCAACTCCTGGATGCAGCGACAGGAAAACGCCCCTTGTTCTGGTTTTGGTCTGAATGGGTGGAGGTACTATGGATCGTTGGCTGGATTTTCATCGGTAGCTTGGTGGGTCGAGTCACCTATCACCCAATGACTGTGATTATCGGGATTGGGACGAGTTTGGGTGTTTTGTTCGGCGGGTGTTTTTATGTTGTAAGCACTACCGGATGGATACCTTTTGCGGCTCCAAGTTTGGGGTTTATCCTAGCAGTAAGTAGTTTAGTAATCTATCGATCTTATCAAGCCCATGAAAAACAAAAGATCGTGATGAAGCTTTTGGGGCAAAATACGTCACCACAAATTGCTCAAACCCTTTGGCAAGAACGAGAACACTTGATTAAGTCGGGCAAACTCCCTGGAATTAGCCTGATTGCCACTATGCTATTTGCCGATATCAAAGATTTCAGCACGATCTCTGAACAAATGACCCCAGAGGCATTATTGGAGTGGTTAAATGAACTCCTGGAGATTATCACCGAGGAAGTCATCCGCCATCATGGTATTGTGAATAAGTTTACTGGGGATGGAGTTATGGCAGTGTTTGGAGTGCCAACGACTCGCCTCAGAACTGTTAAAGAGGATGCTAAAGCGGCGGTAGATTGTGCGATCGCTATTAGCCAGCGCTTAGAGCAAATTAACAAAACTCGCCAGAAACAGGACTTACCCATTATTCAAATGCGGATCGGGATTTTTACAGGTTCGATAGTGGCTGGGAGTTTGGGCAGTAAAGACCGCTTGGAATATGGTGTGATTGGCGATAGTGTGAATATCGCTTCCCGTCTGGAAAGTTATGACAAAGAGTGCCAACCAACGAACTGTCGCATTCTCATCGGCGATACCACTTGGAAGCACATCCAAGGGCAATTTGAGATGGAAGATTTGGGAGAGTTGGCGCTTAAAGGCAAACAACACAAAGTGAACGTCTACCGTATTCTAGAGTCACGGCGGGATAGACATCTGCACGTTGCGCCTGCAAGATCCACTCGGCAATAGTAAGCGGCTTGTGTTTTTAAATGGGTTGCCGTTGAGGGATGGGGGGAGGGGGAGATAGGGAGAGGGGGAGAGTTTAACTGAACGTTTCTTAACTGAAATGCAACTTATAGGCAAGGGCAGCTTAACTCATCTGTCTGGATACCACAGGGATGGGGAAATTATTAAACGGTAATAAATCGTCAAATTTTTACACCAAAATTAAAAGTATCCTTATTCTTGGTAGGTAAAATACCCCTAACAATTACAGGACTGGCGTATTTTAACGGACTTTCATTCTAGAAGCCGTAGGGACTCGCTGTGGGTATCTCCCCGGCTGTCGATAGGATAGCGTCAGTTCAACCTTAACAACTAACCACTACTTGAAAAATGATTGAAAAAGTTTTGCTAGCCGTAGCGGGTCGGGGACTCTGTGAAGAAATGTTTAATATGTTAACGGAAATCCCCATCTTGCAAAGGGCATCCGTTACGGTTCTCCACGTTGTCACCCCTCAAATTAGTGCTGATGCCATGTCCGCGAAATTGGAAGAGGGCGGTAAGATTCTGGCAGAAGCGGTTAAGTCTTTAAACATAGACCCCAGCAGAATTACACCCAGACTCAAACAGGGAGACCCCAAAGATATCGTCCTGCAAGTGGCTGAAGAGGAGAAAGCTGACCTAATTATCATGGGTTCTAGAGGACTCAAGCGCATCGAATCGATTTTGGAAAACTCGGTCAGCCAATATGTTTTCCAATTATCCTCGCGCCCCATGTTGTTGGTGAAAGACGACATTTATGTGAAGCGCATTAACCGGATTATGATACCGTTGGATAAATCGGCTGGCGCTCAACGGAGTTTGAATCTAGCACTATCATTCCTACGGGATATTAAAGGCGGTCAACTCTATTTGGTTCACGTCAACCCTGACAAACAAACAGCATCGGGTGAACCCATCACCACTCCCGAACAAGACCCCATTCTGGCATCAGCCGCAGCGGAGGCGAAAAAACAAGGTGTTGCTTATCGGTGTCTCAATAGTACGGGTCAGGCAGGACGAGAAATTTGTCGATTAGCCGAGGAAAATAATATCGACTTACTCATTCTCGGTTCTCCAGATCGCCGTCCATCTATTGCGAAGACTTTACCGGATTTAGATCGATTATTAGGGGCTTCCCTATCTGATTATGTTCGTGTCTATGCTAACTGTCCAGTCTTATTAGCCCGCACACTTGATTAGGTTGTTGGTTGTTGGTTGTTGGTTGTTGGTTGTCACCAATTCTATATTACCTAGAAGAGGAAGAAGCCGTGGGTGGCGATATGGAGAATTTGGGGTCTAAAGATTAGCTTGAGGCACAGTTGGCAGCGGATTGGGTAACGGATGTAACGGATGTGCAATTTGTTCTCACTCTCCTATTTTATGGACTTCAGCTATCAGACAGACAATTTATTCTCTGGCGGTTATTAAGGTGGTGAGGATTGGCGATCGCTACCCAGACAGAAATTTGGCCTCCAGTATTTGAATAATATCTCTACAGACTAGAGTTTTGAGTTTTGAGTTGATAAATTCTCCCCACTCCCCACTCCCCACTCCCTAAAAGCTATAAATTTGGACTTCATGAATATCAGAACTCCTATAGTGGAACTTACCCCATGACTCAAGCCAAGCAAAAATATCCAACGTTTGAAGCCTATTTATCCCATGATGATGGCACAGACAATCGTTACGAACTGTTCAATGGAGAGTTAATTCAATTGCCCCCTGAATC
>DNGI01000277.1:17892-20172 GCA_003486645.1 Cyanobacteria bacterium UBA11370 | reverse complement strand
ATGGGACATTTAAGAGTACGATGGGGGGTAGAACTTGAGGTATGGGGAGAACCCAAAAATCGTTACCCTGACCTTACCGTTATTCGAGAAGAGCATATCCAACAATTACAATCACGCAATACCATCCGACTCTCAATGGCACCCCCTTTACTAGTGATTGAAGCTGTTAGTCCTGGGGAAAAGAACCGAGAGAGAGACTATATCGCTAAACGGCAGCAGTATCAAGAACGAGGTATCCCTGAATATTGGCTGATTGACCGAGTACAACAAACAGTTACTGTCTTGGAACTGACAGGTGGAATCTATCAAGAGTTAGGCGTATTCACTGGACATTCCCTAATAGAATCTTCTGTCATTTCTGGATTGAATTTGACAGCAGAACAGATTCTTGAAGCAGGACAGTAAAGCCAGAGTCTTTTTGCTTGCGGAGTAGACATTCTGCCTGCCAAAAAGTCGGATTAGGACTTATATCATGTCCGGGTAATCGCTTACGATAAAAGAAGTGAGTGTGAAGATGACTGAATATGATGTCCGGCTAATCACCCTTAATAAAATTTCTCCCTCTCTCCCCCTCTCCCTCTTTCCCCCTCAATCCTTATTTAGGGTTATTCAACCGGACATGATCTCATTAGTCATTGGTCATTAGTAAAAAAACAACCAACAACGAACAACCCCCACCTGGCAGGTTGCGAGATGGGGGTTTTAGGGATAACAGATGTTAACTTTTGTTGCCTTCGCGGCTAGCTGTCTGGATGTACAGCACTAACAGGAAGACGGTAGGAACCAGCACGAACAGAATGCTGGCAATAAACCCTAACTCATTAACTTGCATTGTATTCAGTGCCTCTACACATTGTTTTTAACCCACTCTTTTTAGAATATCATTGGGGTTTACCAGTGGATAGCCCATCTGTCTAGAGAAGCTTGCTTCTCTCTCAGCCTTAAGTTAAGCAGCGATCGCTTAACTGTCAAGGCTTAGTTTTCACACAGATGAAGCCATTAACCAGGGTTTGACAGGCTAATCGGTAACTATCGGGCTTTTTCTTGAATTTGCGCTTTTCTACCTCAGTCCGAGGTGAAAGGTTTTCCATGCCTTCCACCACGTCAACAATGCAAGTGCCGCATTGACCATAGCCTCCACAGTTCATCAACTTTCCCCTAAAGGTATAGAGGTCAATGCCGTTTTGCAGGGCTTTCTCTCTTAAATTTGCCCCGTCAGCAGCAATAACTTCCTTGTCTTCATTCACAAATTTGATCGTTGCCATCTAGCCTTGTGCAAGGTAACTCCTCCTACATCCTAGAAGGAATTAGGCATTAAGAGAATCCTAATGGGTCAGTACAAAAACAATCAACCACTAACAACTAATAAGCTGAACATCAAAAACTTCAGCAAACTTTTCGGCAACTGATTGACGCACTTGCTCTACAGTAAGGCTAGGGATAAACTCAGCCAAACTACTAACGGGTTTATCACTAATTCCACAAGGGACAATAGACTCAAAACCGTTTAAATCTGGGCAAACATTCAACGAAAAACCGTGCATCGCAATCCAGCGTTTCACTTTGATCCCAATGGCTGCCACTTTTCGTCCTTCTAGCCAGACACCCGTCATCCCAGCGATGCGATCGCCTTTGAGTCCGTAAACCCCCAAAACCTGAATTAAAACTTCCTCCAATTGCCGCAGATACCAGTGTAAGTCTTGTCGATAATACCGCAAATTCAAAATCGGATATCCGACTAGCTGACCTGGACAATGATAGGTTACTTCTCCGCCCCGTTCTACTCTATAGACTTCTGATTTTACCTCACTTGGGTCAAATTTGAGAAATTCTAGACTAGCTCCTTGACCCAACGTGTACACAGGGGGATGTTCCAACAGCAGAAGAATATCATCCAGACTCGGATCGTTGAGACGTTGAGTTACTAGCGATCGCTGGTGTTCCCACGCTACCGTATAAGGCACTAAGCCTTGATTGTCTAGGAGGCAGCGACGTTGCACCATTCACTTCTGAAAATTTGAATAGGGGGGATGGGGGGACTGATTGTATTACAGACAGTGAACCGAAGATGATAAGTTTTAATACATTTACACCAGAAGTTCAGAAGTCAGACAATCAGACGTAAAATAGGCTTTATCTCTAAGAATTGACACTTCCTGCGGTAGCTTACTCGGCTGGAAATGGCTGTAACTATAGTTGTAACTTGTATAGTGACTAATTCTCCCTCTCACCCCCGAATTGCGTTCCGCTACGCTAACACCCACTCCCCACTCCCCACTC
>DNGI01000277.1:14172-17663 GCA_003486645.1 Cyanobacteria bacterium UBA11370 | reverse complement strand
CACTCTCCACTCCCCACTCCCCACTCTCCTCCCTACTCTAATTGTTTACAAAGCTTCTCAAAGAGCTAACTTACGTAAAGTATTGCTGCTTACATTCAGGTGGTACAGAACTCAGTCCTACAATGAAGGTATCCTCCAAAAGCAGCACCTCCTGCCCCCCTCGCTGCTCTTTGCGACTCAAATAGTACAGGATGGAGTATGTCAGTATGAAGCTTGTGATCCAGGGCAAGAATATCGAAATCACTGATGCGATTCGTGAGTATGTACATCAGAAAATTGAAAAGGCGGTCAATCATTTCCAGAATATAACCACTGAAGTGGATGTACATCTATCGGTGGCTCGCAACCCCCGGATAAACTCTAAGCAGAATGCTGAAGTGACCATTTATGCCAACGGTACAGTGATTCGCGCCCAGGAAGGTAGCGAAGACTTGTACGCTAGCATTGATTTGGTTGCCGATAAGATTCAGCGTCAACTGCGGAAATATAAAGAAAAGCTACAACATAAGAAAACCCACGATCAACCTAAAACCGGAATTGTCGTACACGAAGCGCCTGTAGTCGAAGATTTGATTGGCGATCGCACCCCTGAACTTCCCGGTGAAGTGGTGCGGATGAAGTATTTTGCCATGCCGCCGATGACGATTGAGGAAGCCTTGGAACAGCTACAATTAGTCGATCATGACTTTTATATGTTCCGAAATGTTAAGACAGGTGAAATTAATGTGATTTACGAACGCAACCACGGCGGTTATGGTGTGATTCAACCGCGCAACGGGAATGGTCATACTAATCACAAAAATGGTAAGACAGCCCATAGTGCCGAATCTGTAGCCGATAAGTCTACAGTTTAAAGTCTCCTACCCAACAATAGTGTCCTCTCTTAATATTCCCCCGGTTAGTGGCTGGGGGATTCCTTTGTTTGGGGTGTCGGGTGTTGAAATCCAATCCGCCTTAAAAAGAGACGTTACAATGTAACGTCTCTACAGAATTTTTCCCATTCCCCAATTACCATGAAATTGGCAACATATCCATTGCAAGAGGTTAGTAGCGTGGGAGTAGCAAAGATTCTGATCGTTGAAGATGAAACTATAACAGCTCAAGCCATTGCCGCGCAAATCAAGCGCCTGGGTTATGAAGTTGCTGATATTGTTAATTCTGGACAAGCTGCGCTTGCTAAAGTGGCTGAAAACCGACCCGATTTAGTACTCATGGATATTGTCCTCAAGCAGCGGGAAATGGACGGGATTGAAGCAGCAGCACAGATGCGATCGCACTTTAAAATTCCTGTTATTTACTTAACTGCTCATACAGAGGAGACTATCCTATCACGAGCTAAGGTAACTGAACCATTCGGATATATTGTTAAGCCTTTTAATCAAAGAGATTTACGAATTGCTATTGAGATTGGCTTGTATAGGCATCGCATGGAACAGCAGTTAATAGAACGAGAAAAATTACTTTCAACTATCCTGGATTCAACCAGCGATGCTGTAATAGCAACCGATGAGATTGGCTGTATCACCTACATGAATCCAATGGCTGAAACTCTGACAGGCTGGCAATCGTTTGAGGCTTTAGGGAAAAGTATTACCGAAGTTGTACAGATTATTGATGAACGAAATAACACCGCTGTTGAAAATCCAGTTATGCAAGTTCTGCGGGGCGAAACTCTAAATTATTTAGGGAATTATAGGACGCTAATTACTAAAAGTGGCACGAGAATACCCATTGCAGGTCGTACTTCACCAATGGAACGAGAGGGAGATACTATTAAGGGCGCAGTTTTCATTTTTGAAGATAATACTGAGCGTCGTAAAGCTGAAGTTTTGGAATTAGAACAAGGGAGACTATCTCCCGAAATTACTAAACAAGAGAAAACAGAATCAGAAGGGTGTGAAGGGTTAGAAACTCAACAAGAAATCAACCATTTTACATCGCGCATCATGTCGATGATTGCTCATGAATACCGCACTCCTCTAGCGGTAATTTTAACCTCAACGGGACTTTTAAAACGTTATGGTTCTGAGTTACCGAAGGAGAAAAAAGAGATGTATTTAGAACGGATTCAAACTGGAGTCAAACAGATGGATCGGCTTTTGGACAAGGTTGTAATCTTTAATAAAGCAGAAGCTAATGAGTTAAAGTTTAATCCAGAACCTTTAGATGTGGCTCAATGGTGTAATCAATTAGTAGAAGAACAGCGTCTGTTAGTCGGCGATCGCTATACCATCCACTTTGCCACTCAAGGTTCCATTCCCTCTGCTAATTTAGATAAAGAACTGGTCGGTCATATTGTTACTAATCTTTTAGCAAATGGGATTAAATACTCAGCCAAAGGGAGTATCATTTCTTTAGTGCTGATTGGTCAAGAGAACGAGATTGTATTGAAGGTTCAAGACTCAGGAATTGGTATTCCCCAAGCCGAACAAGAAAAAATATTTTTACCCTTTGTTAGAGCGAGTAATGTTAGTACTATTTCTGGTACAGGTATAGGATTAAGTATTGTTAAAAAATGCGTAGATTTGCATGGAGGACAGATTGCGATCGCTAGTGAAATCGGCGTAGGGACGACAGTAACAGTCACGCTACCGATAAAATTAATTAGATAGAGTCTTTTTTTGAGAGGAGAGTGGCGATGCCAGCAGCGGTTGGAACAATTGAAACGTTAGGATTTCCGGGGATACTAGCAGCAGCAGATGCGATGGTTAAGGCTGGCGCAGTCACACTAGTAAAGTATGAACGAAATGAAAGTGGTCGTTTTATGGTCAGTGTGCGAGGGAAAATATCTGAGGTAAAAGTGGCTGTGGAAGCAGGACTGGAAGCAGCGCAGAAAACCTATGGTAGTGAGGTAACATCTTATTACATTATTCCTAATCCCCATGAAAATGTTGACACCGTTCTCCCGATTGAGTACACCCGTAAAGTAGAACAGTTCCGAACATTTTGATTAAAAATTTAACGTAATGACATCCATCCTTACAAAAATTCAGGATGAAATTCGGACTGTAGTCAGTTGCAACAACCAACCGACAACAAACAACAAACAACGAACAACAAACAACAAAGACTCGTACAATAAGTATTTGTTTTCCCATACTGCATTGATTTAGGAGATTGGCAATGTCAATAGTGGCGGTTGGTTCGCTGGAAACTAAAGGCTTTCCGGGTGTCTTGGCGGCAGCAGATGCGATGGTTAAAGCGGGTAGAGTGACCTTAGTTGGCTATATTCGAGTCGGTAGCGCTCGCTTTACGGTTAATATCCGGGGGGATGTATCTGAGGTGAAAACGGCGATGGATGCCGGAATTGCCGCCGTAGAGAAGACGTTTGGTGCAACCCTGGAATCTTGGGTGATCATTCCTCGTCCCCACGAAAATGTTGAGTGTGTTCTGCCAATCGCCTACAGCGAAGAAGTTGAACAGTACCGCGAAGCGGTTGAAAATCCAATCGTACAAAGCCGACGATAGGTGTTTGTTGTTGGTTGTTTGTT
>DNGI01000277.1:757-13951 GCA_003486645.1 Cyanobacteria bacterium UBA11370 | reverse complement strand
TTGTTGTTAGTTGTTTGTTTTTTTTACTAGTGACAACTGACAACTGACAACTGACCACTAACAAAGGATATTATGGGACAAGAAGGATATAAGCAAGTACCCTAAAAAGCAATGTCTGGCAATTTCCGACTGAGCCTTCTCAAGCCCAAATACGAACAACTTTTTGCCACCTGTCAGCTTAGAAAAAGCTGGCTAGACCGCATCACCTCAATGGCTCAAAAAATAGTCGGTTTTCGACCGCATTACGATGTAATTGAACGAGAAACGACGGTACCTTGGTGGTTTGTCGGAATTTTACATTATCGCGCCTTAAACTTTGCCAATGCTCACCTCTACAACGGCGATCCCCTCACCGGACGAACCGTTAGACCCCCCGCCGGACGACCGTTTAATCCCCCCGCTAATGGTCACAGCTATACCTTCGCCGAATCCGCGATCGATGCCTTCAGATGGCAACAATTCGATAAAGATCCAGACCGTTCTCTAGCCGCTTGGTTGTGGCGGTTTGACTTATGGAATGGCTTTCGTTATTGGGAACGAGGGATTAATTCTGAGTATATTTGGAACGGTACGAATCACTTCGGTTCGGGTAACAATCGAGGTAAGTATTTACCGAATGGTGCTTTTGATCCCAATGGTGAATCCGAACAAGTTGGAGCAGGGGCAATTCTTTGGTATTTCTATCATCAGGGAATGCTGAATGGGAATACTTCTACTATCACAGTACCTGCACAGTCGCAGGGAGTTAATCAGCTCGTAAGTGCGATTCAATCTTATAGTAAACTGCCTCAACAAGATGCAGCGATCGCTTGGCTACAACAGCAACAATCTCCAGCCGTTTTACAAGAATTTACTCGACGTTGGCGGGAGGATAAAGGAATAATCCAAGTGCCTACAACACCACCCGTCCAAGTTTTTGCAGGAGGAATGGCTCAAAGTGGCAACTCCGCCGGATTGATTAAGATTCGAGTATTAAATGATACGTTTTTTAAAGCGACAACTCAGCAGTCGAGCCAACTGAAAGACTGGGAAAAAATTCTAATCAAGAAAGGCACTGAATTTCAAGTCCTTGCCGATGAACCTGCGGCTGGGGGACATGTAGAAGTCGTCCTCGCTAATCCCATCGGGCAGCTTAACCGCAATAAGTGGTACATTTTCATGGGACATATTGAAATTGAAGGGAGCGAACCAGAGAATCGTCCCCAAGAGCAGGCTGCACCCAATACGACTAAGATTAGCGTAGTGAAAACAGGGCCATTTCAGCTACCTGGATATAACAGTACTTTTTACTTATCTGATCCGGTTATTTCTGGGGGTCATTTCAGTTGGGCTGAAGCGACTAAAAATGGCACTCGTATTCCAGTAGATAAAAGTATAGTCGAGGGCATTATTAAAATTGCTCACGTCATGGAGGAAGTTCGGGAATATCTCGGAAATCGTCCAATTACGATTAATTCCTGGTACAGAGATCCAGCATCAAATCGTAAAGCGGGTGGGGCTAGCCGTTCTCGTCATATGTCCGGAGATGCGGTAGATTTTGTGGTTCAAGGACTATCGCCTCCAGAGGTTCACAAACGTATTGAACCTTGGTGGGGTAATCGAGGAGGAGTTGCTAGTGCCAGTTGTTTTACCCATATCGATGCTAGAGGGTACAAAGCACGCTGGCGTTACGGATTTTGAGCCTTGTTTTTCAAGCATCTGCTAACTTGAATCCCAAGGTTAGACGATCAACTTAAAGACTACAAATTAATCGGCAAAATAGAGCGATCGCCCAAAATCAAAGCCGTTTTACTTATCATTCCCCAACTAAGAACAAATAACCCCAATAATCTCCTTCGGTGAGGAATACCAAATCCGGTTTAAAAATCCTTTTTTATGACCCATGGTAGAGACGTTGCATGTGCTAGTCTCTACAGGGTTTTTGCAACTTTGATTAAAGGGTGTATATTAACCCGATTTGGTATAAGAGGAATCGGTATTCTTTCGGGGGTAATAAAAAAAAAGATCTCCCATTTGATAGAGGTCGAGGGCGATAATTTTGTGCGAAATTGAAATGATTCACCTACAAAGCTTTTGTAAGTGTGTGACTATTGCTCAACCTCAAAAATATATTGGGCAGAGCCACAAAATGAAACTTTGATGGCTAATACTTAATACTTGGTAGCCGTGGCTTTTGAACAATTCAACATTAACTCTAAGTGTTGAGGTATTCAATATTAGTCCTATCTATAACGGCATACTCTATAATTATAAAGAAGGAAAGTATTACATCAATCATCGCCCTATATAGGTATGAGAATGCTGACGAACTTGTACCAACCTATGCACGAAAAAAGCACTCAAAAGTAGTTAAGAACACTTCTAGTGGGAAAACCGTGTGGAAATCAAGCACCGCCACAAAGTTTTGCTAGTTGCAAACACAGGTTGGAATCTTTACAACTTCCGCTTGCCGTTAGCGCGATTTCTCCGTTTGCGAGGAATAGAGGTTGTTTTAGTTTCACCCAAGGATGCTTATGTGGAAAAACTCCAAGCAGAAGGGTTTCGCTGGATTGAAGTGTACCTGAATCGTCGGAGTACCAATCCTCTACTAGAATTATTGACCATTGGGCATCTAACATACATTTACTTCCGCGAAAAGCCATCTGCTGTTCATCACTTTACGATTAAGTGTGTTTTGTGTGGAACCCTTGCGGCAAAACTCAGTGGTACGCGGGGAATTTTAAATGCGATAACAGGGTTGGGATATATTTTTAATAGCCCTCAGTTGAAAGCTCAAATTTTAAAATCGATTGTCATTTTCTTTTTTAGATGGATTTTGACAGATCGGAGGGTACAAGTCGTGTTTCAAAATATTGATGACCTAAAGTTTTTCGCGCAGCTTAAGTTAATCGTTCCCCAACGAACTGCACTGATTAGAAGTTCGGGTATAGATATTAATCGTTTTTCACCTTCCTGTAGCGTTCCTAAGTCCTCAGCAACTCCTGTAGTTCTGTTTGCGTCTCGACTGTTAATTGAAAAGGGAATTCTAGAATATGTTGAAGCTGCCCGTATTCTCAAAAACAGAGGAATTAGGGCAACATTTCAGATTGTTGGTGCCCCCGATCCTGGCAATCCTTCTTCAATTTCTCAGAAGCTACTTTCGGATTGGGATAAGGAAGAAATAGTTGATATTAAAGGTCATGTGGATGATATTGAAAAGTTAATTGGTTTGTCAACAGTTGTTGTATTACCTTCCCATGGTGGAGAAGGAGTACCTCGTATTTTGTTAGAAGCTGCCGCCATGGAAAAACCTTTAATTGCTACGGATGTTCCTGGCTGTCGAGAAGTAGTCGATCATGAAAAAAATGGCTTTTTAGTTCCTGCAAAAGAAGCTCTACAACTCGCTAATGTTATTGAGTTACTCTTGGAAGATTTAGAGCGTTGCAAAGCCATGGGAATCGCTGGACGAAAGAAAGTATTGCGGGATTTTAATGATGGGGATGTGGTTAGAAAGACAGCAAAAGTTTACGACTTAATAGGAGTAAGAGTAACGATATAGTGCTAAATAGTACTAATTATTAAAACCCTATCTATACAATGTCACGTCATTATAACCAAGTAGATTAATCGGATTCTAAGCTGAGACGCATTTAAATTGGATATTGTCTGTTGCCTGTTGCCTGTTGCCTGTTGCCTTTGGCCAAATCTTCATACGAAGTTTAAATGCACAACAGCTTAGAGGAATGTTAATCCTTTTCGATTCCAAGAATCTCGCCAGATAGATAAATCTAACCCTAGGGATTTTTCTAACATCTTGATATCATCACTAATTAGAGCTAGAGCATAATTTAAGTCTTCAGTTTTAATAATGTTATCATCTGGATATTTTCGCCTAAATAATAACTTTTGTAGACCCAGATTTTTACCGAAATTAACTAATGAATGTAGCTCGTGCGAACGTAATAATCTAATTCCTTGATATAGAGATTTAGCTAGGGTATAATTAACGGGTACTTTGCCTTCATTAACTCGCTGATTCAGTATTGGAGGGATTCCTCTAAACTCTATACCGAGTTGAAAACACAGCTCACTAGCAAATTCTTTAGGATTGTTTTTAAGTGTTTCATAAAATAAAATTATAACATTATTTTTGCTAAATAAATTGAGCCAACGAGATAGGTGATAATAATACCTGGATGAATTAAATAAGATATTTTTTTTATCAATAGCCTCTCTAAATGAAGTTGTTTTACTGATATCTCCACGTTGCAACATGTGTAGGTAGTAGGAAACTAGGCGATCGGTTGGTTCTCTGAGAGTAACAATGATTTTGCATTGATGATTAAGTTGATGAATGCGGAAAGGTGCTTTCTCTGAATGAAAGTAGCTAGGAGCAACTTCACCCATTAATTGCCCTTGTTTATAATCAGGAAAATGAGAAAAATAAAATTCTATACCCTTATAATATTTGCGATCAAAAAAGAATGTTTCTTTAACCTTACTAGGAACACAAACTTCTGGCAAAAACTGTAAATAATTATAGATCCAGGTTGTGCCTGTTTTAAAAGAACCAACTGCGACAAAATCTAAACGCTTCTCGATCATGAATACTTCCTTCAAAGGGTAATTTGATAACGTCTCACTAGTTCTCTATACAAGTTTTCCCATCTCTTTACTCCTTCTGTAAGGCTATAGTTAGCGATTACATAATTCCGTCCTACTTTGCCAATCTGCTGACGTTCACTGTCTGATAATGTTATCAATTGCTGCATCGCTTCCGCTAAAGCTTGAGAGTTTTGTGATGGTACTAAAAACCCACTTTTCCCATCTAGAACTACTTCTCGGTTTCCCCCAACATCCGTTGCCACAATGGGTAGTCCTACCGCAGACGCTTCGAGAAGGACTCCTGGCATTCCTTCCCAAGCAGAGGACATGACGTAAGCATCCGCTGCATTCATGATTTTCGCTATGTCATTGCGTATCCCTAGAAAACGCACTTTTTCGTGCAATCCTAACTCTTTAGTTAATGCTTCTAGGTTGTTTTGTAGCGATCCCTTCCCGACAACCAGTAAGAGAGTTTGCGGCAGTTGGCGAGAGATTTGTGCAAAAGCACGCAACATAGTAGGATAATCTTTTTGTTCCTCAAGACGACCGATCGCTAACCAAACAAACTTCCCTTTTAATTCTAATTCATCACGAATAAATTCTCTCCATTGTGGATTGGAAAAAAAGTGTTCTGGTTCTATACTATTAGGAATAAAAGTAATTTTGTGAGCCGGAACGGCACCGACTTGCACGTACCATTCTGTTGCTGCTTTACTAACATTAGTGGTTAGATCACACAACGGATCAGTTAAGCGATAAGCAATTTCACGCCAGCGTCCTCCTTCATTGATATTTCCAGCGGTTGAAATCAGTACTGGAACTCTTACAAGAAGCCGTGTTATTCTTGCGAGTAGGTTGGCATGAACTAAATGACTGTGGAGAATATGAGGTTGTGATTGGTTTAAGATCTTTGCCAGCTTCCAAATTGCCCTAAAATCGGGTACACCTCGCTGCATATTTAACGAAAAAACTGGAATTCCTCTATCTTTTAATTCCTCGGTAAAAGCTTGTGGAGAACACATGGAAACAACCTCAATTGTCCAACCTAATCTCTTGAGTTTAGTGCCAATGCGAATCAGTTGAGTTTGTCTACCGCCATATTCCAAACTCGTGATCAGAAACGTGATTCGTAGTGGTTTATAACTCATATCTCTTACCTCTTAATTTGCGTTAATTTACGCTCCCAAGGTGCAATTACTGTTAAACTCATAGCGATTGGTGCAAATTTTGCTCGATGGCGCAATGCAGTTCCATAGTTGGAAGTAGATAGGGCAAAAACAATTATTAAAGCTAAAAGCAGTAAAAAAATAGCAAAAGCTGCTGGGTTAGATAAGATATAACGACGGGAACGATAGAGAGAAATTGTTATGCCTAGATACAACACTACATCGAATTGGGCACCCACATCTGCACCTGTACGAATCATCCAAATAAAAGGAGTATATAAGAAGTACATCAAACGTAATGGTGTTTGCCAAACCAGATCGGCTGGATTGCTAATTGATAAGTTTTCTAAGTATGCAGCTCGATCCCTGGCTCTTACTTGCTGGGCTGTTGCTACCTTCTCCAGAGAAATATTTTCAATAGATCCCCCAATTTTTTCTAAACCCCAGCCTGACAGAATAATTAATCCGAAAAAGGTTGAAATCAGGAGTAAACTTCCTGTATAATTAACAAAATTACTTCCCTTTTTTCGCACTAAATGATAAAGAAAACGTCCTAAAAATAGACCTACTAAAATTAACAATCCAGCTAATATCCCCGTATGAAAGCTTATACTAATTCCTAAGCTAACTAATGATAATGCCAGATATCTAGTCTTTTTAGTTTGATGCCATAAAACCAGATAAACTAGAGCTAGGGTTAGTGGATAAACAATTGCTACCTCACGTAGAGTAACAGCAGAATAAAGGGCAAGAGAGGGGAAAAGAGCGATAAACCAAGACGCTCTAACGGCAATCCGAGTATTCCAAAGAAGTTTTGAGATACGGTAAACATTCCACACAATTAGGGAACCAAACAGGACATTAATTCCCTGAATCATAAGTGGGCTTCGGTTTGTCAGTACATACACAATACTGATGAGCCAAGGATATAAATCCGAGCCTGTTTTAAAATTTGCTAAACTTTCTACAAGTCCGTTCTGAGACCATACCCAACCTACTGTTTCAAAGGCGGCTGCATCTGCCTGGGAATAGGGTAATGGTGTAACGTAAGCATTAATAAGAGCGAGGGCTGCGCGTAAACAAAATGCACTGACAATAGGCACAGTTGCTGGGGAATCCGTTAAGCTAATACCTAGGATTGCAATTAAACCTTCTAATAAAGTTGCCCAACCCAAAAGATCGGGTAATAGATAATAAATATTACTCGTTTTTGCACAAATAGATAAGAGTAAAAGACTAATACTGCTTAATAAGCTAAATACTAATATTGTGTGGGATAGGGGGTGTTTATTGATTCGCATCTAGTATTTTATATATGACTATCAAAAACGTTCCAAGGTTGAACTCATGATCCCCACTTTCTCTAAGCCATCCAGAAGCTTACCTTGAATCGAAAAATAACTTTAAGTACTGATTCTGAATATTTTCCACAGAGAAGTTCATCACTCTGGACTTTAAAAGTTCAGCCGATGCCGGATTTTGCAACCTATTCAAAATTGCATTTGCCATTTCTTTTATATTTCCAACTGATACTAATTGACCATATTTACCTTCTTCTAAAATTTCCGATGGTCCACTTTGACAATCCGTAGAAACAACAGGGGTTCCTAATGCTAACGCTTCAATTAAAACCATACCTAACCCTTCCCAAAGTGAAGATAGAACAAACACGGATGCTTTCGCCATATACGCATAAGGGTTGCTTACAAATCCGGGCATACTAACAGCATCTTCCAAGCCAAGCGATCGCACTAATTCCTCTAGTTTAGCTCGCTCTTCTCCCTCACCTAAAATTACAAGCCGCGATAAATAATTTTGTCGTACAAGAGCGAAGGCTCGAATCAAAGTTGAAAAATCTTTCTGTTGTGTTAATCGTCCAACTCCCAAAATCACTGGAGGTTCTCCAGGAGCAAACCAAGGATGATTTACAGACATTTGAGCTAGAGTTAACATTTCCGAAGTTACTACTGGATTATATATTACTTGTATTTGCTGGCGAGGTAAATCTGCTGTGGAAGCTAAATCATCGGCTACCCCTTGAGATATAGCCACAATCTGATCAGCCCAAGGGTAAAAGTAATGTATCAAAAAGGGTATCAACCGACTCCTACGATTAGCACTATTTTTGATGGAAAGTGATAAGGTATTTTGTACGCTCACGACTAACCTGGTAGAAACCCCAGATAAACGCCTTGCCCATAACGCCACTATATTGGCATGATTCATAGTCGAAAGGAGTGCGATCGGGCGTTGTTGCTGTAAGTAGCGGCTCAACTTTGGAATAGTTAGAACCACCCGCTTTTCCTGAAAGTCTATCAGCCTGATAGTTGGTGGTACCTGAGTCAGATAATGCCCTTCAGCTTTAGCTAAAACTAAATCTACATTTAAGCCTCGTTCTGCTAAACCCTTGCCAAGCGTAAGCATAGCCCGTTCAGCCCCACCTCCTCGTAAGGAAGGGAGAAAAATTGCTATTTTTTTGTCTTTGTTTTGTTGAACAAAATTAGTCAAATTAGATTTTTTTCCTAAGATATGGCACTATATTCAATAAACAACAAACAATCAATAACAACCAATAACCAACAAACAACAAAAATCCTCAATACTGAGTAGTCCCATAGGCAGTAGTACCATCCGGCATAACCGCCAAACGTAAGTCAGCTCCACTCAGATTAGCACCCTTGATCACAGCATTGAGCAAATTAGCGTAACGCATATTAGTATTGCTCAGATTAGCACCTGTTAAGTCAGCCTCAGTCAGGCGTGTGCCGTACAGACTCGCATGACTCAAGTTAGCATTCTTCAACGTAGCACCAATTAAATCTGCATCTCGAAGTTCAACCCGGTGCAGAGTTGCATTACTTAAATCAGCACCATCTAACCGAATATTAAACAGATTCGCCTCACTTAAATCAGCACTTTTTAATTCGCTATCATGAAGATCAGCCCCATCTAAATCAGCATTCTTGAGGTTAGCTTCGCTCAGACGAACTCCACTCATTTTCGCATCTTTCAGTTTAGCATTTGCCAGATTAGCGCGAGAAAGGTCAGTATTTCTGAAGTCAACCCCACTCAAATCGGCTCCACTCAAATTAATTTCCCTCAGATCGCACCCCCCACAACGTTTTGTTTTGAGAATCTCTTCAACACTGGCTTTTTTTCGTTTTAATTGAAGAGAATTTCTAACGTTTTTAACTTGTTCACCAATCCCTAGTTGGTTCATCGTTTCATTAGGGACTAGATAGAGGGCAATGGGTAATCCTGCCGCAGCTAATAGGGTAGCGATAATTAACAACGTTTTAAAGTTCATCCCCAAAGCTTCCCTAGTAAATAGTTATGAGGTGTCCATCTCCATTATTCACACTCTGAATCTCTTTGGCAGGACTCAAAGCGTAAAGCTTTGATGAATTTATAACGCTCTTGTGTCACTCTGGGGGAAGTATAATCAGCCACGCTTTTAAATTACTTATTGAGATAGATGAAACAGGAGATAGAAAAAACGGAAAAACACAGATTATGTAAGCTGACAATATATTGGCAACTTACGTTACTCGTGAGTCTATATTCACAAGTCTTAAAGCTACTGTCGCTGCTACTGCTGCGATCGCACTCATTACTGTTAAGCGGTTCGATTTTGTTCGCCACCCTACCATTCGCCCTTTGATGCTAAGTTTCAGCCAATCACACCAAAGACAGAATACTGTTTCAGGGTTAAGGCATTATAATCTAACGTTAAAAAACGATAAGTTTTGGTTAAAGAATTCCCAGATACACACCTGCTCCAGAGTCCTATCGTTGTCAGTATCATGGATAAGGATGTAAAGAAATGTAAAGATCAATGCAGGATAAAGTTGTTGTCGTCGTCGGTGCTACGGGTGGCATTGGTTCAGCCTTAACCCGCAAACTAATACTGGCAGGTAGTCATGTCGTATTAGCCGCAAAAAATAGCGATCGCCTAACCGCTTTAGCCTCCCAGCTACCGATAGCCAATGCTAATCAAGTTTTAACCGTTCCAACCGACATTACTGATCCATCCCAAGTGGAGAGGCTAATCCAAAAAGCTGTCGCTGAGTTAGGTCAAATTGATGTTTTAGTCAATGCGGCGGGTGCTGGTGTTTTGAAACAATACAACAAAATTGAACCCACCGACCTAGATCTCATGCTTGACTTAAATCTTAAGGGCAGTTTCTATACCTGTCAGGCAGCATCCGAAGTGATGAAAAACCGAAAATCGGGTCACATTTGCAATATTATCGGAATTTTAGGCAAGCATTCTATGGCAATGGCATCCGCCTACTGTGCCTCTAAATTCGGTGTCGTGGGTTTTAGCAAATGTATGGCAGAGGAACTCAAACGTTTCGGCATCAAATTCACCCTATTTTACTTTGGCGGAGTTGATTCTCCCTTCTGGGATAATGTCAGCTTAAAGGTAGACCGCTCAAAAATGTTAACTCCAGAAACTGCCGCTGATGCGATTCTGTTTGCCCTCAACGCCGATCCCCAAGCCGTACCAATGGAAATTAATATTCAGCCGGAAAGTCACTTATTTTTCTAATTAGACACAACAGAGGGTAAGCTAACAAGCCTTTAACCCACATTCCGCCCTCAAACTGTCACATAGGCAAAAAAGACAAAAAACTTTCGCCAAAGCTAACTAGGATGGAAAAAAGTTAGATCCCACCCCCAAATTCCCTCCTTTTTCGCTAAAGTTTCCGGTTTTTAGCCTCAAGTTGCCAGCCCAAAGTGATTGGAGACGATTACCCTCCAAATATCCCCCAAACCAACGTGATGGCGCAAAACTAATTGCATTGCATTGCAAGATGTTGCATGATGGAAGAGGAAAGGAGTTTCCCACAACGAAAGAATTTTATGAGTAAAAATAACGTCACATTTCGACTTGATAGCGAAAAAAGAGCTGCTCTTGACGCACTCGCTACCAGCATGGAGCGAAATCTCAGCTACATCATCAATGAAGCTATTTCTCTCTATCTGGAAATACACCAGTGGCAACTCAAAGAGATTCACCAGGGTATTGCAGAAGCCGAAGCTGGGGATTTTGCTACTGATGCTGAAGTGGAGGCGATGTTTGAGAAGTTAACCAATGTCAGTTAAGTGGCTCAGAAAAGCTTTACAGAACCTCGCACAGGCTCATGCTTACATCGCCAAGGATGACCCCACTGCGGCAGTTCGGACTATGAGCACAATTCAACAAGCGGTGGCTCAATTGGCAGAATTTCCTAACATGGGGAGAATCGGGCGTGTGGAAGGAACAAGGGAGCTGGTTATCCCTTCAACGCCCTACTTCGTTGTTTATCGCGTTAAAGGTAATACCGTTCAAATTCTTCGCGTTCTTCATAGTGCAAGGCGGTATCCTGATGGATAGCTGGATGCCTGAGTCTGAGCTAATGTCAGGGCAGACCAAAAGAGGCAAGCTCAAAATTATTGCTACTCTAAACTTTCTTTGTACCTTCACTAATTCGATGTCGCGTTTAACAAATTATGCCCATTCAAGCTAAAAATTTTACTACACTATTAAGTTCGCTGATTTCGGCTTCGGCTATCCTTAGTCTAACTTTTTCTCTGCCAGCTAAGAGTTGGGCAAATTCTTCAAATCAGAACTTATATTCCGAGGCAGATGTAAACAGCTCTAATATATCTCCAATATTGCTTGAGCTAAAAGAAGCGGGGCAACTTTTTGAGCAAGGATATCAACAGTATCAAGATGCTCAATATTCAGAGGCAGAAGAATCACTAAAAAAGGCATTGGATGTACTAGATGCTGGTTCCTTACGAGGTTTCCAATACCCTAAAACACGTCAAGAAGGATTTTCTTTTAATATTCCATTCATTTTAAATATCTATAGTTATAATACTGTTCCAGTTTCTCCTTCTGAAACTAGAATTACTGAACCATTGGATAATCTATCCCTCTTCTGTCACTCTCCGGATAAAATTAATACTGTAGTTAAAAGTAAAAACTCTACAATTGAGGTATAGCAATGGATGTAGAGCTACAGATTCTGAAACATTTAGCCAGAGATGCACAATCCACAGCAGCAGTGATAGATGAATACTGTGCCGAGTATAAAGACCTATTTAAAGAAGTAAGAAGCTATGAATATTTTAAATATTTACATCTAGGAATCATTTCATCGATAAAAAGAAAATCATTGCCAGAAATAGCTAAAACGGTGGGAATAATTTCTGCACAGTCACTCCATCTTTATCATGACAAATATTCAAGGAAAGGTTAAGAATTGTTTGGGCAATCTTTATGGGTTAAGAACATGGGTAGAATATGGATTTAGACTTTTGTTTACAAGAATTAGGATGGACAGATTATAGATTTACTAGGTTCAAAGATATTGAGAAATGGTGGGAGATTATTTTTTCGGTTTATACAATTGTCAGCTTAAATTCTCAACCGTTTTTATCTCTAAATCAACAAAAAATAAGTCAAGTTGAGAAAAAAGATAATTTGGTTGATTTTTCTGTCCACCAACAATGGGATTGTGGTAGTGGATGGAAGAATACTTTAAACAACCTTCGTTTAATTCTTCAACCCACTAGGCGTGTTGTGGTTAATTTTGCCCTGGGTAGAAGTTTTTCCTAATTCCAAGTTATTGCTTGGATTCAACCATCTAATTAGTTTAATCAATCAATACCAACCCTTTTATTCTTCTGGTTAACCTGGCTGATTTATTATTTCTTGAATTCGGAAAGTGACAGAAGAGGGATATAACCTTTTCCATGGCTTGAGCCAGTTGTATGTCTTCTTTAACCGTCACCTCCATCGCTTGCACCGCCTCAGCAATTTCTGGGTCGGCCTTGGCTACTGCCTCTACCTCTAGCACAGCTTGACCAAAATCCAGAGGGGCTTCCTTTACTCGCTCAATAGCCGTGACTGTCTCCGGTGATTTGCCTCTGAGACGTTGGAGTAACGTTTCTCCTTGCTCAAATAGCTTTTCTCCACATTTTTCTCCAGTTTTTTCCCAGGCTTTGGTCAGAAACGGTACAGCCAAGACAGCAACAGCAATTTCAAGTGGTTCCATCACTAAAACGAGAATAATTAAAGGTGGAGGGAGTAGATAGCCAAAGTTAAGCCATCAGGATCTGACGGGGTAACAACAATATGTCAATCCCTCACAAACTAAGGGATTGACATATTATTGCTTCAATAAAAAATAGGTAGGCTATTTTCAAGAAGACCCAAGTAATTAAAAAAATGAATTTCTTACCTACATTCTACACCGAACATCTGAAAACTCAGCTCAAAACAACGGAATTTTGAATTGGTCTGATATTATTGACGATTTTACAAGACCAGAGATGGGTGAGGCTAGAAGAATTAGCTAATCAATTGCGTCAAAAGATTAGACCTCTTGCATAAATGGGAAATCGGACTCCTCAATGTATTAGTTTTGCGTTGCCAAAATCGACTTTCGCA
>DNGI01000277.1:0-526 GCA_003486645.1 Cyanobacteria bacterium UBA11370 | reverse complement strand
CTTTCGCAAGAGGTCTATTCTATTTGAGAGCCGCCAGAAGAGGTTGCAGAGATTTCTCTCCGGCTAACCCTTCGGGTATAACGGGAGAGGAATGCCGAGATTTAGTTGGATAGGGCATGAAAATCGATCACATTCACTTTTATGTAGAAAATTCAGTAAAATCTCGTGACTGGTTTGTCAAGCAAATGGGCTTTGAAGCTATAACATCCAGTGCCAGCCGTCACACTCACACAACTGTAGTCAGAAGTGGTACAGTGTCCATCCTATTGTCCTCCCCCCTCACCTCGGCTAGCCCTGTTGCCCAGTTTCTACGCCTACATCCTCCCGGTGTCGTCGATATCGCCTTTGAAGTGTCCGACTTAGAAAGCGTCATGGAGAGGCTTGTTCAGCAGGGTGCAAAAGTGCTTCAACCCATTCAGACACACCCTCTTGCTCAAGGATGCCTCAAGTGGGGCAAAATCGCCGCCTGGGGGACTCTTAGTCATACAATTGTGGAGCGACTGGGAAGGGAGAGGGGGAGAGGGGG
>DNGI01000505.1:1679-8566 GCA_003486645.1 Cyanobacteria bacterium UBA11370 | reverse complement strand
CCCCATCTCCCCCTCTCCATTATCTAAACTTGCGGTTGACGGAATCGATAGATATCCTTGATCACTTGCACCCAGCTATCGGAAAGGGAGTCGAGAATGCGATCGCCTTTCTCATTCGTTGCTGAAGTTGGATCGCCTAATGTTCCACTCTGGCTTAATTCTCGCGTTAACCAAGCAAAAGGTAACTTCCCTTCCATACTCAACAAACTATTTTCAGGTAAGCCATGAGGATATTCTGCCACGGCTCGTTCCATTTTTACCTGTTCGGGTAATAAGGATAGCATTAGACTGGTTTCGGCATCTCCAGCATGAATTCCTAATTGTAATTCTTTTGGTGTGAGTAAGTCTGCGGCAATATTGGGTACTCGCCAAGTAAATAAGGGAAATACTAAAAAATCTCCATATTTTTGGTGAATATCCCGTGCTGCAATTTCCATCACTTGGGGTTGTCCACCGTGGGAATTCATTAACACTAATTTACGAAATCCTGCCCGATAAATACTATCGGCTAATTCTATTAACACAGCAAGTAGAGTTTGGGCACTCAGGGTAATTGTACCGGGGAAATGCCAATGTTCGTTTGATTTACCGTAATATAAATTCGGTAACGCATAGGCGGGAATATCGGGTTCTAATTTAGCTAATGCTTTGCCGAGTACTCCTACCCCAATCGCAGAATCTACAATTAAGGGTAAGTGAGGGCCATGTTGTTCAATTGCGCCAATGGGTTGAATGATGACGGTATTTTCTTTATCAGGCATTGCCTGGATGTCTGTCCAGGTGAGGTAGGGGAAATAGCGATGGGGAGGGATAAAAGTGTGGAGCATATCAAGGGAATATTAATGAGAGTTCCATTCAAATCTCTCTTTTTAGTTTAAGTGTTTTCATGACTAATCTACACTGATTATCGCTCCAACCACGCTCGCATCTTCCCAGGATTCATTAACCCATAAGGATCAACCCTTTCCTTAAATTTCAACTGCTCAACATCAATAGTCTTTCGTCCTCCATCTTCCAGGATATACGTATGAGGATTAGCAATCAACGCCCCATGCTTTTCGTGATACTCAATAATTTCATTTAACCGTTCCGCCGTCGTATAACGAACTAATTGTAATCCCGCCGGAATGGCTTTCCCATGTCCCCGCAGAAATTCCAAATGTATCATCACTTCATCCCCAAAGTAATTATACATTTGCTCCACTCGTTCTAAGGTAAAAAAGAAGGTTTGTAAATAAGTAAGAGTAGGATCAATACTACGAGCGTGTAAAGTGGTGTGATTCCAAGTAAACTCTAATAAACTCGTTCCCTTACTCGCTTCTTGAGCCGTTTTGTAATAAGTTATTTCACCACCATACTCTCCCACTAATTCCTGGAACGGTTCCAAGCAAGACTCAGCAATCATTAATAAAGCGCAGTGTTTCCCTTCAGGACTATAACTCTTAAGTGCCGTAAAATAAGTAGGAATTGGAGAAGCATGAATACTAATTAATTTCTTAACTAAACCATCCGCATCCCCAAGGGCTTGACCAAACCGAGCCGCCGTCATAAAATTATCGAAAATTACAATAACTTCTGCCCAAGGATAAGCAGGACTAAGAGGAATCTCTAACTCAGTAATAATGCCATTAGTACCATAGGCATGATTAACGTTTTGAACCTCGTCCCCTCGTAATTCAATAATTTTTGGTTCATCTTCTAACGTAACCACACGAACCGCATGAAGATTACCGCGATCGCGCAATTGTCCGTAAGTTATCGAACCCATTCCTACACTTCCCCCACCAATAAAACCGCCAATCGTCGCGGTACGATAAGTAGAGGGAGCCATGCGTAATTCCCAACCCAATTCCCGTGATTTTTTATCAAACGCTGCCATTTTTACCCCCGGTTCCACACAAGCTAATCCGGGTTTAATCCAGCGAATGTCTTGCATTTTGGTAGTATCAAGAATTACGCCGCCTTGCAGGGGAATACATTGTCCGTAATTCCCAGTTCCTTCTCCACGTACTGTTAAAGGTACTTTATACTTAACACAAACTTGCGCTACTTTCAGAACCTCTGCTTCAGTTATCGGGCGAACAGCTAAATCCCCTCGTTTATCTTCGAGTAACGGTTGTAGTATCGGGCTGAAGTGATAGTAATCTAGAGATAACTTAGCAAGCTGGGTGGGTTCGGTAATCATTTCCATCCCAGCAAGTTCGGAGCAAATTGCATCCCAATCAAAACGTTTAGAGGTAGTCATTCGATTTTAGATTTTAGAGTTTTGATTTGTGAGTTTATTGTTCAGACTCTTGGCTCAATAGTTGTACCTGTTCTTGAGAGAAACCTGTTAGTGTTGCAACTTGTTCTATTGTCATGCCCTGTTGTAATAAAGTTAAGACAATCTGTTGCAATTGGGATTCCGCTTGATTGGCTCGTTCTAAAGCGAATTCTTTCTCCAAACGTTCCTGTTCCGTATCTGTAGGAATCCAGTTTCCCTGAGCATCATACCACCGTAACCATTGACGAGTAATTCCTTCATACTCTCCTTGCCATAATCCTAAACCTACCTCTAATTCCGAAATCCACATCCGAGGATTTTCTGCCTCGATTTCCTGTTCCTGATAATGTCCACCTACTAAGTTGAAAAAGCGCACTTGGTTAGTGTAACGACTAAATACGATATAGTAAGGAACTCGCAGAATTTGTTCATAGACTTCCCATTTTCGCGGCGGTGTGTTTTTTTGACGTTGCTTGTTCCCATTATCGAGTTCGTTAACCGTTAAAGAGTCTGAATGAGTTAAAGTTTCCTCATCTTCTAAATCTAAATCGGCATTTTCGCCCAAATCTTCCTTCGCTGTACCCGGAGAAAGTAATTCCACAATTACAAATGGACTTCTCCCTTCTTGCCAAACTACATAACTCGATCGCAACTCGGTTTCCTCATACAATCGAGACACACCGACAACCAAAAACCAATCCGGACGTTTATACCATTGGGGATGATGCACCTCGTAGTATAAGTTTAAATCTGCCCCTGTGAATAGTTCCTCTTGAGAGTAATAAGGGCAACGAAAAGTGCGACTAAGTAATTGAGCTTGCAAACCGTGATATTCGTCAGGCAATCCAGGTTCCTCTGGGTTTTCACTGGGTAGATCATACATCGTCGGCAGAGTTTCTCTGGGAGCGAGAGGGGGGTTTATTTGTTTGAAAGGGTACGTTGGTTGAGGCATAAGAGCAAATGGAGAAATTTTTTCATCCCTATAGCTACAGGTTACAACTCATTTCCCCTACTTCTACTAGACAGACACATAGAGCGGTAAAATTATTTTAAATACTTTAATCTGTAATTCCTGACCTCATCAACACCTTTAACAAAAACTGAATTAAAAATGACGAGGAATCCTCTAATTAAAACCCTACGTCAAGCCTACAGAGTTGCTCAGATATCAACAAAAACGGGTATTCCGTTAACAGAAGTACTTGATGTTGTCAACTCAAGACTCTCTCGCCGCCGCTTGCTACAGGGAGGCTTAGGTATAGCTGCTGCTGTTGCTGCCACTACCTTTACACGAGAGGAACATCGTGCAGTTGCCAAATCCACAGTTGCCCCCGTATTAGTCGTGGGTGCAGGTATTGCCGGACTAACTGCTGCCTATCGCCTGAGACAAGCTGGGGTTCGCGTCGATGTCATTGAGGCGAGAAACCGAGTAGGCGGTAGGATGCGGAGTTTGTCCAAAGCAGCAGGCACGAATCTGACAGCAGAACTGGGTGGAGAATTTATTGATACCGATCATACGTGCTTGCAAAGTCTGGCGAAGGAACTCGGTTTTAAAATTGTTGACCTATTAGTTCCTCAGCAAGGTTTAATCCAGGACACGTACTTCTTTGATGGACGAAACGTTTCCCTTGAGGAAATTATTAGGGATTTTGCGCCTGTTGCCCGACAAATTAAAAAAGATTTAAAGGCGATCGCAAATTTTGAGAGTTATGCAACACCCGATCCAGCTACGGAGCGTTTAGACAATCTTTCAATTACTGACTATTTAAAACCCATCCCCAAAATAACAGAAACTATCCGACAGCTCATTGAGGTAGCTTACACCATTGAATATGGTTTAGAAGCCCAGGAACAATCTTGCCTGAATCTGCTGTATTTAATCGGCACTAAACCGGGCAAATTTGAGATATTCGGAACCAGTGACGAGCGTTTCTACATTGATGGAGGCAATGACCAAGTTCCCCGGAAACTGGCCCAGTTATTGGCAGATTCTATTGAAACTGGAACGGTTTTAGAGTCAATTAGGAGCCTCTCAGATGGTCGCTACCAGGTAGCTTTACGCTCTGAAAATCGGACATTTGAGCGCAAGTATGAACGTATTTTATTAGCCTTGCCTTTTAGCGTACTGCGGCATATTCCCTTAAATGTTGATTTACCGCGAGTAAAACAATTAGCAATCAAGACTTTAGGCTATGGGACTAACTCCAAATTAATCACCAGCTATCAGAATAAAATTTGGCGAACCCGGTATAATTCCACTGCTAATGTCTACACAGACTTAGAGTTTCAAAATACCTGGGAAACCAGCGAGAGTCGCTATACTCGTGGTGCTGGTTTAATTACTAATTTTACTGGAGGTCGCCAAGGTTTATCGCTCGGATCTCAAACTCCAGAATTTCACGCTCAAAGATTCTTACAACAATTAGAACGAGTTTTCCCTGGTATTAGTAATGTTCAACAGCGACAAGGTAATGCTGTCCGATCCTACTGGACAGGCGAACAATATAGCCGTGGATCGTATGCTTGCTATCAAGTCGGCCAATGGACAAAAATGTATGGTGCAGAAGGAGAGCGAGCGGGCAATTTGTTTTTTGCTGGAGAACACTGCTCCCTAGAATTTCAAGGGTATATGGAAGGAGGTTGCGAAACGGGCGAAACTGCTGCTATAGAAATACTAGAAGATTTAGGGTTGAGAGTTGAGGCGGCTCAACAGCGAGTTCGTAACCAGAATAATCGAGTATTGCGTCGTCGCCAAAGAGGGTCATTTCCGTTTCAGCAACCTGAGTAAACCTCCACCCACAAGGGGATGGGGCTTTTCAGTAGCCCTAAATCTGATACCAAGTTGCAGCTCATATTAGTAGATAGGAAAGACTTGGAGGACAAGGGGGAAAGAAAGTGCTACATATGAACGCAACGAAAGTATAACAACTCAGATTTGAGCCTCTAGGCGTGTCTACAGTCGCCCGTAGTAACGAAATCCTGTTGGTTCCATTAAAATCCCTATAGCCAATCCAACTACAAGAACCGTATTTGTAAGCCTTACCATTACGGCAAGACTTACCTTTTTCGAGATGTATATGCAAAAATTTAATGTGATATACAGTAGTAGATCTCGCTAGAAATTTACCCCGATGCAGTGAGTCAGCTTGCATCGGGACGATTTCTTCCAGTCCCTGTACACCGAACTAAGAGTTCTTCAATTATGAGATGGTTTACACCTAAGAAAATCAGCGATAACGAGTTGGGCGAATATCTGCCTGATGATGAGGCTCAACTGCAAGAAGGCTATGAGCCAATTCAAGCCGAAAACGATGCAGAAGCACAAGAAAAATGCCGAGAAGTGGCTTCTGAATATGGTGGCGTACAGGCAAACGCCGAGCCAACAGACCGTAAGAATGAGTACGATTGTCGATTCAAATTTTGGGGTTGATATGAATAAAACCGTTCTTTCTTCTTGGGGGTTTAAACCTCCTAATATTTACGCTATTAGTATGCCATTACCTGATGCGCCGAGGCTTCCACTGTCGGGTGGAGCTATTGCAAATATGTCTCTTGATAGCTTTGTTAAGAATTTGGAGAGGGACATGGAAAAACAAAAAGGTCGATATTATGCTTATGTTATGGAGGCTGACAGAGACGAATCTGACACTTATGTTCTGAAAACTTGGGAGGTTTATACCAGTCCGGATAGCTGTTACGAGGCTATGGTCATTCTTTACTACGCTCCCTTAAACCCATATCTAACACTGAAAAAACACATGGGGGAAGAGTGGGCGCAGAAATACCTTGATAAGCAGATGCTCGTGACCAACTAGTGTTACCGATTGGTTAAAAAAGAGGGTTGGAACCCCCTTTTTTAATCTGGGGGCTATCCCCCAGACTCCCATTCCTTTGTGAAGAAATTCAGAATGGAAATAGCAGTATGCCCAAAACTTTTTCAAGTTTAATAGTTTATTTTTCCCTCCTATTGCCAACGATTTTATTTCCTGGTTCCGTGTTAGCAGATGTTAAGTCTCCAATGCTACCAAACTCGGAGATTGATACTCCAGTTTGTTATATGGAAACGGTAGATGGTAGGATTCTGGATCTGGGTTATTTATGTCCATCACCGCCAGAAGAAGTCACCAGTCCTTGTAACTCAGATGCGGCTGGAATGGCTATTAGTAATGTCAAATATGACGGCAATTCCCTAACGGGTCAAGTAACTAATCGCACCTGTAAAATGGTGAAGTTGGTTAAAATCAATTATGAAGTCCTGGATGGCCAAGGCAACCCGATTGATAACGGATTTATCTACACTCAACCCTCAGAAGTTTCCCCAGGAAAAACAGCTTCGTTTGGAGGAATTGTCGTACCCGGTGCCGAGGTCAATGTAACATATGTAGAGTGGAGTGAGGGTTAGGTAATAAGCTAATCAGCTTTTAAGTTGTATTACCCTTGGAGGTAAGGCAGATGGCAGTTCGCGTAGCGTTCTCCGTAGGAGTGGGCAGATGGCAGAAGGAAAGAAAGTTTTTTGCTCATCGCCAAGGTGTGCAATTTAAACGCACATCAGCTTATTCATCGGATCTAATCCGCAAGAGAGAGGGAGCATCCCGTATTTGCAAATCGCCCACAGACTAGAAGT
>DNGI01000505.1:0-1404 GCA_003486645.1 Cyanobacteria bacterium UBA11370 | reverse complement strand
GCAGGCTTTGTTTGTGTAGCCGCGATTTCCTTTTCAACAGGTATTTTTGCAAAATTGGGATGCACCCCAAGAGAGATGCCCTTTATCACAAGATAATCACACTTCATCCAGTTTAATTCTCAAGGGGGATTACTTTAACTGCATAGCTTTTTAAGCTTAGACATGGAATAAATTCATACATTTTTGTGGAGATTACCATGGATAATCAAGCTGTGTCTAACGAACCGAATACAAAGCCTGAATATGGTGCGGATGTTGATACGTATGACAGACATATCGTTCCCGCTGAAACTGCTGCTCGTAAAGAACGAGAAGGCGATACATTTAAAACCAAACCAACAGAAGAAGGGGAAACTGATCCAGATACGATTCACACCACCGGAGGCTATACGGTAGATAAAGAGGGTTTAGTCAATAATTTTGCGATCGAACCCGAAATGTATATCAATGAACCGGGAGATTTGCGGGAAAAAGAAGAACAAGAAGCACTTGAACGTGCTAGAGAATTAGATCAGCTTAACGAAGATCGGGATGGAGAGTTAACCATGGAAGAGGATCGTCGCGGCAAAGGCCCTGGACTGTTCTAGATTCAGTATAGTGGATCATAATTTATTTGGAAGTTCAGATCCCCAACTTCTCTAAGAAGTCGGGGATCTAATGAGATCTAATTTTGAACTTATCCCCTCTAAACGGTTATTCTAAGAGTAATCTGTGGAGGTTGATATGGAGGTTTGGCAATCTGATTTTTATAAGCGTCCGTTGCGAGATGCTGCTGGGCAGGTACTGTGGGAATTATTCATTTGTGATGCCACAGGCGAGTTTATTTATGAAGCTTTATGTCCCCAGTCGTTAGTTACGATTGACTGGTTAGTCTCTCAATTGCAGATTGCAACCGCTAAGACAAGACTACCAAATATTATTCAAGTTTTTCGTCCCCAGTCACTGAGTTTACTCACTTCAGCAGGGCAACAATTAGGCATTAAGGTGCAAGCAAGCAGGCGTACTCCAGCGTTAAAGCAATGGCTACAAAATAGGGCATTGCAATACCCTCAGCAAGAAAATTATACGGGTGAGGTTTATAATCCCATCACTTTGGATAAACCACCACCACTCCCGTTACCGGAAAATCTTTGGGGCGATCGCTGGCGTTTTGCTACTATTCCGGCGGGTAATATCGAGGAGGCATTTGCAGAACGTCCGATTCCAATTTTACAGATGCCAGAGGAACTTTTACCCCTTAATTTAGGTTTGGCATCAACAATAGCAGTGCCAGGAGTAATTATTGATGGAGGACGACAGTCGATGCCTTTAGCACGTTGGCTTGAGGACATTCAACCTGTTGCATTAAACTATATTTCTGGTGCGCCGGATGGGTTAATTTTAGGTGCGACTCGTTAGCTAGAA
>DNGI01000020.1 GCA_003486645.1 Cyanobacteria bacterium UBA11370 | reverse complement strand
TCACCGTCCTTCTAGGGCGGTGAGGATGTCAATGAGTTATTGCTGCCAAGGTGTCCCGGATAGCCTCAGCAGCGATACAGTTAAGATTAGGGGCTGTTCGAGACGGTCTTAACTTTGCTGTCTTGAAAAACTGCCGCTTGCCTAGCATTAGAGAAGCAACTTTACTCGGTACGGCGAAAAGTTTCTGGGAACAAGAACATGACAGGAACCGTACCTCTTCTTGTCTGCCAACCTTACTCTGGATGTTGACGATGAGTACAATTCGTGTAGCTCTCATTGAAGACCACGATCTGACACGGGTCGGAATCCGAACTGCACTGCAACAGCGTAGTGAAATAGAATTTGTAGGCGAAGCTGCCAACGGCACCGAAGGTCTGAAACTATTGGAAATATCCAAGCCAGATATTGGGATCGTTGACATCGGTTTGCCGGACATGGACGGGATTGAATTGACACGGCGATTTAAAGCCTCTCACCTGAGTGATGAGGATGCCAAAACGAAGATTCTGATCTTGACCTTGCAGGATAACGAAGAAGCCGTAATGGCAGCATTTGCTGCTGGTGCTGACTCGTACTGCATGAAAAATATCAGTTTTGATAATTTACTAGAAGCCCTAGAAGTGACCAGTGAAGGCAATGCTTGGATCGATCCAGCGATCGCCCGAATTGTTCTCCAGCAAGTCAAATCAACTCCCCAAGGGTCTGATACCCCACCACCGCGCGAAACGGTGACAATTAATGCAGCTCCCACAGAATATAGCCAACTGTTGGAAGCCTACCCCCTAACGGAACGAGAATTGGAGGTTTTACAGCTTATTGTTGAAGGGTGCAGCAATGCCATCATTGCAGAAAAGCTCTACATCACTGTAGGGACGGTGAAAACCCATGTGCGAAATATCTTAAATAAACTCTGCGCCGATGACCGCACTCAAGCGGCTGTCCTCGCTCTCCGTTCCGGTTTGGTGGGTTAAGCGATCGCATAGTAAGGTACAGGGCTTTCTCTCCTACTCTTTTAATAACGTAAGTTGCTAGTTATAAACTGAGGCATTGCTAATGGCTGATAGCTCATGGCTCATGGCTAATTGGTGATTAAGGATGACTAATTGCTATATTGGTAATTTTCGCTCTGCCTGTCTTCAATTAGCTGTCCTAAAACGATAACTAGCAACTTGGATTAATATGATGTCCCTTTGCTTAGTTCACACTAAAGCTATCAGCAAAGGACATTCCCTCTTCCCTTTCTCCCACTCCCCTCTACAAGAGTTTTGATTTTGTTCTATGAAATCGCGCTCATCAAGCCTTTTCAACCCAAAATCCAAAATCCAAAATCCAAAATCCAAAATGGTATAAGGCAGGAACCGGAGTAAGCACATGAGTCAGGCAGATAAACTCAAATTAATGGTAGTGGACGATGAGCCTGACAACCTCGATCTGTTATATCGAACGTTTCGACGGGATTTTCGTGTCTTTAAAGCTGATGGCGCAGTCAGTGCCCTTAAAATTTTGGACGAAGAAGGGGAAATGGGGATTATTATTTCCGACCAACGGATGCCCCTGATGAACGGTACGGAATTTTTGAGCAAAACTGTTGAGCGCTTTCCAGAAACCATTCGGATTCTATTAACAGGCTACAGCGATGTGGAAGATTTGGTGGATGCCATTAACTCTGGCAAAGTATTTAAATATATCACTAAGCCTTGGAACCCTGAGAATCTAAAAGCAGTCGTTCAACAAGCGGCTGAAACTTATAAAGTAGTCAAGACAAGAACCAATGAACTCCGCCGCGCCTTACGCCGAGAAGAACTCTTTAATCTTGTCACCACGGCAATTCGGGAGTCCCTAGACTATAGCAGTATCCTGCAAACTGTTGTTACGACAATTGGCAAAACGTTTGAGGCTACTTATTGTATTCTACGACCCGTAGACGGTCATCAGTTTATCCCAGAGTCGTTCTCCTACCAAGCTCAGGCTCAACTAGAAACATCAACATTATCTGATGCCGAATCGATTATCCAAAGTGTCCTAGAAAGCCGCAAAACCCGTCTAGTTGAACAGCTTAGTGATGGCAATCATTCGGTACATTTAGTAGTTCCCTTAATCTGGCAACAACAGTTATTGGGGGTGCTGTCTCTCTACAAACAAGGGAGTGACGATCGCTGGGTAAGTGAAGACATTAAGCTGATTGAAGCGGTCGTCGAACAAGCGGCTTTAGCGATTTCTCAGGCAAAACTCTACCAACGTACTCAATTACAAGCTCAACAAATGCGGGCTGAGTTAGAGGTCGCTCGCCAGATCCAAAATAACTTACTACGCCAAAGTTGGCCGGATGTCGAAGGGGTATGTGTCCAAGCTCATTGTTATCCAGCGCGAGAGGTGGGGGGGGATTTCTTTGAAGTTTACGTTCATCCTCAAGGGGATGTCTGGCTAGCGGTTGGGGATGTCTCTGGCAAAGGGGTTCCGGCGGCGTTATTTATGGCAAGTGCCATTTCGATCTTGCGGCGAGAACTCGCTCAAGAAATCTCCCCAGAGCCGGAAGTGGTAATGCAAAATCTAAACAGTATCATGTCGGATGATTTGTTCAGTACGAACTGTTTCATTACCATGGTGCTAGCTCGTTATACTCCAGCCTCTCAACAGTTGGTCTACGCCAATGCAGGTCATATCTATCCCATTGTCTGGCCTCACTGTCTGGTTGCCCAACAGCAAACGGTGGAGCCAAACTATCTTCAGGTTCGCGGTGTCCCTTTGGGCATCTTACCAATTTGGCAGGCAAATGCGGGAATTCTAACGTTAAATCCAGGTGACATCTTGCTCTTAATCAGTGATGGTATTACAGAAGCGACGGTCAAGGACGGGATGGTTTGCGTCCAAAACAGTGACGTTAGCAGGAGTCCAATGCTTGGCTCATCAGGTCTTTGGCAACTTCTGCTTCACGAACCAACACCCTTTAACCTGACCAATTTATTAGCTCGGATTCGAGAACGAACTAACAATGTTCAGGAAGATGACCAAACTATACTCTCTCTGGAGGTTCTGTAATTAATGAAGACGGAGTTGCACGTACCCAGTGACTTGAGGTTTTTGACCATTGTTGAAAGTTGGTTATTGGGGAGTTTGGAAGCCGCGCTTGGTGATTCTGTGGATTGGCAAAGTCAATCGAATCGTTTGCGACTGGCATTAGTGGAAGCTTACTCGAATGTCGTGCGTCATGCTCATCGAGACCAACCGAATTTACCGATTTTGCTGCGCTTGGAACTGAAAGACCGGGATATTGTCCTGGAGATTTGGGATCATGGTAAAGGGTATGATATCTCGAATTATGTTGAACCTGATCCAGAGGATAAACAGGAAAACGGGTATGGCTGGCTAATTATGCAGAGGCTTATGGATCGGGTGGAGTATCGCTTACAGATCAATGGTCGTAACTGTCTGAAGATGGAAACCAGTTTGCCCAAGCCTGAAGATGAGGGACAAGGGTAATTTATTTTTCTGATCAGGTTTGTTGCCCAATGTCACTTAATTTATCTTATTTTCTACAATTTATAAGTTTTGTTAAGTTAATTGGATTTAACTCTCATAATCTATAGGATTTTAAATAGTGATGAAACTCATTTGACCAGTCGGGAAAGACTCCCCCTTTTTTTATCTATTGAGGATAGGCTTTCCAGCAAGACTGAGTGTTGATTCAATCTCAATTTGCCATTATTGCTATGACACAGCCGTTTATCTTCTCTCCCCGCTATCGGCTTGATGATGAATCTCCTTGGCTCAAGGGTATCGATCCATCCCGTCACTACTGGATTGCGGTGAATGGTGATCCGGAGATTACCGTAGCGATTCCAGGGTTAATTGTGTCATCGCTCCGACAATGGCAACACACCATTCTACAGTTCCGTTCGCTCCAACCGGGTGAGACCCTGAAACTCGTGCGAATTGCCAGTCGATGTTCTATTCACTGCATTGGTGCTAATTGTTATGCGATCGCTACCGAAGTTAGTGGCGCTCCCGTTTGGCATTTGTTTGATGAAGAGACGTTAGATAGTTTATTAATGACCGCTCATCCAGACTGGCAATGCGCTCCTCAAGATATTGATTTAGGACGGCAATTGCTGATGCGTTCTTGGGAGCAAGTCGCAGCGGCTTAATTGGTTGTTGGTTGTTGGTTGTTTGTCGCTAATGACCAATGACCAAAATTTTACCAGTTTGTCCGCAGCTGGGTATTAAATATATTTTTAACAAAAATTTTATTTTAGATCTTCTTACATAGTTGTTTAATAAGACGTAGCATCGGGGAATTCTCGGTTGTTATTTAGGGCAATAGTCTCGATATTGCTAAACAGGAGAATCCTGATGTGATCCCTGTTGTGATAGAAAACGGGCTAAGTAAATGAATATGAAACTTCCGTTTGTATCAATCGTAATCTCAACTTTTAACCGGGCTTCAAGTTTAAGGAGTTACAGTTTTCCAGCCATCGCAAAGCTGACGTATCCGAAGTATGAGATTATTGTCGTCGATGACGGTTCGACGGATGACACACAAAACTTTCTCAAAACTTGTGAGGATAAAACAGAAAACTTTCATCTCCTCCGAAATGATAGGAATCGAGGAGCAAGCTTCTCGAGAAATCGTGGTGTTGACCATGCCAAGGGCGATATCATCGTGTTCATTGATGATGACGTTAGTCCCTTCCCGGATTGCCTTGATGAACTTGTTAAGGTTTATACAGAAGAACCAGACGTAATGGTGATTTGGGGATGCATATACCAATACAATGGGTCTGGGAGTCAGGGAACGCCAACATCTGGAACCGGTAGCCTTTGGTCAATGCGGCGAGCAGTCTTTGATCGCTTCCGTTTTGACACGAATCTTCGATATTTCCAGACTCCCGCTTGCGACGAACATGAGTTGGCGCGGCGAATTCAGAAGCAAGGACTAAAGATTATCAAATGTGAAAAGGTACAAGCCAATCATTTCCATGCTCCTGCCGAGAACAGAAAGTACAGAGGGCTAGGGGGGGATCTTAATCACCTGTATGAAAAACTACAGTCTGGATCTATAAGCGAGTATTATTCTTGCTTTATCCTTGGGTTTCCGCTGGCATTGAAACGCTTACTTACAAAAAGTGAGTTTGATGAACGAGTTCGTCAGCATCGTTATAAGTCGGTACTCTACACACCCTATCGCCTACTTGTATTTATTAAGCAGGGTCAGTTCAGTATTGCTGCAAAATGGTTGTTCTACATCCTGATCGATATTCCCTTGCGGGCTAAAACCAAGACGCTAGTTGAAAAGCACTAAGCTGATGTGCATTTAAATTGGGTATTCTCCGTTGCCTGTTCCCTATTCCCTTTGAGGGAGTTAGGTATCCCAATCTAGATGCTGAACAGCTTACGTCTGAAATTACTCTAAGCTCTACAGATGAGAGATAAGTTAATTCCTCTCGTAGGTGTAGAGTCGATGCGTAAGTTTTATTGATAACAGCCAAAAAAAAGCTCCTGATACAAACCCAACATTTACTAAAGAGGTGTTGTAAAAATGATGACTATCGAAGAAATGTACGAATTCGATCTAAATGGATACATTGTTTACCCAAACATTCTTGCACAAGAAGAAGTAGAAAAAATAAATACTATTATCGATAACGCAGGAGTAGGAGCAAAAAGGAAGTTTTCATTTTTTCATATAGATCCTTACTTTATGGAGCTAATGGCGCATCCTCGCATACTAGGAGTGCTAAAAGTGATGCTTGGTGACTGGTTGCGTTTTGACCATGCTTTTGGGATGGAGATGGGCAAAACATCTCCCATACCCGAGGATTTACACGCTGGACCCCTAAAAGAGCAACGTGCATTCTTTTACCAGTGGTCTAATGGTCATATGCGTAACGGATTGATTAAAGTGATCTACGCCTTAAACGATGTTAATCCAGGTGATGGGGGATTCATCTGTGTACCAGGTAGTCATAAAGGGAACGTAAATTATATGCCCCGCCCTGATTATCACTTGGTTGTTAATCCAACGCTGAAAGCCGGTGATGTTTTGATATTTACAGAGGCGCTTGTCCATGGTAGCAGGCCTTGGAAAGCTGAACAGAGGAGGAGAGTACTTATATACAGCTATGCCCCAGGTTGCTTGGCTTGGATGGATGATGAGTGGTGCGAACCCTACCGGATGCTTGCTGCAAATGACATCCAAAAAAGCTTATTGAGATCACCACACGTGAATGAGTATATTGAAAACCCAGACCTATCGATAGGACGGTGGCCTCGCAACCAGACCCGTCCCGCAGTCCAATTTCCGCGAGATGAGTATATGCGTGCCACTGAAGCCAAACATACCCTGAAAAACATAAAGCATTCAGTTCGACAAGTAGTTAACGGTGTACGAAATCTTGGACAACTTTTACGAGGCTAGCATATTGGTGGAAAACTGAGTCAATAAGGGACAACATGACGGACTGTTGACGATAAAGATAGTTAGAAGTTGAGTGACTGAAGATTTCCTACTTAGTCTTTCCTTCACTCTCTTCAACCTTGGTCACAAGAAAGCAAAAACTATACTCGCTAGAAATTGCCAAAAACAAGAATGAAACTTTATTATCACAAAGCAAAAAACTTTGGCGATCAACTGAATCCTTGGCTCTGGGACAAACTCATTCCCAATATTCTTGATGATGATCAAATTACGGCATTTGTTGGTATAGGAACTTTGTTAAATGAGCAGTTATCTCAACGCACAAGAAAGGCTCTTAAGAGAGTGATATTTAGTACAGGAGTAGGGTATGGAAAAAGGGTGGTAAAGATAGATGACTCCTACAAAATCTACTGTCTTCGGGGACCACTGTCGGCACAAGCGCTTGGAGTCCCAACTGAATTAGCAGTAACGGATGGAGCGATATTGGTAAGGCGAGTGTTGAATACCAACAGTCGTAAGGTCAATCGGTTTGCGTATATGCCTCATTTTGAACTAGCTGGTGAAGCTTGGAAATTAGTCTGTGAGGAACTTGGATTTGGATACATTGATCCACGGTGGTCAACAGAAAAAGTTCTCTCATGTATTAGTCAAACAGAAATCTTGCTAACAGAGGCTCTACACGGTGCAATTATTGCTGATGCACTCCGGGTTCCTTGGGTGCCTCTAGTTACTAGCCACACTATTCTCGCCTTTAAATGGCAAGACTGGTGTCAGTCTATGAGTGTAGAATACCGACCCCTACATATGAAACGCCTACATCATCCTCGCCAGAAATTAGATTTTGTCTCACCAGCACGTTTAGTGCGTGATTGGGCAAGACAAAAATTAGCAGCATCACAACTGATTCGCCTTGCGAAGAGTTCACATCCAATTCTAAGTAGCGATATCAAGATAGAACAACTTACTGTTGAATTAGAGGGAAGATTGGAGCAATTAAAACAAGACATAGCAGCCGGATGTTTTTTTTACTAAACTCCCCAATAAGATTAAATGAGTGTATGTGTTCCATTGGCTACGGGAAGCTCATCCTCCGGTTAAAATATCGGGGCTTTCCAGTTAATGGAGAATGGTTTATGTTTTGCTGAGGAGCCGTTTTTACTACATTGCCTCTTATCTTATAGTATTAATTTTTATTAAAAATCGATTGACTAATGACCAAAATTTTCCCAGTTTGTCCCAAGCTTGGTATTAAATATATTTTTAACAAAAATTTTATTTTAGATCTTCTTACATAGTTGTGTCATAACGTGTTTAACTCTCGCTATTTGCCTGAAAAGGCTGGACATTTGGTTTTGACTTTAAAGTAGAGGGAGAACAGACGATCTTTGAATACTCCGATGATGGCACAAGCAAGTGAGCGATCCGGAATTAGAAATTAGCAACTAGCACTATCTATAACCGCCTGAAGTATAACAACTAACAACCAACAACCAACAACTACCTATATGTAGCGGTTAAACTGTAAATAGGTGTTACTAATGGTGTTACAGGGTGTACGATAGTAATAATGAGTTCCTCTGTAAATCTAAGTGGAGGCGCGGCATTCCTCCCCCGATTGTTGATTTGAGATCTTGAACTCATAACCCATCTCAACTCTAAAATCCCAAATCCCACCTTCCTAATGGGGGTTTACTGCCGCCAATAAGCAGGAAACTTGGTAGTCATTACCTTGGTGAGGGCAAATGTGAATTTACAGTTTAGTCAAATTTTTTGTATCATGAACTTTGAAAAATATGCCGTAAAATTTTCTCCACCACTTCACCAACTCAACTTACTAAAAATTCTGGATTCATCAAATGGAGAGCAGCTAGGATCTAACTCTAGCTTACCTGAACAGCTACAACCCGAACAATTGCTAACAATTAATCCCTTAAGTTTTGTTTCGTATGGCTATTAGTCAAGACTGATAGAGAACAAAAAAATAACTAAAAAGCAGAGGGAGTTGGATAGAGAAGAAACAACAACCAACAACCAACAACCAACAACCAACAACCAACAACCAATAGCTAATTATGCGAATTCCAGCAGCAACCTATAGGATTCAATTTACCCCAAGTTTTGGTTTTGAAGCCGCAAAACTTATCGTTCCCTATCTCGCTGAATTGGGAATTTCCGATCTCTATGCTTCCCCAATTTTTCAAGCACGGAAGGGTAGTAATCACGGGTATGATGTGGTGAATCCTAATCAAATTAATACCGAACTGGGGGGAGGAGAAAAATTTGAAGAACTGGGAGAAGAACTGAAGACGTATGGGTTGGGATGGATTCAGGATATCGTTCCTAATCATATGGCATTTGATAGCCAAAATCAGATGCTAGTCGATGTTCTAGAAAATGGACATGATTCTCAGTATAAGGATTATTTTGATATCAATTGGGAGCATCGGTATGAAGATATTCGAGGACGAGTACTTGCTCCATTTTTAGGTAAGTTTTGTGGAGATTGTCTGGAAAGTGGAGAATTGCAACTTCAGTACAGCGAAAGAGGATTAACCATTAATTACTATGATTTGAAATTTCCCATTCGCATTGAATCCTACATTAAAGTTTTAACCTACGATTTGGGACGATTACGCAGAATTTTGGGAAGAAATCATCCCGATTTTGTCAAATTTCTGGGCGCTCTTTATGCCCTAAAATATATTCCTTCAGGAGAAGAAGGGATGGAACGGTATGACCAAATTACATTCATCAAAGGGATGTTGTGGGAACTCTGGAATAGCAACTCAGAAATTCGAGACTTTATTGCAGAGAACATTGAAATATTTAATGGTAAACCTGGACAAGCTGAAACCTTTAATCTCTTAGAAAATTTACTTGCTGAACAATTCTTTCGACTGTCATACTGGAAAGTCGGGAATGAAGAGCTAAACTATCGACGGTTTTTCACCGTTAACGATTTGATTTCTCTACGAACAGAAGATGATCGGGTATTTGAAACCATTCACACTCTGATTTTTAAACTCATTGACGAGCAAAAGATCGGTGGATTGAGAATTGATCATATTGATGGTCTTTTCGACCCCGCACACTATTTGTACAAGTTGAGAGAAAAAGCTCCTGATGCGTATATTGTAGTCGAAAAAATTCTCGAACCCCACGAAGATTTACCCCTAAACTGGCCGATTGAAGGAACAACAGGCTATGATTTTTTAAATCAAGTGAATGGATTGTGTTGTCAAGAACAAACGCAACAAAAGTTTGATTTTGTTTATGAGAAATTTACTCGAAATTCAACGTCTTGCCAAGAACTGATTGATGAAAAGAAAATGCTGATTGTCGGCAAACATTTGGCTGGAGATATCGATAATCTGGCAAATTTATTAAAGCGTCTTTCAAGCCGATATAGATATGCTAGTGATTTTACAACCTATGGACTGAAAAGAGCTTTAGTCGAAATTTTGGCAATGTTTCCCGTTTATCGGACTTACATTAATCCAGAAGGAGTTTCTCAAGCTGACCGAGACTGTATCAAGAAAGTCATTGCTAAAGCCAAAGAAAACACGCCCGTTTTCTTGAACGAACTGTTCTTTATTGAAAAATTCCTTTTATTAGAGTTTGATGAACATCTAACTCACGAAGAAAAAGACCAGTGGCGTTACTTCGTCATGCGATTACAACAGTTTACAGGGCCGTTGATGGCGAAAGGGGTAGAAGATACTGTTATGTATGTTTATAACAGGCTTTTATCCCTTAATGAAGTTGGTTCTAATCCGGGTCAATTTGGGATTTCAGTCGAAAAATTTCATGGGTTTAATCAACACCGCGCGGCTTACTGGCCTCATGCAATGAGCGCTACCTCAACTCATGATACCAAACGAGGGGAAGATGTCCGAGCAAGACTTAATGTTTTGTCAGAAATTCCCGGCGAATGGGATAGTTATCTGAAAAAGTGGCAAGACATTAATGGTGGGTATAAAGAATGTGTTGATGGTCTAGATGTGCCCGATCCCAATGATGAATATTTGTTCTACCAAACTCTTATTGGTGCTTTTCCGGTTGAGGAAAGTGAGTATCCCGCCTTTGTTGATCGGATTAAGCAATATCTGATCAAAGCCATCCGAGAAGCTAAGGTTCATACCGCTTGGTTAAGACCTGATACGGGGTATGAAAATGCCTTCATAAGTTTTGCTGAACGAGTACTTAAAGATTCTAAACGAAATGAATTTTTGAAGACATTCCGACCCTTTCAGCGCAAAATTAAACATTACGGGATCTTTAATTCTCTATCTCAAACTCTACTCAAAATTACCTCTCCCGGTGTACCCGATATTTACCAAGGAACAGAACTATGGGAGTTGAGTTTGGTCGATCCCGATAATCGCCGTCCGGTAGATTTTGAAAAACGGATTACCCTACTCAGAGATATTAAAAAACGAGCTAAAACTGATAGTTTAGCCTTGATAGATGAACTCCTCAAAACACCCGAAAATGGTCAAATCAAGCTGTTTTTGATCTACAAAGCCTTGCAAGCCCGTCGAGAGTATTTGGAGGTATTTCAACGGGGCGATTACCACAAGCTCACGGTGATTGGTAGCCTGAGAGAACATATCGTTGCGTTTGCTAGAAAGTGGGGCGATATAACCGCGATCGCAATTGCACCCCGACTCCTGACTTCTTTGATTAAAGAGGGAGAATATCCCCTAGGCGAACAGGTTTGGCAGGAAACCAGAATTTCTTTACCCCCTGGCACATCATCCGTGTGGCATGATGCAATAACGGGTGAAAAAATTCAGGGAGAAGATACCTTATGGATTCGGGAATCTCTCAAACATTTTCCAGTGGCTTTACTGATTAATGAAAATACAACAAATGGGAATGGAAATTAGAATTAGCGCCTGGGGGCAATTCAGCGGCAGAAATAACCCATCCTTGAAAAAAGGTTAAAAAGCTTGTATAGCAAGCTTTCTTCCCTTCAGCATAGCTGCCTCCTGCCTACTCCTTGGCGAGAACGCTACGCGAACTGCCTTTAAAGCACTAGCCTACCGATTCTCTAAAACCTCTATTTTCACAGGTGCAACACCCGTTTGTATCATTCCCAGCACTCTCGCGGCGGCGGCGGAAAGGTCAATGATTCGACCTCTAGAATAAGGTCCCCGGTCATTAATCCGCACAATCACCGAGCTACCGTTATTTAAGTTAGTTACTCGCACATTGGTACCAAATGGTAAGGTACGGTGAGCTGCTGTGAGGTCATTCTGGTTGTATCGTTCGCCGCTTGCGCTGGTATTGCCGTGGAAACCAGGGCCATACCAGGAGGCAATCCCACTAATTTGGAAGCGAATCGGACCAAGGGCAACTTGAGCGATCGCCCGCGCTGGGGGTTTCCCTTCAATTTCTCGTAACGGAGGAGCATCTCCCATCAAGCGTCGCAGTCGATTGGTGGCTTGGAGAGCGTCTTCCGCCTGGTTTTTGGTGGTATCGGGCAAGATGGTATTTTCGTTGATTTGGACTAATTCTTCCTGATTGACTTGGATGCTATAGCAGTTGCATTCCCCATTCCAACGGACAGCGATCGCCTCCGCATCTACGTTATCTAAACTGAGTTGATTGAGTCGTGCTGCAACGGCTGTTGCCCGCCAAACTGCGTCATTCTCACTCTGGCTACCCGCCAACCCGACACTCGGCTGTGCTGTTCCCTCGACCGCATCTGAGATCGGCAAATTGGTTTTTTGGCGATCGGGCTGGGAGACTTCAGTCGGTTCGCCCATTTTGGTGTCACTATCACTGACGAGATTAGAGCCAAGGAATGTCAGCACAGGGATGCTGCGAACATAGAGTGTTGCCGCCTGACGACCTTCTAATTCATAAGCATGAATCTTGGCAATGACTTCTTCTTCTTCCACGGCGGTTGCTGCCGGAGACTTAATTTCTCCCACCTTCACCACGTCTGAGGCTTGAAGGGTGGATTGCTCTGAGGCAGGGGGGGCGATCGCTGGGGATTCCTGCACCTGGCTTGCAGAAGGATTTCCTTCAGAATTTTGATCAACTGCCTGAGCTTGTTGGGCAGGATTAGATAGTACTGTACCGAGGGCTGCTGTGAGAAGAGTAGCGGTGACACTACTCCAAAGTCGTTGATTCATAAGTCTGTTATCAAAAGCATTTGGGATTCAAGGTTTGGTGTTGCTAGTCATGCTGCACGAAAACTTAAATGCGCCAAAAAAATCGTACTCGTTTCGTGTTCGCTCTATTTCATTGAACTGCCACAGAGTAACATGAAGTTTCTGGTTTGGGGATCAGGGATCTTTGGGAATTCATCACTCCCTCATTAAAACTTTACATTGACAAAATAATTGAAAATAAAGCTCAGACAAGGTTTTGGGCGTTTTAGCTCTTTCAGGGAATTTCCGGATTTCTTAATAAAACTTTACATTAATTCGCTCAAATTTCTGTAAAGCAGTCATCGAAAAATTGGGTTTAAAGCCCCGTCCTTCTAGGACGGCTTTTCTTGATTGGAGTAGCTATGATATAATTATTTATATTAAACACTACGACGTAAAATGCTGGTATTTGAGGCCAAACTTGAGGGCGAAAAACATCAGTACGAAAAGCTGGATGAGGCTATTCGTACTGCACGTTTTGTCCGCAACTCCTGCATCAGATACTGGATGGACAATAAAGGAATTGGGCGGTATGAACTGAGCGCTTATTGCAAAGTTCTCGCCCAGACATTCCCTTGGGCGAACAAGCTCAACTCTATGGCTCGTCAAGCTTCTGCTGAACGAGCTTGGTCGGCGATTGCTCGGTTTTACGACAACTGTAAGAAGAAGACTAAAAAGAAAGGTTTTCCACGCTTCAAGAAGCATCAAACGCATGGTTCTGTAGAATACAAAACCTGTGGTTGGAAGCTGTCGGAGGACAGAAGAACTATCGTTTTCACCGATGGGTTCAAGGCTGGAAGCTTCAAGATGTGGGGAACCCGTGACTTGCACTTCTACCAGTTGGATACTATTAAACGAGTGCGAGTTGTCCGTCGTGAGTAAAGGGTACTACGTTCAGTTCTGTCTTGATGTTGAGCGCATTGAGAAAAGAACACCGACTCAGAAGAATATCGGATTGGACGTGGGTTTGACTCACTTCTATACCGACTCGGATGGGAAAACTCTCGAAAATCCCCGTCACCTGAGAAAGTCTGAAAAAGCCCTTAAGCGGTTGAGCAAGAGACTTTCTAGAACTCAAAAAGGCTCGATTAATAGAGCCAAGGCGACAAACCGCTTGAGTCGAAAGCATCTGAAGGTAAGTAGGCAGCGTAAAGACTTTGCCGTGAAGTTGGCAAGGTGCGTGATCCAGTCTAACGACTTGGTTGCCTATGAGGACTTGCAGGTGCCAAATATGGTCAGAAACAAGAAACTGGCTAAGTCGATTTCTGATGCCGCATGGTCGGCTTTCCGCAGTTGGTTGGAATATTTTGGCAAAGTGTTTGGGGTAGTGACAGTAGCTGTTCCACCTCGCTACACCAGCCAAAACTGTTCTAACTGTGGGGAAGTTGTCAACAAGTCTTTGAGTCAAAGAACACATCGCTGTCATCATTGTGGGTTTGTTTTAGACCGAGACTGGAATGCGGCTATCAACATACTTGAAATTGCACTTTGCCTCGCTTCGCTCACCATGCTACGCAAACGTACCGTGGGACACACGGGAACTCACGCCTTTGGAGACATCGACCTCTGCATTGGTGGGGAAACCCCTCAATGTAAGCCGAGTCGCAGAAAGAGGAAACCCAAAGAGCAATCTTTGGAATCACCGTGGCTTTAGCCCGGTGAGGATGTCAAAGGATGAGAGCGCAATCGTTGTTGTTATCTGTGATCGGATGGATTATCGAGAAGCTGGTGTTGATGTTGAGGCAGGTCGAGCATTTGTCGAGCGAATTCGCACTCTAGTACACAGCACACACCGACCAGAAGTCGTGGGTGGACTAGGTGGTTTTAGTGGTTGTTTCCAGTTACCAACGGGGTATGAGGAACCGATTTTGGTATCGGGAACCGATGGCGTGGGCACAAAGCTCAAACTGGCTCAAGATCTCAATTGCCATAACACTGTTGGCATTGACTTGGTAGCGATGTGCGTCAACGATGTTTTGACCTGTGGCGCAGAGCCATTATTTTTTCTAGATTATTTAGCGACTGGCAAGCTCAATTCCGAGCAACTGGCTCAGGTCGTGACGGGTATTGCTGAGGGATGTCGCCTTGCAGGTTGTGCCTTACTGGGAGGAGAGACAGCGGAAATGCCAGGGTTCTACGAACCAGGACAATATGACCTAGCCGGGTTTTGTGTCGGTATTGTTGAGAAGAGCAAAATGCTAGATGGCTCTCAGGTGCAATGGGGAGATGTGGCAATTGGTTTAGCCAGCCAAGGGGTTCATAGTAACGGCTTTAGCCTGGTACGGAAAATTGTCCAGAAGTCTGTTGGAGATGGAGAGAGGGAGAGGGGGAGAGG
>DNGI01000255.1:7384-7896 GCA_003486645.1 Cyanobacteria bacterium UBA11370 | reverse complement strand
AACAACCAACAACCAATAACAAAATGTCTCACTTTACAACTATCAAAATTCAAATTAAAAATGGTGAAATTCTGCATAGTTGCTTGCAGGAATTAGGATATAAAGTCGAGTGCAATACCTTGGTGCGTGGGTATCAGGGAAATACAACTCATGCTGAGTATGTTATTCGACGACCAAATGGCTATGATTTAGGCTTTCGGCGTGACGAAGAAAATTATGAATTAGTGGCAGATTTTTGGGGGGCGAGAATTAATCAACAGGAATTTTTGAATTCAATTAGCCAAAAGTATGCTCATAAAATGCTGATAAATTCAGTAGAAGAACAGGGATTTAATCTTGAAGAGGAAGAAGTTTTGAAGGATGGGACGGTGCGGGTTGTTGTCGGACGGTGGGTCTAAAGGATATTTTATTACAATATAGTACAAAAATAATACAACTATCTCAAGTTTTGAAGCAGAAACTGGAAACCATTGGAAAGACGGTATTTCCAGTCATATCATGTCCGGTTGAAT
>DNGI01000255.1:402-7162 GCA_003486645.1 Cyanobacteria bacterium UBA11370 | reverse complement strand
GGGAGAGGGGGAGAGGGGGAGACTTTTTATTATGGGTGATTTGCCGGACATCATATCATTTATCATTGAACGGATAAATTTGTGATATAGATCACAATTAGAGTGCCAAGCGATCGCACTTCAGTTGTAATGTTCGTCAGTTGACACAAGAAATTCTATCACAGTCAAGTTCTAGTGATTATCACTAATCGCTAAAAGATTCGATCACTGAGAATTGACCCAATATCTCCGATAGTAGAATTACAGAGTTACCTAAGCACTAATGAAATCCACTCAAATTTGCTTCCCCAAATTCCCAGTTCCTCAAATTGCCAATCGCATTATCGGTTTGCGTAAGATTACTCGCATCGATCAGGAGCTATTTATGTCCGCTTTACTCGCTAAAAAATCACTTTCACAAGAAGAACAAAGTTTAGTTGAACAAGTTTATGAAGGATTAAACCGGGGCTGGATCAAAGTCGTGGAATAAGCTCACCCATGCTTATAGTTTATCCTTTATTTATCCATATTACCACTACTTCCTTCCTACGACCTTGAAGTAAATTTATTTTTTAAATTCGACCGCTTCCCATCTTAGGAAGAATATCATTTGACCATAAATCAGCAGAAATTTTTATTTTTTGTTCATCCGATACCCTTTGGTTGTATTGCTCAAATAATTCGGCAATTAATTTTGTATATTCCCTTAATAAATCCCGAATTTCTTTTCTAGCTAACAGATTATAAGACCCAGAGGTATTTTGTCTTCCCCCAAACTTACGAATAGCAGGAGCTTGAAAAACCAACCAGAGGAAAGGAGAATTAATAATATCTTCCATCAATTCTATAATTTCGGGCTGTAAGAATAAACAATATTTCTCCATCGTTCGATTCAAAGAATCTTTAAACTGAACGCATTCTTTTGATAAATAATCGGACCAAGTAGCTTCTAGAGAGGGAAGTACAGGCGCAGACTTATCAAAATCCAGAAACGCTAACTGCTCAAAAAAGACATTATCAAATAAGTCAGGTACTGCCTGATAGACTTTATCCGGTTTTTCAGTTATCGTCGCCTTAAACATATTAAAAAACAAATAGAAATGACGCAATAGAGGTCGTCGCAACTGTAAAAAAGCTACAGACTCTAACTTTCTTCGTTGTTTTTCCTGATCAATTTCTATAACCCTATCAATAGAAAAAACGACGATAAAAATACCAATAATTTCCGAAGCCATTTCCATAGAAAACGACTTAATCCACGAATTGGGATCAGAAATTAGAAAATAAATAAAAAAACAACTTCCTAATAATAGAACAAGCACAAGATAGGGTTTTTTCAAAGAACTGTTCATCTCATTTATTATTAACTATAATAATAGAGGCGATTCATCAATCGCCCCTACAATCGATTTATACTATTGAATTATTGCAGCTTGTATGTAGCTTAAAACCCTTCAGTCACCAACAAACTAATCGAAAATAAAACAGTAGCAGCCAACGAAGACACCATCATCAATCCCGCAGGCATAAAAGTACGAGTACGGAATAAGCGAATGACAAACACGATAAATAGCAGCAACGCGATCGCTGTAGCCATTGCCAATCCCGCTATCGGTATCTGACGACAAAGGAACCAAGCCACCAGCAAACCTATCCCACTACCCAAACCACTCAACAGCGACATCTTACTCTTCGCTTTCACATATCCCATCACTCCACCGACCAAGACCAGCAAGCCGTAAATTAGGATAGACCAGGTAGTAATTTCAAATAAATTGTTCATTTCAAGAGAATTTTGCGTCTAACAGGTTAGCTTAAACAATGAAACGTTAGGAGACTGAGGATTATGACCACCCACGACCTATTCATGTTACTGTTGCTGCTGAGTCCTGGGCTTTTGCTGTCGGTGATTATCATGCTGAGTTTTGCCGCTGGCGGCTAACGGCGGTACGATAACACCGAAACTCATCTAACCCAGCAGCTTAGAAGAAACATCCTCCAGTTTCTTCTATAGGTGACTTAGTGTAGTTGGCATGGCTTGCGCCGAAAACTCTCCTGCACGTCAGCTCCCTCCAAGTTGGAATTATACCAATAAATCTGAAGATCAAATGTCGATCAACTAACAATTCTCAAAACTCGTGCTAGATATACCTTGAAACGCCTAGAAGGGTTGGCAAAACTAGCGTGAGCGTTTATCTTTCGGTTGAGTTACAGCGACGAATTCGCGCTCGCTTTAACAATTGTTGTGCTTATTGTCGGACAGCAGAAGTTTTAACTGTTACTACCTTTGAGTTTGAACATATCATCCCGCGCTCTCTAGGTGGAGAAACAATCTGGGAAAATCTCTGTTTAGCTTGTCCAAGTTGTAACCGTATTTCAGTAGTTACAACTCACAAATCCGCAGCTCAAATACGGATAGCACATCAGAGCAAGGTAGCTTAACTTGTAGATATTTACTACCTTGTAACTTGGCTTTAATTGCAGGTCTAATGGCTTCAGCTTGAGCAGTAGCCCACGCCATTACTTGTGATTGTTCGCTGGGGTTGAGCCTACCAGCAATGGTCTGCAAAGCTTTCATCGTTGAGGTTTGCTCGGCGGCTTTCTGTACCAAGAGAGTTTCATAACACTTTTCCATTCTTTCGTAAGGAATCTGCTCGTAGGGCGGAGGTGGCGCTACTTTCTCAATTGCTTCGTTTATCTCAATTCTGTGCTGCAAGCTCACCAGGTCTTTGATTTCAGACAGAATCGGTAACAAAACATCTGGAGGGGGAACCTGATCGTAGCGAGAATTCGGTGGGGCACACCCAGCCCGCAGCACATAATTCCAAGCATTCATCGCTAGTTCAACTTCATGGCAAAGAAAATGCCGCCGCACCCAATGCTCAAACTCTACAGCTACTTCCTGCCCTAATTGTTCAGCAAGTTTAAACAAAGCTTTGCTGATGACTTGGTGTAATATTTGAGCTTCTGCTGGGTCTCTAACTTCTATGTCCAGATTTCTGAATTCTTCTGAGCGGTGGCGGTACTCTAAAGTAGTCTGCTCATAAATCGGAGTCCAGATATCGGGTTGCTCTACCAGGGCAGTGGGTAACCCTAGTAACGGTAAGAATGGTCTAACCCATGAGAGTGTTGGCAGAGACATTGCACGAAGCCAATAGCGTTGATCTGGGCTTCTCCAAAGACGATGATATTCCTGTTCTAGTTGTTGCTTTTCCATAAGTTACTAAATACGCTTATCGATTAGCCGCAGTCCAGCAACAGCAGCGATTGAGGCTAGTGCTGCCAATGCCCACCCTGGCAGAGTCAGCGTGGCACCGATGATAATAGCACCTCCAACAACTACGACCCCTAGAGCAATTGCCCAATCAGGTAATTTAAAGCCTCGTTCGCTCTTGAGTGGTCTCTCTGGTGCAGGAATTTCGGCATAATTTTCGGCATCCTCAATGTCAGCCTGAGCGTAGGTTACCAAGTCGGGGTCTCCCTTACAATGATCGTCCCAAAGGGTGAGGAACTTTTGTAACTCCGCTCTTTTTCGGTCATATCTATCCTGATGTCCTTCCCAAGAGCCATAGTCTGGATGGGGTTGGTCAATGCTGTAATGGTTTCTGTAGAGATTGTGTTTATCTCTGAGCAAATCCTCGTAGCGAAATTTCACTTCTTTGTAGAGTTCTTTAATTTTCTGAAGCAGGTCAAAGCAATACTGGTCAAGATCTTCAGATGGAAGCCTACCTGTTTGGGCGTAAAGAGTTCGACCTAGCTTGGTCTGTTTCTTTGGTTCTTGCTCAAGTTCTCCAGTCTCTGGTTCAGCTAATTGCTCCTTGCGCCATAAATTCAATCCATTCATGACTGGATCAATTGCCTGAATTGATGGTTGCTCCCAACCTGATACCCCCCTTTCTTTCATCTGAACTGGCGGCGGTGGCGGTGGTGTACTAGGTGGCTCAACGGGAATATCTTTGATATCGTAACCAAACTGGTTGGCTCCTGCCATTTGTTCTTCGATAGAACGAGTATCCGGTTCTTGAGATAATGGCTGAAAAGGGGAAGCAACAGGGCGTTTCTGTAGTAGATTAGTTTCAGGGATCTTAGCTTCTCTAGCTTGAAGACCATTACCGAAGCCACGGGTTTTAAAGGGATTGGTAACGGGAGTAAAAGAGGATTGAGTAGAATCTCGTTTTTGGATGTGCCGCCGGGAACTCATAACCACCTCTGCCTTGGTGAGCAAGTCGCCTAGAGACGAGATATATTACGTCTGTAGAGGAAAATACTTTTAATAGTAGAGGTAGAGTGGCGATCGCTCCCCTAACTCAACACCAAACTTTACTTAGCGGATAATCTAGAGAAACAATAGCGATCGCTATTTCAGTACTTAAAACTCATAACCCCAGTGAATTACCTCTTGCCGTAGCAAAATTCCCCCGCCACGAGTTTGAATTGGACGGGGGATAGGGGAAGGAAGCAGGACAAAGCACACTGTTTAGGTATCAGGACGCTGGCAGGAATCATTAGACGACTGACCATGATGGGGTTTTGGTTGCATGGTAACTGAGTTGATTAAGGTTGTCTCCAGTTCCATGCGTTGTTCCATCCGACGCAAGAAATAGCCAGTCATCATCGCTGACGCTAGCAATCCCGCTAGATTTTCCCGATCAGTTGTAATTTGCACGTTAAAGTTCTCTGAAGGAAGCATTCCGACCAAACCTTGAACGTTTTGGGAAATAATTTGTTGAATTTCCGGACTCGCAGACTTTGCCACCTGTGACAAAACATCAGGCGACTGGTGCTGGAGATAGTTCAGAAGCTGGTTGGCTGATTCATCTTCAGGCGCAGAATTGAGAAAGTCAGGGTTAAATACCATTAGAGTCTCAGCTTTGACTTTACTTAGTTTCTACTCTAAACGATTGTGTTGACCGCCGACCCCTGCTTTGGGTGATTTACCCTAGTTCTTTGGAAAGAAATATAGGATTGACGAAACCATGCTATATTACCTCTCCTGACCTAGAAGGGTAACGGGGACGAAACTTCAGGAATTCTTTGTACCGTACATCCACCTAGAAATTTTTGAGCAAAAACCTTTTTTTAAAGAAACGATGAATTTTTTAGGAGGATTGGGACGGCGTTTGGATAGAGGGTAGGAGTTTATCCACCTCAAAATGCTGATGAAATTTGGTTGTGACTTGTAACCAGTAGGAACGACCATCGGTTTGTCGCCGTCTTTGCACAAATCCCAGATTAATCAGTTCCTGAACGTGTTGATAAGCACCACTACCGCGCAAGTCGATCAACTCGGTTTGAGCAATGGGTTGTTTAAGAGCGATCGCTGCTAAAGTTCGCAATGCCCCTACACCCAACTCCGCAGGTATCAAGTTTAGCATTAATTCCTGAAACGTTACCCGTAACTGCAAACTATACCCCGTAGGTGTCTCGATGACTTCCAACGCACTATCTCGGTGAGCATAGTCGGTCATCAGTTCAATTAAAGCATCTTGAGCCTCATTGCGATCGCATCCCGCACATTCGGCAATTTCCGCTAACGATAAAGGTTTTCCTTTCAGGTAGAGTATTGCTTCAATCTGGGTTGCTAAACGAGGCATAGAGGATTTTGGATTTTGGATTTTGGATTTTGGATTTTGGATTGGAGACTATAGTATGCTACTGCCATAGTTATTGTATAGGTTGACACTCCCTATCTCCCTATCTCCCCACTCCCTCCTCCCTCAATCCAGTTGCCGTCCTGTGAGTTCCACAAAGATATCTTCTAAATTAGAGGGACGAACCATTATCCCGGTTTTATCAGGTAAGCTGTCAAGGTAAGTGTTGGCTTGTTCCAGGGTAGGGAAGAATTTGTACTCGAAGCGATCGCCTACTTGTTTCATCACTAATCCTTGACCGTGTTTGGCTTTGAACTCTTGCAAGGTTCCCAGTTCAATCAGTTTACCGCCATCCATAATCCCGATACGTCCTGGCTTATCCGCGCCATAGGCATCACATAAAAACTCTACCTCATCCATATAATGAGTTGTGAGCAACATCGTCATCCCCTGCTTATTCAAATCCCGGATAATTTCCCAGAGACGGCGGCGGGTTTGGGGATCAAGTCCAACGGTAGGTTCGTCTAAAAATAGGATTTTGGGTTCGTGTAATAATGCTCTAGCAATTTGCAAACGACGCTTCATCCCACCCGATAGGGTTTTAACCAGGGAATCACGGCGATCGCTTAATTCTACATAATCTAACCATTGTTTAATCAGGACTTGACGCTTGGGATGGGAAATATGATGCAAACGTCCGTGGAGTTCCATATTTTCCCAGACGGTGAGGTCGTTATCAACACTAACTTGTTGCAAGACAACACCAATATTTTGCTTCACCTGGGAGGGTTGGCGTACTACATCGTATCCAGCAATCTCAATTTTCCCTTGCGTGGGTTGAGTAAGAGTGGTCAGCATTCGGATAGTAGTAGATTTTCCCGCGCCATTGGGACCAAGCAGACCAAAGATCTCTCCAGTTTCAATAGTAAAGGAGAGGTCATTGACGACGGGGATCTTATCGTAAGTTTTGTAGACGTTTTGTAGGGAAACGGCTAAGAGCATAGATGCTTGAATGTGAGAGGTCTTTACAAATCATAATATTTTACCCCTCCCAAACCCTCCCCTTGCTAAGGCCCCCAAGGCTGTTTCATTCTCGGCTGATAAGCTGTTCGTCATTTAAACCTGATTGTCAATAATTACAGAATCCTTGTAGTGCGACCATCTTGGTCGCTACTGATACCCAATTTAAA
>DNGI01000255.1:0-205 GCA_003486645.1 Cyanobacteria bacterium UBA11370 | reverse complement strand
AATTTAAAGGCGTGACAGCTTAAATTCTACTAACAATTGCCAAAAGTCAGAACGAGACAACCGTGACAATTGCAACAACAGTTCTTGCAACTGCTGGGACGGTAATATCAATAACGAATCCACAATTCCTAAAAGTTCTTCATCTAACTCTCCAAACTTAAATTGCAGCAACTTTTCCACAGCTAAACGCTGTCCTTGCTGAATC
>DNGI01000257.1:12253-13185 GCA_003486645.1 Cyanobacteria bacterium UBA11370 | reverse complement strand
AACAAACAACAACAAACAACCAATGACTAACTCATTCCGTGCTTCTGCCCAATCAGGGGAATTTTTAATTACGGCTGAAGTCATGCCACCCAAGGGAGGCGATCCAACCCATATGATAGAAATGGCTAAAATCCTTAAGGGTCGTGTCCATGCGGTTAATATTACAGATGGGTCTAGGGCGGTGTTGCGGATGTGTCCTGTTGCTGCCTCTGCAATTTTACTTCAGCATGGAATTGAGCCAATTTGCCAGATAGCTTGCCGCGATCGCAATCAGATTGGGTTGCAAGCGGATCTCATGGGCGCTCATGCTTTGGGGATTCGTAATATTTTAGCGCTAACGGGAGATCCTGTGAAAGCGGGCGATCATCCGGAGGCTAAATCAGTGTTTGACTTGGAATCAGTACGCCTGTTAAAACTGATTGGGAAGCTCAATCGCGGTGTGGATGCCAATGATAAACCTCTAACCGATGGGGTGACAGATTTATTTCCGGGTGCGGCGGTTGACCCTCAGTTAAAAAGTTGGTCTGGATTGCAGCGTCGATTTGAGCATAAACTAGAAGCGGGTGCAGAATTTTTCCAGAGTCAATTGATTAGTGATTTTGAGCGACTGGAAAAGTTTATGAATCAGATTGCATCAGGTACTGATAAGCCGATTTTAGCGGGAATATTTTTGATTAAATCGGCGAAAAATGCACAATTTCTGAATAAGTACGTTCCTGGTGTCAACATTCCCCAAGCTATTATTGACCGATTGGCAGCAGCGGATAACCCGTTACGAGAAGGGATGAAAATTGCCGCAGAACAAGTCCAGTTAGCGAAACAACTTTGTCAGGGTGTCCATATGATGGCGGTGAAGCGGGAAGATTTGATTCCTGAAATTCTCGATTTAGCCGGAATTTTACCAATAACTTGTTAGTTGTTAGTTGTTGGTT
>DNGI01000257.1:9141-11980 GCA_003486645.1 Cyanobacteria bacterium UBA11370 | reverse complement strand
TGTTGGTTATTTGTCCCCATCTCACCACTCCCCACTCCCCACTCCCCACTCCCTTTGGTCATTAATTGCTAATTCAAGCGGATCGAGGACTGACACCGCAGAATTAAGAACTAAGAACCAAGGGTAAAGAACCAAAGACGAATGAATAGGACGGTAGAAACTAAGATTTGTGAGGTTACAGTCTATGATGACCAAGCGCTAGTCAAGCGTCGGGGAGTCGTGACGCTTACGGGTGAGGAACATGAAGTAATTATTGCTCATTTGCCGATAACGCTGGTGAGTGAGTCGGTTCAGGTATCGGGTATTGGTAACGCAGGGGTGCGGTTATTGGGGGTGCGTACTGAACGAACGACGTTCTCGGAAACGGTTCACCCCAAAGTGACTCAAATTGCGGAGGAAATTGGGCAGTTAGAGGAACATAAACGCCACAGTCAAGACTCGCTGACTTTACTAAATTTACAACGAAATTTTGTCAAAGATTTAAATAATCATTATTTAGATCGTTTGGCACGATCAAACAATCCCGAACCAATAGATCTAACAAAAATGGGGAATTTGTTGGATTTTGTGGGGGAACGTTGGCGGGATTTATCGAGTGCGATCGCTCAACAAGACAAAGACCAAAAACAGTTAAATAATCAATTACAAGCATTGCGATCGCAACTGCAACAACTTTCTACACCTCAAACTAGGGAAAGTTTTAATATTATTGTTAGTTTAGAAGCGTTAGAAGCCGGGGAATTTGAGTTAGAAGTCTCCTACATGGTTACTCAAGCGAGTTGGCGACCGCTGTATAATTTACGCTGGGATGGGACAACTCAAGCCGTGAATCTTAGCTATCTGGCAGAAGTGACACAAAATACGGGTGAAGATTGGTTAGGGGTGGGATTAACGCTTTCTACCGTTCAGCCAAAACTTGGCCCACAATCCCCACAAATCGCGCCTTGGTATATTGATATGCAACCTTTGAGCGATCGCGCTGGACGGGGAAATAATAGAGGAGAATCGGATCGCCAACTCCCCCGCACTCCACCGATTACAATGCCATTTGCGGGTACGACGATAGAACCGGAATCGAGTATTGATGACGAGTATGAGCTACTCAATAGCGAAATGGCAAGGGTAGATATTACGAAACAGCGGGGTATTGTGATGTTAGCCGTGAGTAGTCGATGCAATATTCCGAGTGATGGGACTAGCCATAAAACGACTATTTTTGATGATCATTATCCGTGTCGTGCTGAGTATATTGCGATGCCGCGACGAGGTAGTTTAGCTTACTTACAAGTGACTATTGCAAATCCTTTAACGAGTGTAACATTGCTACCGGGAGAAGCGAATATTTTCCGGGATAATAGTTTTATTGGCACGACACAAATTGAGAATATTGCTCCGGGTCAAGAGTTTAAGATTGATTTGGGGATTGATGAAGGGTTGAAATTTGAGCGGATTGTAGTAGAACGTCATATTGATAAGAAGCAAATTGGTAATCAGCGGCGTACTATTGCAACTTATGCTTATCGATTGATGATAACAAATTTACGGAATCAAAAGGCTGAAGTCAAGGTGATTGAGCAGTTACCCGTGAGTTGTCATCCCCAATTGAAAGTTCGTTTAATTGATGCTCATCCGCAGATTCAAATGGGTGAGATGGGGGTGTTGGAATGGTCGGTTACGTTGCTACCTTTATCGTCTCAAGAGTTATTTTATCAGTTTACGGTTGAGTATCCGTTGGAGTTGAGGGTGGTTGGGTTGGATATTTAGTGGTGGGGACTGTAGTGTAGGTTTAAGGGCTATAATCATTTCTGAACGTGATTTTTCGGTGTTACTGGCTAGGGCGAGAGGGACATTTTCTCGCAGAGTTTCGGTTAATTTATCACTACATTGTAAGTCGGGTGTATCTGCAAAATTATCGATTTGGTCGGAAAGGGTTAGCTCAAAGGCTTTTTTGACTCTTTCTAAGGTAAAGTCGCTGTAGGGCATTTCCTTTTACTCTTTGCTCACATTTACGTTTGTCATATTCGACTCTAGGGATAGGTTTCATTTTTTAATTATCGCTGTTTGAGGTGAAGGTTATTGCTCTTATCACATCAGCCAAACTTATTATTCCGTAGGGGTTATTGAATCAACACCTGAAACTGAATATCGTCTCGAATAGTATCAAAATATGAGTCTGTTTTTGCCATTTCTCGATATTTTTCAGGATTCGGCTTGATAGCGCGTTCGAGATTTTCCAGGGCTAAGGCAACATTTCCTTGTAAGGCATAACAGCAAGCTTTATTGTAGAATATTCCTGCATCATCAGGTTTAAAATTCAAAGCTTGGTCGTAAGAGGCGAGTGCTTCTTTGTATTGCTTTTGAACAACGAGTAAATTGCCCAGTTCAAATAGTAATTTAGCTTTATAACTTGGTGTCTGATAGTCTTCTGCAAGCAGTTCTTCAATTTGCAGAATCTTTCGATTCTTTTCGGCTGGTGTTAAGGTGAGATATTTTTGGTAATCTCCTTCGTCGATAATACGCCATGATTCTAGTTCTAGAGTATCTAATTCTTTAGGAAATTCATACACTCCAGAACGCCAGTCAAAAAAATCAGGAGCGCGGTGAATCAGATATTTAATCAAAAATAAAGGAACTAGGAAAACCAAGCAAGTTTTAAAGTTATCTCTAAAATAAAGGAACTAGGAAAACCAAGCAAGTTTTAAAGTTATCTCTAAACCGTTCTCGCTGTTGGTTTAAGTTAATTAAAACAGGCGGAACACCTTTAAAATTGAGACTAATAAGCGGTCACGCCTTTAAATTGGGTATCAGTAGCGACCAAGATGGTCGCACTACAAGGATT
>DNGI01000257.1:8620-8910 GCA_003486645.1 Cyanobacteria bacterium UBA11370 | reverse complement strand
GGTTTAAATGACGAACAGCTTAATCAGTTTTAAATCAAGGGCTGATTCTCCAACCAACCTATTAAGTCTGATGCAGTCCTAAACTCTATCATTGTATCGCCTAAATTTTCTAATTGTTCACTCGATAATTGACGGATACGAGTTTGAATATCAGGAGATATTGTTCCCAGACGGCGCTCTAATTGACGCAGAATTAATTCGATTTGTCCTTGGATTTTTCCTTCTTGTCTACCTTGTTCGATACCTTGTTCGATACCTTGTTCGATACCTTGTTCAATACCTTGTTCGAT
>DNGI01000257.1:5636-8415 GCA_003486645.1 Cyanobacteria bacterium UBA11370 | reverse complement strand
TCGATACCTTGTTCGATACCTTGCTGGATACCTTGCTGAATACCTTGCTGAATACCTTGCTGAATACCTTGTTCTATCCCTTCCTCTATTCCTTTGAGAATTGCTCCTCGTTGGTCTTCAATAAACATCTGCTGTTTCTCTAAATCTTCCCATTCCGTAAGACTTAAGTTAGCCACATTGGCAATTCTAAATGCTTTCTGAATCTCCGGAATTTCCCCCATGTTTTCTGGTACAGCATTCAGGGCGCTACTTTGTTTCATAAAGTAAATCCATTTATCGGTTAATGTCTCTAAATCACCTAACTCTTTATTAAAATTAGGTAACTCAACAAATACTAAATCTAGGGGATGATCAGGATAGACAAACGAATCCTCCATATCCGCAAAGGTAAAATGTGAAATTACCGTGTTACGATTAGGAAATATTTTAAAATCCGTAATCGTTAAAGCAATCACCGAGTTTAGCCTTGAGTACCCCTCTCCCGCTTTAAGTTGGGTCGCAAAGGTTTTAGCGGCATTGTACACAACTCGTTTATCAAAAGCAACAACATTCAAAACTTGCATTTCAATAATCACAATTTTGTTCCCAGTAATCCGCGCTTTTACATCCAAGAAAGTGTCTTTCAGGCTAGGAATACTAGGGGCAGAATACGGATCGATAATTTCTAAGTCTTCAATGATTGACTCTCCATCATAGAGAAGAGCATTTAAAAAGCTAATTAGGATATCTTTGCTATCACTGGAACCGAATATTTTTTTAAACGCAAAGTCAGTTTTAGGATTGATGAAATTCATAGGATTAATAATCTGTTTTTAAGATTAGCTTATCTCTAGTTATACCATTTATACCACTTCTTAATTGGATGAGGTACTTTCCTCATCGATTTTAGGGAGTAAGGAGTAGAGAGTGGAAAAATCTAATGTATCCCACTTATTTGAGAAAGGGTATATAAAATGACGTTTAATCATACCGCCAAATCCTAATAGTTTGATCACTACCCCCACTTACAAACATTTGCCCATCAGGACTAGAAATCACTGACTTAACAGCAGCCGTATGATCAGATAACGTACTGATTACATCCCCACTCTCCAGGTTCCATAATTTAATTGTTTGGTCATGACTACCACTTACAAGAATCCTATTATCAGGACTGAACGCAACGGAACGAACTTCATCACTATGTTCATTAAACGTACACCTTTCCTGTCCAGTATTAACATCCCACAGCTTAATTGTACAATCTGCACTTCCACTCGCAAGAGTTAATCCATCAGGGCTAAATTCAAGAGAATGAACCACGCCTTGATGCCCATTTAGGGTAATAGTGTCCTTGCGAACTAAATTACTCACATCCCATAATTTAATCATGCCATCCCAACTGCCACTGGCAAGGGTTTGTCCATCTGGACTAAATGCGATCGCCTGGACTTTTTCCCCATGTCCCTTAAGAATGCGTTTCTGATCCAACGTATTTACATCCCACAAGCGAACCGTACAATCTGCACTTCCACTTGCTAAAGTTTGACCATCCGGACTAAACGCAATACACAGAAAATAATATAAATGCCCTTTAAGACTACGCTTAAGCCTCCCCGTACTAATATCCCATAATTTAATCGTATGATCCGCACTCGCACTCGCCAGAGTTTGTCCATCGGGACTAAACGCGACTGCTAAAATATGGTAAGAATGTCCCTTAAAAATGCGTTTTTCTTGTCCCGTATTAATCTCCCATAATTTGATGCTATAGTCGGCGTTATTACTACTTAAGAATTGCCCATCTGGACTGATTGCTAGGGATATAATATCAGTGAAATTTTCTGTGAGAGTATTTACACATCGCCAGGGATGCGATCGCCTCTCTAAAATTGGTTCAGATAGCGGTAAAATATTATCAAGTAATTGTTTTTCTGGGAGAGAACGTTCTTCTAAAGTCTCTTCCAAAAATTTAGCCGCTGAAGAATTGGGGCGAACTTCTTCTAACCCTTGCAATTGATGTTGAAATTGGGCGATTTCATGATGTAATTCCTCAATTTTGCGATTACTGTCTCCTGTCAGAGATTCTAATTCAGTTAGGCGTTGATAGAGTTGGGCGATCGCAATTTCTGTCTGTTGTCGATTGAACTGATTTAGCTGCTGCCGATTAGCTAGATTTAATCCAATTGTGATTGTTAGAGGAGTTGCGGCATAAATAATCTGCTGAGTTGCTACCGCAACAACAGTTCCTAATGCAGAACCAGCAAGGGATACGTATTCAGCAATTGTTAACCAGTGACGGTAATTCATAGCTGGCGTTAGGTACTGGGAGTGGTTTAAATCCCTAATTTCTTAAAGAAGTTAGGGATCTCAGCTTCACCGTTATGAAAACATCGGATAACAGAGGAAGATTATCAAGCTAGCAACGAAGAAAGCGGCGAATAATCCAATCATAATTTCCAAAGACCAACGTATATTGAAGCTGCCCAAAAGTGGAGTTGCTGAAATTGCTAAGAGAAGGAAAAATACTACAAACAACCAAATCATAATTCTATACCCCTTAAAGTCAGTGAACTTTAGACGAAATAGTCCTTGCAGTGGGTCTGATTCATGCCATTTTCCTTAGTTCGTGCCACCTATCTCATGCCCTCATGCGTCGTCTCTATTTGTAGCAGGTGTTGAGGAGGAAATTGGTATAGTTCAATTCTCGCTCTTTTTGAGGTGATTTGCAACGGGAGCATCCCGTTTTTGCAAAAGTACCTGTTGAAAAGGAAATCGCGGCTACACAAACGATGTCCGC
>DNGI01000257.1:0-5362 GCA_003486645.1 Cyanobacteria bacterium UBA11370 | reverse complement strand
GACGCTGTAGGCAATTTGCAACTCCTTTGTCTAGCGCTAAGATGGTTTAACGCTTCAATCTCATCACCAAAACTTAACAATTTTATTTTCACTACTACCAAGACTAAACTGATCATTAAGACTAATGGCAATAGGCTTTACTCTCAGAGTTAATAGCGCCAAATTTTAATAGTCTTATCCATACTGCCACTCGCCAGCATTTCTCCATCTGAACTAAACGCAAGGGTATAAACTTCCCCAGTATGACTTTTAAGGGTATTCATCACTTCCCTATCCGATACGCGCCAAATTTTAATAGTCTTATCCATACTGCCACTTGCTAACATTTGTCCATCGGGACTAAAAGCCATCGTCCGTACCCGTTCCCTATGACCTTTAAGAATACCGAATTCCCGCCTTTGTTGCAGATACCATAGTTTAATTGTGCCATCACTATTGCCACCTGCAAGCATCTGTCCATCCGGACTAAATGCAACGGAACAGAAAAAACCAAGGCGGACTAAAAACTCATCCCCAAGCGTATAAAGTTCGTCTCCCGTACTTAATTGCCACAGTTTAATTGTGCCATCATTGCTAACACTAGCTAGGGTTTCGCCATTGGGACTAATGGCGATCGCACTCACATATTTAGCATGACCTTTCAGCGTTTGTAGTTCCCTACCCTGCTGCATTTGCCATAACTTAATTGTTCCGTCACTACTGCCACTCACTAATGTCTCTCCATCGGAACTCATGGCAAGAGAAGTAATCCACTTAGTATGACCGATTAAAGTATTAATTTCCCGTTCCGTACTCAATTGCCATAGCTTAATTGTTTGGTCATAACTACCACTGACAAGAGTTTGTCCATCCGAACTAAACCTAACCGCACAAACCCTTTCCCGATGCCCCTGAAGGGTACAAATTTCCTCCCCATTTTTCAACTGCCACAACTTAATTGTGCAATCTGTACTCCCACTAGCAACAATCTCTCCATTCGGATTAATTGCAATTGATTCCACTGAACCAAAATGTCCCGTTAGGGTATATTCTAATTGCCAATCTAGTGTTTTTTTTACCTGTGAGGAAGAAGATAATTGTGCTGCTACTGATTTAAAATGAAGCGGTGGATAGACAATCGATTGAGAAGTTACTAGTTGAGAACGAGATAGGAGATTCTGCCGTTGCTTATTCAAATCTTTGATTACCTCAGCCGCCGATTGATAGCGACGATTTCTAGCATTTTGCAATAGTTTATCGAGGATAGTTCCCAATTCTTCACTCACTGGATTATCCACTAAATAACGCCGCCAGATCCAAACATCCTCACCCGTATCAAACAATTCCAGCGGTGAAACCTGAGTTAAAAGATGAACACAAGTCACGCCTAAACTATACAAATCACTCGCAAAAACCGCTTTCCCCTTCGCTTGTTCCGGCGCAATATATTCCGGCGAACCAATCCTCGTTCCCGTCCTCAATAACGCTGTGCCTACCGCATATTTAGCTGCCCCGAAATCAACTAAAACTAGTTTGTTCGAGGAAGAAGAAGATGCGGATAATTCTACAATAGACTTTTCTTCTATCTCCTTTTCCCCACTCCCCACTCCCCACTCCCCACTCCCCACCCTCCGACGAATAATATTTTCTGGTTTAATATCTCGATGAATAATATTGTGATTATGAATAAACTCCAGAACGGGTAATAAATTATTCAGTAAGTCCCAAATCTGCGCTTCTGTAAACGCCGCTTCAACTGCCAAAACTTCGGCTAAATTTTGCCCATCAATAAACTCTTGTATCAAATACTGGCGATTATCTTGAGTAAAATGTCCGAACAATTCCGGAATTTGGGGATGCTTGCCTAACTGATCCAACCGTACTGCTTCTTGTTCAAATAATTCAGCCGCTTTCTTGGCACTATTTGTACCTTGAGATTGAGGGAAAAATTGCTTAATCACACATTGCGGTTTAGACGGTTTATCCTCATCCACCGCTAAAAATGTTCTGCCAAAACCACCTTGACCAATGAGTTTAAGTCCACGATAGCGTTCTTGCAACAGTAGGGTTGAACCGCAATGTTGGCAAAACCGTGTTCCCTCCGGATTTTGAGGGCGATCGCAATACGGATTTAGGCAATAACTCATGAGGAAAGGCAACAGACTGTCTTTGTCTCTATTGTGCCTTTCAATTGAAGATAAGTTGAAGATAAGATCCCCGACTTCTTTAAGAAATCAAGGTCTAAACCGGAGAGTTTAGATCCGGTTCAACCCAATTAAGACGCGCTTCCCATGACATCAAGCGATCGCTACTGTAATAGTCGAGGGGTAGATTCGGGTTTCCACAGCACTCAATCAAGCCATTTGCTAAGTCTACCATTGAGCAATCTGTACCTTTAGTTGCTAGATACTGACGTACAATTTTCACCCAAAATAAGGTAAGCGTTTCATGATAACCGCTGTCTTTTGTTGTTTTAATGCCAATCGCCTGATTATATCGTTGGATGCCGTTACGAATATAATGAATTGCCTTATCCTGGGAGTAATGAATGAGATACCATAGAGCAACAATTAAATGCGCGTGATGAGTCCAGTCACATCTTGGTAATGTGCCATTCTCGAAGCGTTGGATTAGATCGTTTATCTGATTAACAGAGGTAATTTTAGATTGCGCTTCGCGCCCCTGTGCTAATGAATTTTGGAGTTTGGATTGCCAATTGATGCTCTCGTCCATAGGCTGATCCGTCAAATTTATATTATAAATAAGTACAGGGATCTCAACCCAAGAGGTAAGTTTTCAAGCTCTTCAATTGCCTGTTGATACAGCGAGGGAAAGAGGGAGAGGGGGAGAGGGGGAGAGGGGGAGAGAGGGATACAACCAACAACTAACAACTAACAACTAACAACCAACAACAAAAAAACGATCACCCCAAAAAAGAGCGATCGCTTAAGTTTTGACAGAGATAGAAGTCGATTAAATTACTTTGATAATCCTGCAACGGTTGCTATTTCAGACTGTACGATTGTAGGAGATGCTAATCTTTGAGCATAAATCTGAGGATTGGCTTGGGAGATCTCAGTATAGGCTTGACGAAGTTGAGCATTGACTGCCACAGTCTTTACATCGTACATCTGCGTAGCCACTTTAGGATAAACCCCAATCCCAATAATCAGCATTAGAAAGCATACCGCAATAAACACTTCACGCGGTCTGGCATCACTAAATCCAGCTTCCGCAGGTAACACACAATCGGTTCCGAAGCAAACCGCTTCCTCATTCTGTTGGTAATCTTTACGCAACTCGGTATCATTAATCTCACAGGCGGCTACTGCACCAGAACCGTAAAAGACCTGTCTTAACATTGAGAGAAGATAGATTGGTGTGAGAATAATTCCCACGGCGGAGAGGAAAACGGTTACAGTACGGAACGTAGAACTGTAAATGTCACTGCTCGTTACACCAACGAAAACTGAGAGTTCACTAGCAAAACCACTCATCCCAGGAAGCGCCAGCGATGCCATTGCCCCAGCGGTAAATAAGGCAAATACTTTAGGCATGACCCGACCAATACCGCCCATTTCATCTAATGCTAGCGTGTGGGTGCGATCGTAAGTGACTCCTGCTAGGAAGAAGAGAAGGGATGCAATTAAACCATGAGAAATCATCTGTAACATTGCACCATTGACACCCACATCGGTGAAGGATGCAATACCTAGTAGCACAAACCCCATGTGGGATACCGACGAATACGCTAAACGACGCTTCATGTTCGTCTGACCAAACGAGGTCAAAGCACCGTAGATAATGTTAACAACGCCGAGAGTTGCTAGAACAGGTGCAAAATAAACGTGGGCATCAGAAAGAAGTTCCAAATTGAAGCGAATCAGTCCATATCCGCCCATCTTCAGCAGCACACCTGCTAGAATCATCGAGACAGGAGCAGACGCTTCACCGTGAGCATCAGGTAGCCAAGTGTGCATTGGGAAAACTGCTAGTTTGACCCCAAAGGCAACCAGTAATCCGGCGTAAAGTAGCAATTCTAGCGCAAGGGGATAATCCTTCATACCGAGTTCAGCGATATCGAAGGTAATATGATTTCCGTAGAACGCCATTCCCAGCGCTGCCACTAGAATAAATACTGAAGCGGCTGCGGTATAAAGGATAAATTTTGTTGCCGCATAGCGACGCTTTGGCCCACCCCAAATGCAAACTAGCAGGTAGACGGGAACGAGTTCCAGTTCCCACATAATGAATAGCAGCAGTGCGTCTTGCGCGACAAACACCCCAATCTGTGCCGAATACAGTACCAGCATCAGGAAATAGAAGAGACGGGGTTTGCGATCGACTTGCCACGCTGCAAACATTGAAAGCGTCGTTACCAGTCCCGCCAGAAGCACGAGGGGGGCTGAAAGTCCATCGACTGAAACACCCCAGTTCAGACCTAACTGAGGCACCCAGGCATACTTTTCCGCGAGTTGAAAAGTAGCACTGCTAGCATCGTAATGCTTCCAAAAGACGTACAACATCAAGATAAAATCCGCGATGCCTACGCCGAGGGCATACCACCGAACGCGCTTGCCGTCTTTATCAGGCAGCACGGGGATGAGTAAGGAAGCAACGAGTGGCAGCAGGACTATCGCGGTTAGCCAGGGAAATCGATCCGCTATCATGACAATGAGAATAAATACTTATTTGTGCATGAGAGTATTGTACTAAAGTCTGTTTACACTTATTCATAAATCTTTACCGTACCCAAAGATAGGTAAATCTATATTGCACAGAAGCAAGATCCCCGACTTCTTAAAGAAGTCGGGGATCTGAGGCGATCGCATCTTGCAACTCGTTAGGCTGATTGAGGTTTAGCGAGCATCCGTACCCTGGTTCGGATCGCCCTCAACGCGGGGATTGTCCGTCCCTGCTGCTTCTGGTGCTGCACCGGGTCTTACTGCCTGCTTTGCACCCTGACCTGTGCGACGAATAGCGGGATCGACAGGAGTTTGCTTACCACCGGAAGGCGTTTTCTTACCTTTTGCTGATGGAGGTTCAACCTCTACGACTTCATCAACTCCAAAGTTATTCGTATTCACACCTGCATAATTAATTTTCTCAAAGCGTACAATAACTGGATACTTGATGCCACTCTGATCCATAGAAGCAACTGTTCCCACATCTTTATACCAGTAGGACTCTTTCCGCAGAATGCGAACCTTAGAACCACGTTGAACCATGAGTATTTTCCTTCAGGGGTATTAATTTTTAAACAAATCCTTTCTACAGTTTTATTCAACTAATTTTTCTAGCCTGTGGGAATCTATCTAAAGGAAGTAACAGGCTCTGTCTAAAGTAATAAATATAAAGATGAGGGAGATGGGGAGATGGGGGG
>DNGI01000256.1:2433-6267 GCA_003486645.1 Cyanobacteria bacterium UBA11370 | reverse complement strand
GAGAGAGGGAGAGAGGGAGGGAGGGAGAGGATTTAAGGATTTGTTTTCTGAGTGAATAAACTCCTAACTTTTACTCAAATAAAATTAGGGATTAATAATGATTAAAAATCTACCTTTTTCCCCACTCCCCACTCCCCACTCCCTACTCCCCAATCTAAAATCCAAAATCCAAAATCCAAAATGGTATAAGTATGAGTATTGATTTGCTAGTGTAGGAGTGGATATCTTGAAGAATATGGATCTCCCAAGAAAACCAATCAATTTCTCAGAACCACCCCAAGATGATATCCCTGTAGCGGTGAGGGATACACCTGATAGCAAACGCCCCTCTCGCTGGAAGAAACCTATCTTAATTATGAGTAGTTTAGTGGGATGCGGTGCGATCGCCGTTAGTCTCATCTCCTGGCAACCCACTCCTCAACGCCAATCTAGTGTAGAATCATCTTCAGAATCTACACCTGTTGATCCCTCAACTCCACTCACTGCAACCAACGAAACCGATAACGTCCTCGGACACCTTCCCTACGAAGAAGCCCCCCCATCGGAACTCCAACCCATTACTCCAGATGGACGCATTAAATTACGCACCGCTGCGGCTGAGAAATTTAATGCCATGTCAGCGGCTGCTCAGGCAGATGGTATAGTATTAGTGCCAATTTCAGGGTTTCGTTCTGTTGAAGAACAGCAACACCTATTTTTTGATATCAAAGCACAACGCGGACAAGTAGCAAGTAAACGTGCCGAAGTTAGTGCCCCTCCCGGCTACAGCGAACACCATACGGGATATGCTGTTGATATTGGCGATGGCAGAACACCAGCAACAAATCTCAGTCCTAGCTTTGAGGAAACCGCTGCTTTCAAATGGCTGGAAGAACACGCCCCTTACTATAGTTTTGAGCTATCCTTTCCTAAAGGTAATCCTCAAGGGATTAGTTACGAACCTTGGCACTGGCGCTTTGTTGGGGATAGTAAGAGTTTAGAAACATTTTACAAAGCCCATAATTTACCCGGTTCTGCACCCGAATTACCGACTACTCCCTCTCCAGTCAATCCAACCAGCGAGTCGAGTCCGTAGCCACTCAATTCATTGGGTTTATATTCTTCAGTGAAGAAACTTCCCAGTTTAAGGCTCTAAATTTAAGGAAGCAACCTTCATAAGAGCCTATTAAGTATGACGCATCACCACGGACATGACCATTGCGGACACAGCCACTCTCCCTCCAATTACAACCGCGCTTTTGTCATCGGCATTATCCTCAATATTAGCTTTGTTGTGGTTGAAACCCTATTTGGTTTTCTCTCCAATTCCCTCGCCTTAATTGCTGATGCAGGTCACAACCTTAGCGATGTGCTTGGGCTTGTCCTGGCGTGGGTAGCCAGTTGGCTGGTTCGTCGTCGCCCCACACAACGTTATACTTATGGGTTTCGTCGTTCTTCTATTTTAGTAGCTCTTCTCAATGCCAGCTTTCTCCTCGTCGCTATGGGTGCTATTGCCTGGGAAGCTATCCAACGCTTGAGTCAGCCAACCCCGGTCAGCGGGAGTACAGTCATTGGTGTTGCCATTGTAGGAATTTTAATTAATAGCATCACAGCTTTAATGTTCATGTCGGGACGAGATCGAGATTTGAACATCAAAGGGGCGTTTCTGCACATGGTAGCTGATGCGGTGGTATCTTTAGGTGTGGTATTGAGTGGCATCGCTATCGTGACAACCCGATGGTTGTGGTTCGATCCAGTCATCAGCTTGATTATTGTTGCAGTGATTGTTGTCGGTACCTGGAACCTGCTGCGAGATTCGATTAATTTGGCTCTAGATGCTGTACCGGAAGGAATTGATCCGTTAGCTGTCCGAACCTACCTCGAAGAACTTCCTGGCGTGGTTGAAGTTCATGACTTACATATTTGGGCAATGAGTACCACGGAAACAGCGCTCACTGCTCACTTAGTCATGCTGGCAGGAAACCCAGATGATGCCTTGTTATCCAAAATTAGCATGGAGTTACACGATAAATTTAACATTGAACACACCACCATTCAAGTAGAAAGGGGAAATTTTTTGTTTCCTTGCGAACAAAAGTTTTGCTGTCAACAAAGGTCTGTTACTCTCACTAAAGATTAGACCTCTTGTAAAAGTTAATTTTACCCCCCTCAATCCCCCCGAGGCGGGGGGAAGAAATCTTGCTCCCTCTCCACCCCTCTCGTTGGAAGAAGCCTATTTTAATTAGGGGTAGTTTAGTGGGATGCGGCGCGATCGCAATTAGTCTCCTATCGCGGCAACCCACTCCTGAACGCCAATCTAGTGTAAAATCATCTTCAGAATCCACACCTTTTGATCCCTCAACTTCAGGCACTGCAACCAACGAAACCGATAACGTCTTCGGACACCTTCCCTACGAAGAAACCCCTCCATAGTACTATAGTTTCATTTCTTACATTCTGCTCTAGATCTCCTGAACTAAAATTAAACGCTCAAGGAATAACATGAAAGCAGCGATCAAATCTCTACCAGGGTATCAAACAATTCGGAAATTATGGAAGCCTAAGAATGCACGGCAATCCTTATTACATCAGATGCCGAAGAATTCTATTGGTGCTGAAATCGGTGTTGATCAAGGATCATTTTCTCAGCAAATCCTTGAGATCGTAAAACCCAAAAAACTACATCTTATTGATCCTTGGGAATATCAAGAAGAAGAGGTTTATCAAGTCGCGCGTTACGGTGCTAAAGGTGGAAAAAATCAAGAGAATATGAACACGAGATATCAAAATGTAGTCAATAAATTTTCTGCCGAGATTGCCAGCGGTCAAATTGTAATTCATCGAGACTATTCAACTAATATATGTAGCCATTTTGACGATAACTACTTTGATTGGATTTACATTGATGGCAATCACTTGTACGAGTTTGTTAAGCAAGATTTAGAACTTTACTATCGTACTGTAAAAAAGGGTGGGTTTATTACCGGGGATGACTACACAGAGGGGGGTTGGTGGCAAGGAGGTGTCAAGAAAGCCGTTGATGAGTTTATCAGCAAAGGAGTTGTAAGAGTAATCTGGCTCAGAGATGGACAGTTCCTACTGAAAAAAAATTAGTCCTGATTGGGGACATTAAAGTGTAGAACTCCCAACAAGATACTTCGCCGCCAACTCACTGGGACTCATGCGTTCATAGGGTTCAAAGGGTTGATGAATCCAAGGATTATCAGGTAAGTAGTCCACATAATAATTAGGAACCATAACTGAACAGCTTTTATACCAAAGGACAGCGGTGCGAATTTCTTCAATTTCATTACCATAATGACACTCCAGCCAATGGATAGATTCCCGTAAACTAATCCCAGAATCCACCAAATCATCCACTAAAAGTACCCGACTACCAAGTATTTCAGAAGTCATGGATAGATGCTGAGAAAACGCGATCGCACCTCGAACTCGATTCCCTAATCCCCCATAGGAAGACGCTGATAAAATGGCTAATGGCTGGTCATAAATTCGGCATAGAATATCGCCAACTCGCAATCCACCCTTGGCAATACACACAATCTGGTTAAAATCCCAGTGTGACTGATAAATTTTTACCGCTAACTGTTCGATCTTTTGATGGTAGTCTGACCAAGAAATATACAGATCTGACATAAAAACTACTTAAACCATTTTAAGGAAGCATTGGTCATGAAAATGATAATTCTAACGATTCGATTAGGATTCACTCCTCAGTTGTAGACTTCAATTCAAATGGTATAAAGTATATCATGCACGGTGATTAAGCTGTCACGCATTTAAATTGGGTATCAGTAGCGACCAAGATGGTCGCACTACAAGGATTCTGTAATT
>DNGI01000256.1:1292-2267 GCA_003486645.1 Cyanobacteria bacterium UBA11370 | reverse complement strand
AGGATTCTGTAATTATTGACAATCAGGTTTAAATGACGAACAGCTTACCCGAAATACAACTTAAGGGTAAAATTCAGTAATGAACCCTAAAGCCCGCAAACAATTTGGTCAACATTGGCTAAACAGTGAGAAAGCACTCAATCGAATCGTAGCAGCAGCCAACTTACAACCCAGCGATCGCCTCCTGGAAATTGGCCCTGGTACTGGCATTCTGACTCGCCGCTTATTACCTGATGTTGAGTCAGTCGTTGCTGTGGAAATTGACCGCGACTTATGCGAACTCTTAGTTAAAAAATTAGGGAATATTGATAACTTCCTATTATTACAAGGGGACTTCCTCACCCTCGATTTAAACCCATTACTCGCACCTTTCCCTCAATTCCAAAATCCGAATAAAGTAGTTGCGAATATTCCTTATAACATTACTGGCCCAATCTTAGAAAAACTACTAGGAACAATCGCACAACCCGCTGTACCTGCTTTTGATTTAATTGTATTATTGGTGCAAAAAGAAGTTGCCGAACGGTTATACGCCTCTCCCGGTTCCAAGGCATTTGGTGCCTTATCCGTGCGGGTGCAATATGTGGCAGAATGTGAATTCATTTGTGATGTCCCTGCAAAAGCCTTCTCCCCTCCACCTAAAGTCGATTCAGCGGTGGTGCGGTTGCATCCCCGACGGGTAGAACCTCCGGCAAATGACCCCCAAAAATTAGAGACATTCGTGAGACTCGGCTTTGCCAGCAAGCGGAAAATGTTGCGAAATAATTTGAAATCCCTAATAGACCGCGATCGCTTAACCCATTTACTGGAACAATTAAATATTAACCCCCAAGTTCGCGCCGAAGATATTAGCGTACAACAGTGGGTTGCCTTAACCAATGAGTTATGAATTAAAATTGCCGTCCTAAGCTGTCACGCATTTAAATTGGGTATCAGTAGCGACCAAGATGGTCGCACTACAAGGATTCTGTAATT
>DNGI01000256.1:0-1106 GCA_003486645.1 Cyanobacteria bacterium UBA11370 | reverse complement strand
GGTATCAGTAGCGACCAAGATGGTCGCACTACAAGGATTCTGTAATTATTGACAATCAGGTTTAAATGACGAACAGCTTAACTAACTCAAAACTTAACACTCAAACCTCTCTCCAATGCACGCTTACTCCTTACTTGCACCTGCCAAAATCAATCTGTATCTCGAAATCCTTGGGTTACGCGCCGATGGGTATCACGAATTGGCGATGATCCTACAAAGTATTGACTTAGCCGACCAAATTGATTTACGTCCGATTAGTACCCAAACGATTCAAATTCATTGCGATCGCCCGGAAGTCCCCCAAGATAAAACAAATCTGGCTTATCGGGCGGCAGAATTAATGTGTGAGCAATTTCCGGAACGCTTTGCTCAGTTTGGTGGGATAGAAATTACTATAACAAAACAGATTCCTGTAGCGGCTGGATTGGCAGGAGGTTCAACAGATGGGGCGGCGGTTTTAGTCGGAATTGATATGATGTGGCAATTGGGATTAACTCAGCCGGAATTACAAGACTTAGCGGCAAAACTGGGTTCAGATGTGCCGTTTTGTATTGCTGGGGGGACAGCGATCGCAACAGGACGGGGTGAGAAACTTGATCCGTTACCGAATCTGGATTCTCTATATTTAGTGTTAGGAAAATATCGCAGTCTTGAGGTTTCAACGGCTTGGGCTTATCAAACCTATCGTTCTCAATTTGGTCATACTTATATTCAGGATAGTGTGAGTTTAGAATCTCGCGCTCATCGAGTGCATTCGGGTTCAATGGTACAGGCAATTCTTAATCAGAATGGGTTGCAAGTGGGTCAGCGATTGTATAACGATTTAGAAAAAGTGGTATTGCCCAGTTATCCTCAAGTATTGGAATTGCGAGAAGCTTTTTACAACACTGGTGCGTTAGGGACGATGATGTCGGGTTCTGGACCAACCGTATTTGCTTTGTGTGAGTCAGAGAAACAAGCACAGGAAATTCAGCAGCAAGTGAGAAATGAAATTCCTGATCCTGATTTGGAGTTTTGGGTAAGTCGGTTTTGCAATCAGGGTATTCAAGTGATTTCGCCTGTGAGTTAAAGTATGGTGTAAATGGGGAGCATCCCAAATGTGTAAA
>DNGI01000260.1:8895-10682 GCA_003486645.1 Cyanobacteria bacterium UBA11370 | reverse complement strand
TAGTAGTAATACTCCAACTCTTAAGGAGGAGGTAAGGATGCAAATTAAAAGCAACAACGAAATGGGAAAAGTTTTCACCACTCTGAGAATCGTCAATCGAGCCGACCAAATTTTAGCAGAAGCGGGGGTGATACCCGAAGCACAAATTCGGTCGATCACACTGGAGAATGTGTTGGTAGACACTGGAGCAACTACTTTGTGTTTGCCACCCGAGGCGATCGCCAAACTGGGACTAAAAATCCTCAAAGAAGTAGACGTAGCTACTGCAATGGGTATTGGCAAAGCTCGAATTTTTCGAGATGCTACCCTATCTATATTTGGGCGGGAGGGAACTTTCGAGTGTTTGGAGTTACCGGGGGGTGGAGATGCTCTTTTAGGAGTGATACCTTTAGAAGCTTTGGGGTTAGAAATCGACCTGAAAAATCAAGTGTTGAAACCCTTGCCCATTAGTCCAACAGAAACTTATTTGACGATATTGTAGCGCTCTCTTCTATTTTCGAGCTAATTGTGCTTTGAGAATAGCGATCGCTCTCTCACATCTGTTTCTTTGAACAACCGCAACTCAAGGCGATCGCCTTAAATCAATAATGAATACTTAACAGTAACTTTGAGGGTTTAACTTAGTTTGTCACCACGGCTAATTCGTCAAGATACTCTTGTGCCCAATGTTCACCCATGTGTTTTTTGTAGGTTAGATATGGGTTTATTGGAGCATAGTAAAGGACAACTAGTGCTTGATAACAACTCTCAGGACTGGTGTAAACTTCCCACGTTTGAAGCGTGTATGTATCGGCTTCGTCTTGATCAGCTTCCATGACATAAGCGTAGTAATGACCTTTTTGTTTCTTTACGTCTGTCTCTAAATTTTTGATGAAGCTATCGAGAGACATATTGGCGATCGCACCCCCAGATAACGGCAGCCGAGGGGCATCAGGCAATGGCATACTAATTGCATAAATATTGGGAGGTTTGTATCCCCAGGAGGAAAATACAGTTCGATTCATCGTTGATTAGCCCCAAAATTTAAATTTGCAATCATACTCATTTTTGCGGTCAGTCGGTTCAGCCTTTGCTTCTACACCGCCATACTCAGCCGCTACTTCTTGGCATTTTTCTTGGGCTTGTTTATCGTTTCTAGCGTAGATTGGCTCACTCCCTTCATTAAGTTGAGCTTCATCATCTGGCAGATATTCGCCAAACTCGTTATTGCTGGTCTTTTTTTTGGAGACCAAAACATATTATATAACTACTCCTAGTTCGTGTGTGCGGACTTAGGAGAAGCCCCGTGTAGCGCTGAAGTCGCTGCATGGGGTACTTCTTTTTCCTGTTAGACTCAGCCTATCACAGATTTAGAGGACATCCGGTTAGAGAATTACCCGATGAGGAGGTTGTTTTATGGATAAACTAAACTACCCTGAACTGGTGCAAACAATCCTAAACTGAATTTGCGGCTAGTTGAAGCGATAGGAAGGATTTTCTGGGAGAGAAGATACCAGGCGATCGCTCTTAGTTGCGATCGCTCTGAGTTAGATGAAGTAGGGTGCGTCAGAACGTATAATTTTGGTAATTATTATTAATTCTCTGGCTCTGACGCACCCTACAGACTACTGAATTTGCGGCTAGTTGAAGCGATAGGAAGGATTTTCTGGGAGAGAAGATACCAGGCGATCGCTCTGAGTTGTGATCGCTCTGAGTTATGGTACAAGAGCTGAGTTATAGCACTACGCATTGAGGTTAGGACATCCTTAATTGCTGAAACTGCGGAATTTCAGTCCATTTCAATGGAC
>DNGI01000260.1:0-8559 GCA_003486645.1 Cyanobacteria bacterium UBA11370 | reverse complement strand
TGTATATCGATAAGCGATCGCCTAAATTAATAATGAATACTTGACAGTACCGATGAAGTAGTGTGCGTCAGAACGTATAATTTTGATAATTATTATTAATTCTCTGGCTCTGATGCACCCTACAGACGACTCATGTAGGTTGGGTAAAAGGATAGCGAAACCCAACAAACTTTCCTCTAGTTGGGTATAGCCCTAGTTTCGTTCCAAGAACTCAACCTATATGCGTTGACTAAATAGAAACAATGACCCTTTCTTCAGATATCCAAAGACTTATTGAACGGCTAAACCAAGAACTCGATAACATTGAGCGGGAAGCAACAGAAAAACTTCCTCAAGCCAATCGGTTGTTATCACGTTTTCCTGGCAATGCTCGATTAACTCAATTGCTTGCTACTCTCAACAATACAATCCTATTTATCAATACGTCCAGACGATTTATCCAGATGACGGTTGAAGAACTCGCTCCAGATGATGTAACTTCAGAAGAAGTTCAAGAAGCAGGGGAAGAGTTGTCAACATTAGAGGGTAGAATAATAGAAATTAAAACGTTAGTCAGTAGCACCATTTCGGCTTTGGAAAGATTGCAATGACACAACCCTCTTTAACCCCGGAGCAAGAAGCCCTACTTGATGAAGCCCTTCAATACGCTCAACAAGGCGAGCAGAGTGCTAAAGAACTCTGTGAAGAATCACAACGAATTTACCAAAAGTGGCATGAGCGGTTATCTGCTAGACGAAGAGCAACACAGTCATCTAGCCAGAGGATAATCTCTTCCAGCTAGAGCTTAAAACTTTTGTGGGATGGGTCTGCCTACCCTACAAAAAAACACTCACAATCTAATCTGATTCAATATACCGTTGCCACATCTGTTCGTATGCTTTTTCCATTTCACGGGTAAACTGTTTGGCATTCCACAACGGTGAAGTTTGCCGAGATTGTCGCAGTTTCCAAGTGATTTGTTGCCGTAACGCTTCATCGTTTCCTAATCGTACACCCCACTCGATATACTCTTCATCAGTCCAGGCAATTCCTTCAGTTACACCGACATTCATCATCATGGTGTAGCTATTTCGCGCTGCAAATTGTTGTCCAACTCGTGTTACTAAGGGAATGCACATCCAGAGTGTTTCTAGGGTTGTGGTGGCTCCGTTGTAAGGATAAGTATCGAGTACAATATCTGCAATACTTAGGTTAGCTCGGTGTATTTCTTCGGATTCAACTAAGGGTAGAAATCGCAGTCTATCTAGATTGACTCCTTCTTCTTCGGCGATTTGGTTAAAAAAGTTTTTAACGACTTCTAAATCACTTAACCCTTTAATTAAAAAGTAGCTATTCGGGACTTCTTTAATAATTTTCATTTGCAACCGGACTGTATCCGGATGACGCTTAAAGCCACTTTGAGCGCTGAGATACACTACTGCATGACTGGGAATATCTAATTGATCGCGGCGGAGAGTTGGCACATCAATCTCAAAACCATCGACAGCTATGTAAGTTTGGGGTAGTCGCCAAATTTTTTGGCTGTAGTATTCTTGAGCCGAATCGGGTAAAACATAGGGATCGGCAATGAAGTAATCTATGGCTGGTAATCCTGAAGCATCCCAACCCAGCCAAGTGACTTGAATAGGTGCGGGTTTTAGCGCCATAACCCCACAGGTAACATCCATAGTACTGCTGTCGAGATCGACTAAAATGTCAATTTCATCCTGATAGATTTTGTCGGCAATGTCTACAAAATCTGTTTGACAGGCATAAGCTTTACAAACCTGTTTTGTGTACCAGGATTGTAAACTATCTTCGGTTTTTGGATAGTTAACAAAATAAATATGAGACTTAAAACGAGCATGATCCTGATACTTGAAAATCCATCGTGCTAACCACCCGACAGAATGTTCTCTCAGACACCAAGAGACATATCCAATCTTTAAAGGTCTAGTAGTATCATTAATCCTCTGGTTGGGTAATAATCGCTGAGTGTATCGCTCTACCTGCTCCTTAGCATAAGTTTGCAGATGAGATTGCGACAGTTCAGCAACTTGATGCTGAATCGCTCTATTTTGCTTTATATCATCTCGAATATAAGGTAAGGGAAAAAGGGAATTCAGCAAGGATAAAGCTGTCCCTTCGCTAATAGATTTTGGTGGTTCTTTAATCAGAGATAACAGCAACGATATATGTTCCTGGAAAATCACATCAACTTCATCCCAGTAACCGCCAGCTTTCATCAAAGCTTTTATGACAAGATAATTGGAAAAAATTTTCTCCGGCAATGTTTGGGACTGAGAAAAGCAAAACTTTGCTGACTCTATACTTTTTGCAAAATTAGAGATATGGTGGTAAACTCCAGCTAGATGCTGCAAAACAGTTAAATTATTACTCTCTAAACGGAGACATAACTGAAGCAAGCTAATGGCAAGTTCAGACTGATTAGCTGAGTAAGCACTTTCAATTGCTACTGGTACGAGGATTCTAATGAAAGCTCTGGGAGCGTTAACATAAGCTACACAAGCTTCGGCAAATTTCAGTGCTGAAGGATGGAAAGGAACAGAACTTAAAACACACTGCAATACATTAAGTAATAAATCAACATCAGGCTCTACAGATTGTTCTGATTCAAGGAGTTCAATGATACCGAATTCAGTCAGTTCTTCTCCTGTGAATATCTCTAGATTGATCGCTAGTTTAATCAGATATATTAGGTTATTAATATCGGCCGGACTAATTTCTCGGATATGCTGCCGGATTGCCCAAGCAACGGAATAATCTGCAAGACTTTCCCGTCGTTGAGCTTCTATTTGCAGCACCTGTATCAGTTCTGCTGTCCATAACTCGATCTCTTCAGGTTCGCCGTCTGCTAGGGCAACAAACCAGGTTGTCTGAGCTTCTGCTTCGTGACCTTGTAATAGTAACGTTAACCCTAAATACCAATAATTGGACTTTATATCTGGATCTGTTTCAATGGCTTGCTCATAAAGACTTACTGCTTTCTTATAATCACCTTGAATCAGGTATTGATAAGTTTGCTGCTGGTAAGTTCCAGAATCCCTTGAAAAATCATTATAATTCATTATTAACAAATGTGGCAGACCCTCTGTAAAAGGCTGCCACCAATTATTAGGACACGTTGTTGTAGGATGTCTATTCCCTTTAAAGCAAACGACTAGAGCGTCTTACTGTCTACACACTCCAAGGTAGAAGTAATTGTCTGTGGAGGACCGGCTGCCACTTTTGCCTCCACTCCAGGCTTATTACCTTCACACAATAGAGTAACAGTTGTGGCATTACCGTCTGCATCTTCAGTAGTATAAGCTGCACCAGCATAGTGGCGAACAGCTTCTGTGTCATTGGCATTGCCATACATGGAAACGCTGTTAGAAATGTTATCTGGTTCACCAAACTTTCCTCTACTGGTTTCAGGAACGGCCATTCCGCCTCCAGCTACATATTGGTCACTGTATGCAAAGTTAGCCGAGCTTGTCTTAATACCAATTGCCAATTCAGCAGCAGTTGAAGCAAATCTAGGGTTCTCTAGTCGAAACGCTTGTTGGGCACGCATGGCAGAACCAATAATCTGTTTAGCTTCAGATTGCCTTGCTTTCGCGGCTTGGTTCATAAACGCAGGTAGAGCAATAGCCGCCAGAATACCGATAATGATGATTACAACGAGCAGTTCAATCAGGGTGAAGCCTTCATCGCCTTTTTTGTGGTTCAGGTACTGGAGGTACTTTGCTTTTAATTCGAGTTTCATGAGGGTTTTTCCTTGAATTGTGGGATGTTTGATTTGTATTCCTCCACCTAACTTACCCACCCACATTCAATTTCATATCACCTCTGCCCAAAATTTTTTCCTGTCCTCTCCAAATCAGCTCAGTGCGGGGTTTCCAGAAGAATGTAAAGAAAAACCTCTAGCTTGCTGAGTAGCTGTTTAACCTCATTGAGAGCATCCATCTCAGTTATAGGTTCCAGGGTAACAGGATTGAGGGGTTTGACCTTGAGCCACCGTTCCATTAAAGATATAACAGATTGTGAACCATCCCACAGGGGAACCAAACAAGCCGCAGCACTACTATCTATCAAAACCGGAGCCAAAGCAGGAAGCGTGAGATGACGACTAATCTCAAAGGGTTTCTGTTCAGCTAGACACTTGAATAAGTCTTCCTTAACTTGAGAAGTTCTAAGTTGAGGATGCAAATGTACTTGAGCCGTTTGCCAATCTGATAACTCCCACTCGTCAATTACCCTATAGGATTCTGCTTGACCAGGATGACCACACCAAAAGTCTAACAAACGATGAGCTGGGTGTAGGAGTTCAAACAAATGAAGGCGATCTTCTATCGAAATCTCTGGTAAACTCATTCCCCAAAACGCTGGCAAGTTATCGGGTTCTCGAAATAAATCTGTTAACTCCCACTGTCGCCAGTTCACCATGCTGATAAATTCTAAATCCGATGCTCTCAAGGCAGCAAATAAGTCAGGAATCGTGTAACCTTTATCTCCTTGGAATAGATAATTCATTAAAACCGCTTGTTTCCCTTTTTCGCCTTCATAATTGGGATTCCAAATTTTAGCCTTAAGATCAACACCGTTTTTTAAAGCCTTCAGGGTTTCCAAAGCCAGCTCTATTTCCATATCTTCAGGGTTGCTATCCATTAACCCCATCATCTTGAATAACTCTTGTGCCCGATAATAATTAACTCGTTGAATAGAACTATGCAAATTACTCCGAATAATACCCTGTGGCTTGAGAACGGACTTCATCGCCTCCAAGCCTATAGCAGGTTCGGGAAACAAATAAAGGAGTTCATCACAATTAATATAATCAAATTCTAATCCCAGCTTCGGTAATTCCTCAATTGCCAGAACATCAAATTCTACATTCTCCTCAAACCCATGATGTTTTAGCCGTTGTTCAGCTAACTTGACTGACTCTTCCGAGAGGTCAATTCCGACAATTTTAGCGCCGGGATTCGCTTCAGCTAAACACAGAGTTTTGTATCCTGTCCCACACCCAGCATCTAATATCAATTTATCTTCAGTTTCAATAACTCTTTGATTTCTTAAATAGTAAGGAGTAACCAGATTGTGAATATAGAGCAAATTAAAATTATTTTTCGGAGACTCGTCTAGCGCAACTCTCGGATAAGGACCAAAGTCAAACTGCTGACGGATTTTCTCGATTAACTCCGAGGATTGATTTTCCATTGCAAATCCTTACTGAATTTTACAAATTATACCAATTTCATCAAACAATACAACACTGAGAAGATCCCCCTAAATCCCCCTTAAAAAGGGGGACTTTGAGGAAATCTCTTGTTCCCCCCTTTTTAAGGGGGGCTAGGGGGGATCTCTTTTCTATAGCGTTATTAAAGGAAACTGGTATAAGAGGGGTCTCTTCCACTTTTGCAAGAGGTTTATTGTAGAGCGATCGCACCTATACTTTAGTGAATTACTCACCTTTTCTTTCAGGAAATCGAATCCGGATCAACCCCTAACGCTCTAAGCTGATCCGCTAACCTTTGAGCGCGTTGTCTCTCTTCTTGAATTCGTTCTTCCGGTGTCAAATATCTCTTCCCCTGTTGATCATACCAATACAACCACTCCCGATTAATCCCCTGATAAGTCCCCCTTTCCGCACCAATTCCTAAATTAATTTCCGGCAACCACACCGGATTTCCTGGTACTAACTCATAGATCCCATCCACTAATTTATGCACTTCTAATCTCGCTTTCCGGCGGCGCAGCGGATTGTAAATTACATAGTATAATACTCCCATCTCTCGATAAATTTTCTTCTTACTGCTGTATTCTCCTCTCTGTTTATGGGACACCACTTCTAACACTAAGAAAGGCACAACTTTCTCTTCCCACAACACATAAGAAAGCCGTAAATCTTCATCAATAACTCTTTCTACCCCTACACTTAAAAACCCATCGGGCACAATCGCTGGCTGGTCTGGATCATAGTAAATTGCCATATCTACTCCAAAATACCAATCCCAACGCTCTGCCCACAATAAGGCAACAATGGCTTTGAGTAAACCAGGAATTAAATCTTGTAGTTCATTATCCACAGGAGTATCATCAGAATCGGGTAACTCTTCGGCTAAAGGTAAGCAGTTTAGGAGGTTGTACTTGAGCATAAATAACTTCCCTCGTACTGGTAATCTTATTTTATTATTAATTTAATATATAGCAATTCTCACTCGTGTGCGGTACAGTTTTGACCTCTCTCCAAACCTCTCTCCTATAAGGAGAGAGGCTTTGAAATTAGCCCCCTTCCCTGCTAGGGAAGGGGGTTGGGGGTTAGGTCTTACTGTACCTCAATCTAAAATTGCTTCGGTCATTACAGGATAGAAACAAGACAGCAATCTTAGTTAAACCTGCACGTAACCCTTAGCATTTTCACTATTAATAAATCGTTGATAAGCTTCTTCATCACCCCCAAACGAATCAACCGAAACCTTAACATTATTATCGTAAATTGCCGCTCTGAACTCTTCTAAACTCAAAGGCTGGCGATCGCAATACGCAATAACCACCTCTCTAAATCCCGGAATATCCGTTGAGGGTTGATAATTTTCTACCTCAGTAACCACCCAATCTGTAGGAATAATTCGACTTTTACTACTACAATTAGCACTATCTTTACAATACTTAATCCGGGTCTATTCCCAACATTCTAAGCTGTTCAGCTAATCTTTGAGCGCGTTGTCTTTCTTGTTCGGCAAGTTGTCTCTCTTGTTCGGCAAGTTGTTGAGCTTGTTGAGTACGTTGTCTTTCTTGGAACACACTTTGTCTCTCTTGCTCAATCGATTCTTCAGGAGTCAAATATCTCTTCCCCTGCTGATCATACCAATACAACCACTGCCGATTCATTCCTAGATACGTTCCCCTTTCCGCACCTATTCCTAAATTAATTTCCGGCAACCACACCGGATTTCCTGGTACTAACTTATAGCTCCCATCCACTAATTTATGCACTTCTAAGAACGCTTTCCGGCGGCGCAACGGATTGTAAATTACATAGTATAATACTCCCATCTCTCGATAGATTTCTTTCTTATTATTGTATTCTCCTCTCCGTTTATGCGAAACAACTTCTAACGCTAACAGCGGCACAACTTTCTCTTCCCACACTACATAAGAAAGCCGTAAACCTTCATCTATAAATCTTGGTACGCCAATACTTAAAAACCCATCCGGTGCGTAGGCGAAGCCAGCCGCAGGCATCGCCGACTTGCCAGGATCATAATAAACCCCCATATCCACTCCAAAGAACCAATCCCAACGCTCTACCCACAATAGGGCGAGTATCGCTTTGAGTAGACCAGGAATTAAATTTTGTAGTTCATTATCCACAGGAGTATCATCAGAATCGGGTAAATCTTCCGCTGAAGGTAAGCAATTTAACAGGTTATACTTGAGCATAAATAACTTCCCTCGTACTGGTAATCTTAATTTTATCCCAAATTCCGCTTAGAGAGTTGTTCAATTTTTAGTCTTCCCTAGCAACTCTTCTTTTGTAATCGGCGTTCTTCTCAGCTTATCCAAAGGCAGTAAAAATTCACCTTTTTGAACGTTTATATCCAGGGCATCAAACACTGCCATTACATCGATAAAACTAGCTGTTTCATAGTCTTTCTCTTCATACTCCTGAATTTGTGCTTCATCAAGTCCCGCTAAATCTGCCAGTTCTTTTTGGCTGAGTTTAGCTGCCATGCGAGCTTTAATTAGCAGGAGAGGAAGTTCATTGATATCCTGAATTTTTAGAATTAATGGAGTTTTTGGATCATGGGTTGTAAGGGTTTCATATTCCGTGATTTGTTCCCTTAACTCGTCAACTTGGCTCTGGTATGAATCTCTGTATAGTTTCTGCCGTAACGGGTCAGATTTTAGATTTTCGTTGTTTTCGATTTCTGATACGGTATGCTCAAATTTATGCAACCACTCTTGAGTGCTATGGTACTGTTTTTCAGTTTTGATCATCATGGCAAGTACCTCACTAAATCTATAGCTATAATTCCTTTTCTTGTATCTGTTCTCGTATCAAATTGAAAAAAGTCTATAAAGGGGGTTCCTGAAATATCTGCTGGGTAACTGGCTGGAAAAATTTCTCCACCATACCTGACTTTTTGTTCAGCACGTTTTTGGGCAAAATTATATAAAGTAGGAGCGAGGCTTTGTAAGTCATTCAAATCGACTCCGTTCTCGTCCCAGCAGGCATCAAAATCACCCGGATTCCGTTTTTCAGTGATAAAACTCCCATCAATGTAAATCGTTTGACACCCTGCTGCTTGTAATTCCTCCATTGCTAATTTGAGTCCCTGTATCAGGCGAAGCCGACGTGGTGTAGTACCAAATCTATCTGTAAATTCCTCCCATGTTGCCCAATGAATTCCTGGTGGTAGTTTGCCGTTTTCATCAAAGTCTGAAATCATTTTTGAGGTTGTAAGCTGTCACGCCTTTAAATTGGGTATCAGTAGCGACCAAGATGGTCGCACTACAAGGATTCTGTAATTATTGACAGTAAGGTTTAAATGACGAACAGCTTAAACAATC
>DNGI01000117.1 GCA_003486645.1 Cyanobacteria bacterium UBA11370 | reverse complement strand
CATTAAAAATCTTCTCCCCCTCCCTCCCCACTCCCCACTCCCCAAAACCCAGGAATTTGTACCTCATGAGTATGAGAACCGCTATAGTAGGGTGTAGGATTAAGGACTAACTGCCTTAAGTCGAGCGATCGCGCCATCAATCAACTCAACTCCCTGAACGACTGTTTCAATCCGACTGAGGCGATCGCGCAACTCTCCAGCACCTACAAATCCCTTAGCATACCAAGCCAGGTGCTTTCGAGCTTGATGGATACCGCGATCGCCTTTATAGTCCCACAGAGCTTGCAAGTGTTCCTTAGCACATTCTAATCGTTCTACTGGTGTTGGAGTTGCCAGGGATTGCCCGGTTTTGAGAAAATGATCAATTTCGCCCACTAAAAACGGATAGCCTAGCGTTCCCCGTGAACACATCACCCCATCCGCACCCGTTTGTTCCAGACACTTCACCGCTGCCTCTACCGAAAAGATATCCCCATTCGCAATAACTGGAATCGAAAGAATTTCCTTGACTCGCCCAATCCATTCCCACTGAGCAGAACCATTGTAACCTTGTTCACGGGTACGGGCGTGTAGGGTAAGCATCTCTGCTCCTGCATCCTCCATCCGTTTAGCAAAGTCTAAGATATTAATATGGCGATCGCTCCAACCCATCCGAGTTTTCACACTAACAGGAACTGAAACCGCGTTAACAACCGTCCTTACAATTGCTTCAGCGGTTTCCGGATCTCGCAGTAAGGCAGAACCCCCTCCCTTTTTGGTAATTTTATTAACAGGGCAACCCATATTAATATCAACTGTATCCGCTCCTTCTGCTACTGCCATTTGTGCGGCTTGAGCTAGAAAATCAGGACGGCAATCAAATAATTGAATACTAATAGGTTTTTCATTGGGTTCTATCTCCATAATCCTGGGTAGCTGTTTGAGATAGCACAATTCTTTAGCATTCACCATCTCAGTGTACATCATTGAGTCTGGGGCATAACGTCGCACGAGGCGACGAAATACCAAGTCTGTAACTCCAGAGAGGGGAGATTGTAAAACCCGACTTTTGATTTCAAATGAGCCAATTTTTAGAGGAGTAGCTAACCGTTGTTGCAGTTGGTGGGAGAGGATCGTCATTATTTAAGCCATAAACTCTTACCTTTTTCAGGGGTAAGTAGGTGCAGTTCGTTTGAAATGAAGTTATGTTTATTTTATTTTTCTACACTCACTTAATCTATAGTAATTCTAAAGCATTTGTGGAGGTAAGATGCTCGGCTGCTTAGAGAAATTGAGGAACTGAACCCAGTCAAATTGGAGCTTAGGGTCAGATGGCAAGTCGTTGTAAACATCAGGAATTGAAACCGAGATATTCAAACGCTAGGTTTACCGATTTGTGGATTGCTTATGCTCAAGAATATTTAGGATAAACAAATTATCTGAAAAATACTGAATAATAAGAAATTGATAGAGTATTCGGAACGAATATTTGGTCATATTGAAGGTACAGACTCTCTGCTAGAGAAGTAATATAGCAATTCTCATTCTGGTGAGGTAGATTGGGTTTTCTTTCCCACTCCTTACACCCTCCTCCCGAAACCTCTGGATAAAACTACCTCATCCAATTGAGAACTGCTATAGCTTTCAGCGATATATCGCCTCGTTGCCATTATTTTTGTTAATTTACAAGTTGTGTCTTCAACACATTCTTTAGCATTGAATCCGGAACAGAAGAACCCAACTGAATTTGGAGTTGAGGGCCCGAAATTGCCAATCTAATAATCATACCGTCTCTGACAATCGCTTCAGTGATAGGTTGACCCTCTAGATAAGTGCCATTGTTACCAAAATTAATGATTTTCCACTGGGTTGCGATCCGTCGTGCTTCTAGATGATAACGCGAGACGACCGAACTATGGAGAACGATATCGTTATTGGCACACCGCCCAATTTTAATCACGGGTTGATCGGTAAAAGTCCACCGTTGAAGGGATGTCCCTTGGGATGGAGATCGCAATGAAACAGTGATTCTCCTAGGAGCTAGAGCTGTCTGATATAAAGAGTTATGAATTAATTTCATGTCTTTGTTTGCACCCTGAGATAGCCAAATCTTGGCAGTTAGTTATGAATTAGGTTACGCCATCCCGTAGATATAGTCCAGGGGACTCCTAACCCCTTTTTACTCAGTCGAAGGTCAAGGGAAGGAGGAAGAAAGAGAAATGAGAGGCAAGGGATAAATAAGCTGCCCTTGCATTTGGGATTACCTATTCTTCAATTCAGAAACTTTCCGGCTAAACCCTCTCCCCTTCCTCCCATCTCCTCATCTATCTCAATAAGTAATTTAAAAGCGTGCCAGATATATTCAGTTTACAGAACCTTCAAACTTTTTATAGACCGTATTTTTACGGAAAACAAGTAATAGCTAAAAAATAATTCATTTTACTAGTGCAGCTTGGCATCAATCAGTGACCCGTTAGGACATTGCCTCGATTACAGACACGTTATAGTCTAGGCATGAACGAGCCACTAGTCACTAGGCGCTGGTTACGACTAAGAACGAGTTGCTCCTGCAACTTGGTAGTGATTGGTAGTAAATTCAGGAAACCACTTCGCATCCTTGGGTTTAACAAATACCTGTTGACCAGGCTTAAGAGTGAGATCAGCGAACTGTTCACGACTCAGGTGAGCAAAAACCACCTGCTCATCTGTTAGAGCTAACTCGACCTGAATTTCCCAACCCAGATGGATCACTCGCTTGACAATAGCACTGGCTGCGGCTCCATTCGCGGAAGTGTGTACCTGAATATCGTGAGGACGCACAAACATTTGGGTTTGCATTGCCTCCAAACCATTGTCCCGGAACAAACGAGCATGGCTAGGCAATACATTCACTGGACCAATAAAACTCATCACAAAAGGAGTCGCTGGATAATCATAAATTTGAGCAGGCGTACCCACTTGCTCAATTTGACCCTGGTTCATCACTACAATTTCATCTGCCACTTCCATCGCTTCCTCTTGGTCGTGGGTGACAAAAATACTCGTAACATGGACTTCTTCATGTAACCGCCGCAACCAAGCGCGGAGTTCCTTACGAACCTTAGCATCCAATGCCCCAAAGGGTTCATCCAACAATAATACCTGGGGTTGTACAGCAAGAGCGCGGGCAAGAGCAACCCGCTGACGCTGACCACCGGAAAGTTGAGACGGGTAGCGATCGCCTAATCCCTTTAACTGAATTAACTCTAACAATTCCTCAACTCGTTCCTTAATCACACGCCGAGAACGCTTGCGAATCTCCAAGCCAAACGCAATATTTTGGCGAATTGTCAAGTGCTTAAACAACGCATAATGCTGAAACACAAAACCAATATTGCGTCGGCTAACATCTAAGTGAGTTGTATTTTGACCGTTAATCAGGATTGACCCAGTATCCGGTGGCTCCAAACCTGCAATCACTCGTAGTAGCGTGGATTTCCCGGAACCCGAAGGTCCAAGCAGTGCTACCAAACTCCCTTCTTTCACCTCTAAATTCACCCGATCCAGAGCTTTGAAATCACCGAATTCCTTAGAAACTTGTTCAACAATAATACTCATACGATTCCTCCTCCTTAGATGAATAGTCAATCCCTAACAGCTAATCGCTAAATAGTTAATAACGCAATTTACTAGTTATAAACTCAATCCTTGCTAATCGTTCATGCTTCATAATTCCTAGTTCAAAAACGATTAGCCATTAGCCATTAGCCATTAGCCATTAACGATGAACGTGATTTGTGCGGCGTTCCAGAATTTCTTTAAAAATGAGCGTTACCACCGCCAGTAACGCCAAAATTGCAGCAGCACCAAAAGCCGCCTGAGTTTGATAATTCTTGTAAGCGTGTTCGACGAAAATAGGTAGGGTTTGAGTGCGTCCCACAATACCACCGGAAACAACCGAAACCGCACCAAATTCCCCCATCGCTCTAGCATTCGTTAATAGAACACCATAGAGCAAACCCCAACGAATATTTGGTAGAGTGACGCGCCAGAAAATTTGCCAGTTACTTGCTCCCAAAGTACGAGCTGCTTCTTCCTGATCCGCTCCCATTTCCTCTAACACTGGGATAACTTCTCGTGCTACAAAGGGCATCGTTACAAAAATTGTAGCAATAGCCATTCCCGGCCAAGCAAAAATCATTTTGAAGTCGATACTATTGAGCAGAGGACCGAACCAACCATTGCGTCCGTAAAGTAACACAATCATTAACCCAGCCACCACTGGAGAAATAGCAAAAGGCAAGTCAATAATACTAATTAGTAACGCCCGCCCTCGGAACTGATTCCGAGCAATCACCCACGCCGCACATAACCCAAATACTGTATTTAGGGGTAAGGCGATCGCTGTCATGATCAACGTTAGCTGTACAGAGTGAAGAAACTCCCTAGTACTCGCTTCTTTGAGGAATAGTCCGACACCTTTGTGAAAGGCTTCATAAAATACCGCTACCGCCGGAATAAATAAGACTAACAGCAAGTAAACTAGCGCGATCGCAATTAAAACAGCTTTGCCAGAAACGAGAGGACGAGACTTATCCCTCGCTTTAGAATTAATCGGTTTACTAGTTAGCATAGCGCCGCCCCCACTGTTGCAACCCGTTAATTAATAACAGCAATACCAGTGAAACAATGAGTAATACCGCACCAATCACCGTTGCACCTGCATAGTCATACTGTTCCAGCCGCTGGAAAATCAAAACTGGAGCAATTAAATCCTTAAAGGGAATACTAGAAGACACAATCACCACAGAACCATATTCTCCAACTGCCCTCGAAAAACCCAACGCTACCCCAGTTAGAATAGGCGGCATTAATGGTGGTAGCAATACCCGCCAAAACGTCTGTTGTTGAGATGCTCCCAAGGACAACGCCGCTTCTTCAATTTCTTTTTCCATCTCCTGCAATACAGGTTGTAATGTCCTAACAATGAAGGGTAAAGAAATAAATACCATCGCCACAAATACCCCCAAGCGGGTAAAGGCAATCTTGATCCCAAAGGGGGCAAAAAGCTGTCCAATCCAGCCTTTATCACTATACACCGTCGCTAAAACCAGCCCTGCAACTGAAGTGGGTAGAGCAAAAGGCAGATCTACCACCGCATCGACAAGTTTTCTCCCTGGGAAGTCATGGCGCACCAGCACCCAAGCAACCAAGGTTCCCATTACGCCATTAACAAGAGCAGCTAATAGAGAGGTAATAAAGGTGACATTGTAAGCGGAAAGGGCAATGGGTGAAGTGGCAATTCGCCAAAACTCCGCTGGCCCAAGGGTGAGGGATTTGGTAAGTAGTGCCATTGTGGGGAGTAACAATATCAGTATTAGATAAGATATTGTCACCGTCCACGGCAAAGAAATTCCAGCAAACCTGTTTTGCACAACAGTGGTTAAAGGTTTACTAGAACCCAAATAAGTCGTCGAGTTAGTCATTAGTTGTTGGTTATTAGTTATTGGTTGTTAGTTATTGGTTGTTGGTTGTTAGTTATTAGTTGTTAGTGACTAATTGTTGACTGAGTTCTCAAACAACAAACGACAAACAACAAACAACAACCAACTTTACCACCCATCTTGTTCGTCATCAGAATCTTGCCAAATTTCTACATTTAAGTCAGAAAGGTACATGAGAGCGCTATTAATTTGTTGAGCCGTTCCCTCAAGTCGTAGATCAAACCAGCCATCTCCCTTGGCATTACCGCCTAATATTGCAGCGGAAATATTTACTTTTAATCCTTTTTCAGAGACTAAATTTGAAATTACTGGTTCCTGATGGTATTTTTGGGAAATTCTAACTCTGATACGAGTTTGAGTGAGTCTTGGGTTTTGTGGATCAATACTCTCTCGTTTCATTGAGTTGAGATTAAGGTTTTGAATCATGGGAGTCTCCAGGAAATTTTGCTGTTGCACTACTCAAAAACAACAAATAACAACTAACAAACTTTACCTATTATTCATCGCTCGATTCGTGCCAAACCTCGATATCCAAATCCGAAAGGTAGATTAAAGCGCTATCAATTTGCTTAACAGTACCCTGGAGTTGTAAGTCAAACCAACCATCTCCCTGAGCATTGCCACCCCAAACTGTACCCAAGATTGCAGTTTTAATATTTACCTTTAATCCTTGCTGGGAGATCAGATTGGAAAGTACGGGTTCTTGTTGGTATCGTTTTGGAATACGAACTCTAACGCAGGTTTTAGTGATTCTGCGATCGCGCACATTGAGATCAAGTGCGCTGTCTGGTTCAAGTTGGGAAATATGGCTGTTGTGAATCATCGGAGTCAGGAATTAATTTCACTTCGATTTGGATAGTTTTTCCTGCATTTTGTCGAAATAGGCTCCATCGTCAAAAAACTGACTTTGAATCTTGTCCCAACCACCCAAGTCTTTGACGGTAAATAGCTTGTCTACTTTGGGATATTGGGCCGCAAATTCTTTCGTTACAGTTTCATCTACCGGACGGAAACCGACTTTGGCAAATTCTCGTTGCGCTTCGGGGGTGTATAGAAATTCGGTGAAGGCTTCTGCTACTTCACGTGTCCCGTGTTTGTCTACATTGGCATCAACGACGGCGACTGGGTTATCGATAGAAATGTTGTAGTCGGTGGGGACAAGGTAGGGTTGTTTATCGCCCTGTTGTTTGGCGAGAAGTACCTCGTTTTCATAATTAATTAGCACATCGCCCTGATTCTGTTTGTAAAATACATCACTGGATTCACGAGCATCTTTGGGTAGGACGGGTACATTCTTAAAGACTTTCTCGACAAAGGTTTCTGCCTCTTGTTCCGTACCGCCAGCTTGAGTTATTGCTCCCCACAAGGCGAGGAAGTTCCAACGCGCTCCCCCGGAGGTTTTGGGGTTGGCGGTGATGACTTTAATGTTGCCTGTAGCCAGATCAGACCATTTGGCAACTTTAGTGTTGGCATCCCGAAAGACTAGAGCGGCAACGGATTTGTGAACAATGGACTCGTTGGGTAATTCTGTTTCCCAACCGGGTTCAATCAGTCCGGCTTTTTCAATCTTTTGGGTATCCAGCGCTAAGGCTAGTGCGACGACATCGGCTTCAAGTCCATCAATGACAGCACGAGTTTGAGAACCGGAACCCCCATAACTTTGGTCAAAGGTGACGGTTTGACCTGTTTTGGCTTTCCACTGTTCTACAAATTTGGGAATGATTTGTTCGTAAGCCTTTTGGGTTACGGCATAGGATACCAGGGTAAGTTTAACTTCCTTGTTGGCGTTGGCTGTTTCGGATGTATCACCGCTGCTGGATGTACCGCTGTTGTTGGCACAGGCGGCGATCGCTCCACTCACAACTACTCCCATCAATGTTAATCGGATCAATTGCTGCTGCGATCGCCGAAGGTATGAAATGTATCGGGCTGTCTTCATACAAGCTTCCTTACGAGAGTACCTGGTTTATAGGTGGAATTCAATCTTAGCCGAAAGCGATTTTAATTTCAATTAATTTTAAATACATTTTGAATTTATTGCTTGGATGGGAATAGCTGGGATATAGCAGCCGAGGAACCTTTTGTAAAGGTTCAAACACTATTTCCAAACCGATGGCAATCCCTATCCCATCCCGACACCATCTGGACACAAATTAGCCGCTCAAGCTCAACCTCTATCGGCAGCCTGAACTGCATCTGCATAGGATTTCGGGGTGATATTTAAGGGCTTGTATATTCTATTTAAATTCTAAATGAATTGTAATTTAATTGCAATTCATTTAGAAAGTTGAATTTTACGGGGTAATCGTTTCGTGTGAAGATGAAGTCAGAATAACTTGTGTGCCAATTGTTACCGTTTAGCCACGGTAGTGTTAAATCTTTTACACTCAAATAGTACGGATGCCGTAAGGCTGGGTGGGTAAGCTTGAATCAGCCCAATAAAGATGGAGTATGCCAAAAACAGCCAAACAACCAGAATCTGCCTCGATCAAGGAGTTACTCCAAAACAATTACCTATTCAGGGAACTGAACGAGGATTGGATTTGGGACTGCTTAAGCTTGCCCAACCTGAAGGTAGAAAAGCTTTATTCTAGCCGTCCAGTTTACACAGCCTTTCGTCCAGGAGCAGATCTCAATTGCCTGTATGCTGTTGTGAGTGGTGGCCCAGTTATTATTCGCAGTACACCGTTAGATCGGGTAATTGCTATTAGTTATCCAGGTGGGTGTTTTGGGATGAGAAACCTACCACTTAGCTATGGAGAAGTTTCCAGGGCATTTCCCAGCCTGGTGGAAGCTTATAAAACAACAGATGTGATTAAAATTCCGGTAGAGGCGGTACAAGCAATTTACGAAAAAAGTGAGATATTCCGCGATCGCTACAACTTACTCTTTGAACTGCGAGAAAAATTCCAGTATCATTTACTCAATTGCAGTACCTATCCTCCCCAAGCCGTTGCTGCCCTCATGCGTGCCCTCGTTTATCAGGAGCGATCGCTAGGCAACCAACCTGATCCAAAGGGAATTTATGTGTTCGATCTGCCAGTGGATGTTATTGCCCATGCTACTCAACTCAACCATCGCACAGTAGAACAGGTACTGAAGGGAATGCAACAAATTAAATTACTTGAATCACCTAAAGCTAGTGATATTTCCAGTGACATTGTGCGAGTGAGTGATCCAGAAGGTTTAAAAGAAGTCTACAGTGCTACGCGGGATAAAGTTGGTTGGTGGCCGTTACGGTGAACCTCCTCTGGGAATTTTCGAGCCAATAACTCTCAATAGTTCTTCTAGCTTTTTTGCTATTTTTCTTATTAGGGGTGATTAGCCAAAAATCCGAGGAGGGAGCGATCGCATATGTTGAGATTCTGGGTGATATGATCTTCTGCTAATCACTCGTAATCAAAATTCTCCCCCTCTCCCCCGAACTACGTTCCGCTACGCTAAATCCTTCTCAATCTTTTTTAGAATTATTTTACCGAACATAATAGGATTAAGCATTAGGGCGAAAGGTTGCAAAGAGATGGTGAGCTTCTGAATATTTCCTGAATAGTAGAAATGATTGCTTGATTCTTTGGACTCAATGGTACTGAAGTATCGAGTATTTGTTGACGCTCAACTGGGCAATAAATTGCTATTGCTTTACCGAAAATCAGGGAACGCGGAACAAATCCCCAGTAATGGCTATCGTATGAATTATTTCGATTATCTCCTAGAACAAAATAAGAATTAGCAGGAATTTGAACAGGACCATACTCATAAAGAGGTGGCTCTGCAATATAGCCTTCTTGCAAGGGAAGAGTATTGATGTAAACTTGTCCAGCTTTTATCTCTACAGTTTCTCCAGGTAAACCAATGATTCGTTTGATAAATGAGTCGCGAAAGTTCTGTCTTATTAAGGTTTCTGGAGGATTGAATATGACAATATCACCACGCTCCGGTTCTTCTAATTTGTAGGTATGTTTATCGATTAATACTTTATCATTGACTTGTATAGTTGGCTCCATATCTCCTGAAGGTACGTATCGAGCTTCAAATGTTTCTCTAAATTTATCAATATCTTCTAACTCTGGAATTGATTGATAAACAGGTTGTGATAATGCCGTAGCTTGATAAAAATTATCCGGTTGATTTGTAATAAAAAGTATCGAATTCAGGCTGAATAGTGTACTTAAAATAATTGTTTTAGGCTGCATAATTTTTTACACTTTACTCGTTTTGCTAACCTTTAAATACATCCAAACCCGTATCTTTAAACATCTTTCTACGTACCAACAAAGCAAAATAGTAGGGTGGGCAATACCCACCCCAATCCTTACACCTTAAACTTCTCGATAATTCGCTTCATCGCTTCCTCGACATTCTCCCGACTATTAAAGGCTGAAATCCGAAAATACCCTTCACCTGCTGCACCAAAACCCGAACCCGGTGTTCCGACTACATTACAAGTATGAAGTAACTTATCAAAAAAGTCCCAACTGGATAAATTATTCGGCGTTTTTACCCAAACATAAGGTGCATTTACACCCCCATAAACAGCTAATCCTGCTTCAGAAAGTTTCTCACGAATAATTGTGGCATTTTGCAAATAGAAACTGACTAATTCCTTAATTTGTGCCTGTCCTTCGTCAGAATAAACTGCCTCTGCACCTCGTTGGATGATATAGGAAACTCCATTAAACTTAGTCGATTGGCGGCGGTTCCACAGTTTCCATAATTCCACATCTGAACCATCTGCGGCTTTGGCAGTAAGGGTTTTTGGCACTACGGTTAAGGCACAACGAGTTCCAGTAAATCCGGCATTTTTAGAAAAAGAACGAAATTCAATGGCGCAATCTCGCGCCCCTTCTATTTCATAGATAGAATGGGGTAAATTTGGATCGGTAATAAAGGCTTCGTAAGCGGCATCAAAGAAGATAATAGAATTATGCGCTTTGGCATAATCTACCCATGCTTTTAGGTGTTCCTTTGTAGCGGTTGCGCCTGTAGGATTATTGGGGAAGCAAAGATAAATTAAATCAACGTTTTGGGAGGGAATTTGAGCGGTAAAATTATTTTCGGCGGTAATGGGTAGATAAACTAACCCTTCAAACTCTCCCTGATCATTGGCATTTCCTGTATGTCCCGCCATTACGTTAGTATCAACATAGACGGGATAAACCGGATCGGTGACTGCGATCGCATTATCGTCACCAAAAATATCTAAAATATTGCCCGTATCACACTTAGAACCATCGGAAATAAAGATTTCATCGGCTTCAACTTGGCATCCTCGCGCTTGGAAGTCATGAGTGGCAATCTTTTCTCGTAACCAAGCATACCCTTGTTCTGGGCCATAGCCTTTAAAGGCAGCGCGATCGCCCATTTCTTCGACAGCTTTAATCATCGCTGTGCGACAGGCTTCGGGTAAAGGTTCTGTCACATCTCCAATGCCTAAACGAATGATTTTTGCATCCGGATTCCCTTGGGCAAAAGTATTAACCCGTCGTGCAATTTCGGGAAAGAGATAGCCAGCTTTAAGTTTGAGGTAGTTGTTGTTAATCGTTGCCATAGTTAGGGAGGTAAAAGTCTAAATGAAACCGGATTTTTTACCTTTTAGGGACTGCTAAGGGAAGTCGGCGATCGCCAAAAAGATAAAGTTTTGTCAATAACCACGTTTCCCAGAGATTATAGATCAGTTTGTTTACTGTCGAGAAGCCCTTGGGATAATTAGCGACAACAATTTTATAGTCAATATCATAATGAGAAAAAATATAGCTGGCTCTTTTGAGGTGATAGGGAGAAGTGATTACAAGCGCTCTTGTCCAATTGTTCGCGTTTAAAATATCAACAGCTAACTTGGCATTTTCATAACTATTCCTGGCTACGGTTTCTTTAATAATGGCTGTCGCTGGCACTCCTAATGATCTTGCGAGTTCAGACATGATAACCGCTTCGTTAAATTGATTGTAGACTGCATTTCCGGAAACGATAATTTTATTGGCTAATTTTTGGTTAAAGAGTTCAACCGCTTTTTCGACTCGTGTCGTCATGATTGCACCGGGTTCTCCGTCTTCAGTTGCTGGATTCCCAAGGACGATAATTACGTCATATTGAACCATGAAACTTAAATGAATAAGTTTACTTAATAAACTTCTGACGCAGACGAGACACTAAAATATCTACTTCAGGTAACTTGAGACGTATCACTAACAAAGCAAAAATACCAAAAGCCACTCCTATCGAAAGACTTAATTGTAAAAGCTGAAGCAAAAAATTGTCACTCCCCAACCATTGGGTTAAACCCCAGTTAACGCCCCAACTTCCTAATCCAGCCACAACACTACTAGCCGTTAACCCCAATAAGGCTAAACCCCATTCAACGAAAGGTAAACCATTTAACCTACGATTCAAGACCCACAATAGCCATATCATCGATGTAATATTAACACCAATGGTAGCCAGGATTAATCCAGGTGTAGCAAAAGGTTTTACTAATAGATAATCGAGGATGACATTCAAAAAAATATTGACAATACTGATCCGAAAAGGTGTTTCACCATCCCCCAAGGCATAAAACACTCGCACTAAAACATCTCGTCCTAAATAGAAGAACATCCCCAATCCATACGCCATTAATACAGGTGCTACAATCTCGGATGCCTCTTGTTGAAACGCATAGCGTTCATAAATGATTCTTACTATCGGAACCGATAAGGATATAAAAATAGCCGTTAGCGGTGACATGGTTAGGGCACAGAGGAGTAATCCCTGACGAATTCTGGCTTTTAATTCCGGCAAATGTTCGGGTGCGGCAAGTCGGGAAAATACGGGTAACATTGGCACTAATATCATATTAGAAATAATGCCCAGAGGTGTAAGAGCAATGAAGTTGGCATATCTCATTGCCGCCGCTGCATTGGGGATAAAAGACGCGAAATATAAATCGGTATAAACATTAATATGCAGCATTCCCGATGAAAAAGTAGCGGGTATCATGACCTGCATTACCTCTTTAACTCCAGGAATGCGCCAGTTAAATCGCAATCGCATTGTACCCAGTCCAGAACGCCATTGAGCGACGAGTTGGGCTAACCATTGCCAAATAGCACCAACTAACGTTCCTCCAGCTAAAACTAAACTGCCTAATTGGATATAGTTAGGACTATCAATCTGTCCATTTAACGTGAAGGCTAAAATACCCAATCCAACAATAACCGCTAAACTGGAAAATAACGGACTAACACTTGGCAACCAATAATGATCGGCAGCATTAAGTGTGCCAAAGCCAATCCCAATTAGTCCCGCTAATAGAGCTAAAGGTGCCATAATTTGTAATTGTTGAATGGCGAGTTCTCGTGTCGCTTGATCCAAACCGGGTGCAAGGATATCGATGAAGGTTCCGGCAAAGAAAATTAAAACAAATGTGACTAACAGTAGAATACCGCTAACTAGAGTCGTGACAGTTTCGACTAAGGGTGCAGCTTCGGATTTATCGCGCTTGGCAAGAACACTGACTAAAGCGCTATGAAAGGGTCCATTAATTCCACCGAGTAAGATTAATAAGAATCCGGGAATAACGTAGGCAAAGGCGTAGGCGTTGACAACGGAACCCACTCCAAAAGCGGCGGCGATCGCTTGTTCTCGCACTAATCCAAAGAGTTTACTAATTAGGGTGGCAATTCCCACAATTCCGGCAATTCCAGTGAGGGAACGATTAGGTTTTAGCTTTTTAGACACGAATGGTTAATGATGACTCCTGTGACTTCTACTATTTAATCCTGAATTGGGTGATTGTCTTCAGGAGTGCGGGTGGGGGGAGATGAATAATTAGCAGCGGATGAGGTAACGGATGTAGCGGATGAATAATTAGCAGCGGATGGGGTAACGGATGTAGCGGATGAATAATCTGTAGAATTAGCTGATATGATGTCTGGATCATCACCCCTAATAAACTTTCTTTCCCTTTCTCCCTTTCCCTCATTCTTTTTTTTAGAGTTATGCAACCGGACATGATATTACATTCCATCCGTTACATCTGCTACCCATCCGTTGCCAATTTTTTCTTCAACGCCTGACACGTTTTGCCTAGTGGGATACTGAACTCTGTCAAAGCTCTAGTAACTACCCCATCAACGTTTATTATTTTGTTAAAGCAGCAGTAGCGATCGCTAATAGACATCTCCAGAAATTAAGTTTTCCTTTAGACAGGATAAGGGTTTGAGATTCTTTTTTGGAGAGGTCTAATGTTATCGTTACCCATATTCAAGCTGCTGTTATCAACGTTTGCTCATTTAATCCCAAATGCCACCCGTACCCCTTACCCCAATACCGCCGATTACACCCCCACCCGCAATATCACCACCTGCAATCACACCACCCACAATTACACCGTTACCCGCCGTATCCCCACCCGCAATCACACCACCCACGATTACACCACCGCCTGTTCCTTCACCACCTGCAATCACACCACCCACGATTACACCACCGCCTGTTCCTTCACCACCCGCAATCACACCGCCAACGATAACACCACCCCCAGTTCCCTCACCACCACCCATCTAAACTGTGACGCTTTTAAATTGGTGCTTGAGATATAGCATTTTTCAAATGGGTGAGGTACGCTTAATTTTCTTCCCGACTCCCCACTCCCTAAAACCTAAAAATTTGTACCCCATCAGTATGAGAACCGCTATAGACGCAGAGAGGGTGAGAGGATTTAACTGGAAAGTTTCGTAACTAAAGACTATGCAAGTTAGATGGACAATAGCTTATCTCATAACATTTGGGATGTAATAATTTTAGATGGGGAAAAATGTACTCTGTCAACGTTTCACTAACTCCTATGCCGCGTTTCTTTTTTAGATTGCTATTATTTTTCTCCCCACTCCCTCAAATTTAGTGAATTTTGCATCTGCCACAGGAAACGCTAATCTAGAAACAAACGGTATTCCACCACTGCCCTTAAAATTATGGTTCCTACTCTGACTCAATTCGGTACCCAAATGTCTAGCCTCACAGGCGTTCGGGCTATTATGAAAGATATTATAGAAACCTTACGCGCAGGTCAGGGACAGGACTTTATTAATTTAAGTGCAGGAAATCCAGTAATTTTGCCAGAAGTAGAGCAACTTTGGCGAGATTGTACCGCTCAATTATTAGCAAGTCCAGAGTATGGTGAGGTTGTTTGTCGTTATGGATCATCTCAAGGATATCAACCCTTAATTGAAGCCATTGCGAACGATTTTAATCAACGGTATGGGTTAAATCTAAGCGATCGCAATATTCTCATTACTCCCGGTTCTCAATCCATTTACTTCTACGCCGCTAATGCGTTTGGTGGTTATACCAGTGAAGGCAACTTAAAAAAAATTGTCCTACCCCTCAGTCCAGAATACACAGGTTACGGTGGCGTTAGCTTAACTCCAGAAGCAGTTGTTGCGTATAAACCCACTCTAGAAATTGATGAAGCAGGACATCGTTTTAAATACCGTCCCGACTTTAACCAATTAAAAATTGCAGAAGATACAGGTTGTGTGATCGTCTCTCGTCCCTGCAATCCGACAGGCAATGTTCTGACCAATGAAGAAGTCGAAAAAATTGCAGCGATCGCCACACCTTACAATGTACCCGTATTAATTGACTCCGCTTACGCCCCCCCATTTCCAGCCTTAAATTTTACAGAAATGACACCCATATTTGGTGAAACTATCCTACATTGTATGAGCCTTTCCAAAGCCGGATTACCAGGCGAACGGATTGGAATTGCCATTGGCGATCCGAAATTTGTCGGGATTTTAGAATCATTTCAAACCAACTTATGTATTCACTCTCCCCGATACGGACAAGCCATTGCCGCGATGGCGATCGCCTCTGGTGCATTAGCTGAACTCTCTACAACTGTCATTCGTCCTTACTACCAACAAAAGTTTGATATATTAGAAACTACACTGGATCAAGCCATGCCAAAAGATTTACCGTGGTTCTTACATCGAGGTGAAGGAGCAATTTTTGCCTGGTTATGGTTACAAGATTTACCGATTACTGATTGGGAACTTTATCAACAATTAAAACAAGTAGGAGTCATAGTAGTTCCCGGTAGTACCTTTTTTCCAGGTTTAAGAGAAGAATGGACACACAAACAACAATGTCTTCGCATTAGTCTTACAGCAAGTAATGAAGAAATTGAACTAGCCATGCAACGATTAGCGAAGGTTGCAGCACAAGTCTATTGGCAACGGATGGGGTAACGGATGTGGCAACGGATGTGGCAACGGATGGGGTAACGGATGTGGCAACGGATGGGGTAACGGATGTAACGGATGTAA
>DNGI01000506.1:4735-5364 GCA_003486645.1 Cyanobacteria bacterium UBA11370 | reverse complement strand
CCTCCCATCCCCCCATCCCCCCACTCCCTTTGCTTGTTGGTTGTTTGTCATTTCAAGTCATTATAATGCTCAAGTGTTTGCCTAAGATAATCTGTGGATTTCTAGTGATTTCTTCCGGACTGAGTAGCTGCGATTCTGCTTTGAGTATTAATCAACCTATACTCAAGAAGACTATGCCGCCTTCAACCGTATCTCAAGGAACAACGTCTAGTGAATTCGCTAAACTGGAGGAGTCAACGCATCAACAAATCAATCAATATCGCCAGTCTAAAAATTTACCGCCGCTAACCTTGAATGCGACAATTAGTCAACAAGCAAGACTACATAGTCAAGCAATGGCAACAGGTCAAGTACCATTTAGTCATAATGGATTTGATGACCGAATTAGTGCGATCGCTCAATCGATTTCCTATAGCAGTGCTGCCGAAAATGTTGCCTACAATCAAGGGTATTCTGATCCAACGACTCAAGCGGTTCAAGGTTGGCTACAAAGCCCTGGTCATCGTCAGAATATTGAAGGTGAGTTTGATTTGACTGGTATCGGTATCAGTAAAAATAGTAAGGGTGAATATTATTTCACTCAAATTTTTATCAAACGTCGTTAATGTGTTGGTTGTTGGTTGTTTGTT